>CAMWJV010000035.1 GCA_947174665.1 uncultured Lachnospiraceae bacterium
CACCATCCTCGTCCAGCATAATCTTGAAATCTGTGATAACATGGTCCCAGTTTCTCTCAATCATGTGAATCAGCTTCAAGACAGTCTCATTCAGATTTGCATTCTTTTTTCTGCCGGACTCGAACACATCTTCAATCTTCACCGAATATGCCAGTTCGTTATATGCCAGAATGTTTCCGTTCCTGTCATATATATTACCTCTGGTGCTGGCAATATCTCTGGTCTTTTCCGTCTCCAGCACAAAATTTTCCAGATACTCCTCGCCGTGGACAATCTGCAGATCGAAGCATCGGTAAATCAGAACCGCTCCCAGGATAAAAAAGACAAGGGTAAAAATTGTCAGCCGACTGGTAAAAAAACTTATTATCTTTTCCTTAAATTCGTCAAACATATCTCTAAGCCCTCCTTCTTTCCCGGGCTTCCAGCTTTCCGTTCACCTTTAAAATGAGCGGATAAAGAAATAATGTAACCACAATGGTGTAGAGAACTTCCGGCAGAATCACATGTGAAAAATAGTACGTAAACTGAAATTTGCCGCGAAGCATAAACAAAAGTATGTAGCAAAGTGTGCCGTAGGACAGATCACTGGTAACTATCAGCGCTATGGGAAGTTTAATATCCTCCGGATAAAATATACGGCTGAACTTGCCGTTCAGATATCCTATGTACATCAAAACAAGAGCGTAAAAGCCAAGAAAGCTTCCAAAAAAAATATCATTTAACATCCCGCAGAAAAAACCGATTATCAGCCCTTCCTTCTCTCCTCTCATAAAACCGAATGATGCTGTCAGGACAATCATCATGTTCGGAATAATACCGGCAAAGGAAATATGACTGAATACGCTGCACTGCAGGATAAAGCTGCCGATCACAAAGAGGGCCACAACAAATTTTCTGAGCATACTGCCCTTCCTTTCTTTAAGGAACCTGTTTTACATCTGTGATAACCAACACCTCTCCCAGGTGTTCGAAATCTACTGCAGGCGTGATCAGACCGGATTTTGTCAGATTATTGGCATCCTTTTCAATATAACTGATGTATCCGATCAGTATATTCGGAAGAAACTTGTCGCTGATGTTTGAGGTTACCACTTTGTCTCCCTCCACCACCATATTTTTGCTGTCCACCAGCTGGCTGAAACTGATACAGTTATCCGCCATCAGTTTCAGATCTCCGGCAACCATCATGTTGTCCTCTGTGGAAAGGGTCATACCGCTGACATAGCTGTTGTCCGAAATAATAGAGGTCACTTTTGCCCAGTTGGGTCCTACCGAAGTGATGCGTCCCACCAGACCGCCTCCCGCGATAACGTTCATGTCCAGAGTAAGTCCGTCATCGCTGCCCTTGTCAATCAGAAAGGAGGAGTACCAGTTACCGGCGTCTCTGGCGAGAATCCGGGCCCCAACCTTATTATACTCTCCATACTGTTCGCTCAGCTCCACAAGCTCTCTCAAGCTGTTTAATTCGTATTTATCCTGCTGAAGCAAAATGTTCTCTTCTGTCAGCGCGGCAATTTCTTCCTTCAGCCGGGCATTCTCCTCCAAAAGCGACCGTATCTGCACCAATTCTTCCGAACGGTTGGAAATCCAGCTTCCCAGCTTTCCGATTCCCTGCTGAAAGGGCACCACCACGTATCCAACCACCGAGTTCAGGGGTCTGTTGAATACATCCGTGCCGAAAGTAACCAGCATCAGCAGGGTGCAGAGAATCGTTAAAATTAAAAGGAGATATTTACTCGGCAAAGTAAATCTCTCCCCTTTTCTTTTTATTACTGGGCTCATTTACTCATCCCTTCAATTGCATAAGCTACGGATTTATAGTTGTCATCCTTGATAATCTTGGCAAGTCCCATAACCACACTGGTAGAAGGATGCTCCGCCACATTTACCTTCAGTCCTGTCCCCATGGCCATTCTCTCCGCCAGATGATTCACCTGAGAGGCTCCTCCGGTGAGGAAAACACCGTGACGGTAAATATCCGCCGCAAGTTCAGGGGGGGTTCTCTCCAAAATTACCTTCACATTGTCAATAATCGTATTAAAGTGCTCTTCCAGACAGTCATCCACAAGCTTTGTGGGTATTTCGCGCTCCACGGGAAGTCCTGTCACAATGTCGCGCCCGTAGACAACCGCACCCGCTCCGCTTTCTTCCAGCTCCCGCAGTGAAATTTTTACGGACTCCGCTGTCTTGCCGCCAATGATCAGGCTGAATTCCTTCCTGACCGCCGCACGGATTGCCTCGTCAAATCTTAAGCCCCCCGTCTTTATCAGCCTGCTCAGCACAATGCCTCCCAGAGACAAAATGGAAATTTCCGTAGTCTCGTATCCTACATTCACTACAAGCACGCCCTGTGAATTCTTGACATCGATTTCCAGCCCCAGCCCGTCAGCAACGGCCTTCTCAACCACCATAATCCGCTTTGCTTTCACGCCTGCATCCTTTACCAGGTCATAGAAAGCCCTTTTTTCCACTTCTGTCACATCTGTGGGGACCGCAATATAAAAGTCTGCAGGCTTGCTGTTCCCCTTCTGCAGGTCTGCCACAAAATAGCGTACCAGAGTCTCCATATTTTTAATGTCCGCGATGACACCGTTGGAAAGCGGATAGGATATATGAATATTTCCGGGCGCTTTCTCATACATTTCAAATGCAGAGTCCCCGTAAGCAAAAAGCGTATTCTTGTTTTCGATGGCAATCATGTTCTTTTCAATCAGAACGCTGTCATCACTCCTGCTGTAGATTTTAATGTTGTTGGTGCCGAGATCGATACCAAATGCGTTGTTTGCCAAAATGACAACCCCTTTCTTATCGTAACTATCAGTTTTTGTCTGCGAACCAGGAGGCTTCCCGGAAACTGACATACCGGTTATCGCCTATCACAATGTGATCCAACAGGGGAATATCCATCTTTTCCCCCAGCTCCCTGACTGCGGCTGTGATTTCCATATCACTTCTGCTGGGCGACGGGTCTCCGCTGGGATGATTGTGTACCAGCAATATATTTACCGCTCTTGCGTCCAGCGCCTCCAAAAATATTTCTCTGGGAGAAATCAGTGCGGTCCTCACGCTGCCCTCCGACAGCTTTTTCTCGCGTATCAACTGTCCCTTTGCATCCAGACTTGCCAGAAAGACACATTCTGTGTCCCTGTGCCGCAGTTTTTCCATGAAGTATGCGGCAGCCTGTCCGGAATTGGTAAACTTTGCCCCCGCTCTGGCGGTGGCGGCACTTATGCGCACAGATAATTCCGCGATACACTTCAGTTTCACAGCCTTTACCTGACCGATTCCCTTTATGCTCTCCAGTTCCTCCAGACTCACGTCATGGAGTCCAAGCAGGCCCTCTTTGGGATATTTTGCCAGTCCCAGTACCTGTTCCGCCAGCTGAACTGCGCTTTTTTCCTTCGTGCCGGTCCTGATAATGATTGCCAGAAGCTCTGCTTCCGTCAGGTTCTCCGGTCCGAAACGCAGGAATCTTTCATAGGGAAGTTCCTGCATTGCATCTGCCTTTTTCTGAGGCATGTATGGCTCCTTCTACCTTCTCGTCCGCAGAACTGCGGACATTCCGCTCCTCAACGGATAAAGCGGTATACCACCAGCGCTATGACTACACCGATGACGCTTGCAATAGTGATATTGATAGTCAGCCCAAAGGTCAGAACGAAGAATCCAAGGTCAAGAATAATGGGAGAGCTCAGCCCAAAGGACTGCCCATAGTTTAAAAAGCTGCCCTGAAAGTATGAACCGATAAAACGCCCTATGACAAATCCTACAAGTACCAGCAACACCGGCAGCCAATTCCCTTTTTTCAAAACAATTCCTCAACTTTCTTTTGTACTGTTTCTTTCGGAAGAGCCATCTCTTCGCGAGATTGCTTTCCTCTGCCCCATTCTTTTCCGCTGCCCGTGCGGAAAAGTCCGGATTCGGATGCCATTTCGGACATCCCATGCTTCACATTAAGATTTATTTTACCATAAAATGAAAAAGCTGTACACAAAAATCAAATAATTAATTTTTATCTTTTTCGACCCCAATCAACACTATCCCTCTGTCCACCAGGAACTGAAGCGATTTCAGAATTCCCATCTTGGCGTGAAACCAGGTCAGTCCACCCTGAAAGTACACCGCAAAGGGAGGTTTGATGGGGCCGTCTGCGGAGAGTTCAATGGAGGAGCCGGACACGAAGGCTCCCGCCGCCATGATGACCTTTGCATCATACCCGGGCATATCCCAGGGCTCCGGCGTTACATGGCTGTCAACGGATGCGGCCGCCTGGATGCCCTGACAGAAAGCAATGACTCCCTCTGGAGTGCCGAAAGTGATTGCCTGGATAATGTCATGGCGGCTCTCAACACTGTTTGGCACCACATCAAAACCAAGAGGCTCATACAGGTTTGCGGCAAAAATTGCTCCTTTCAATGCGGATGCGGTTACTGTGGGTGCCAGGAAAAGCCCCTGATAAAAATCTTTTAATACACCCAGCGATGCTCCGACTTCCTTTCCCAGCCCTGGGGATGTCAGCCGGAAAGCAGCATTTTCCACGCACTCCCGCTTCCCTGCAATATAACCGCCGATGGGTGCAAGGCCGCCGCCGGGGTTTTTGATGAGGGAACCCACCACCATGTCTGCCCCCACGTCGCCCGGCTCCCTTGTTTCCACAAATTCGCCGTAACAATTATCCACCATGCAGATGACATCCGGTTTGATCCCTTTGATAAAGGCAATCAGCTCACCGATTTTTTCCACCGACAGGGTGGGCCTGGTCTGATAGCCCTTGGAGCGCTGGATTGTCACAAGCCTTGTGCGTTCATTGACAGCCGCCCTGATGTTTTCGTAGTCGAAGCTGCCATCCGGCAGAAGATCCACTTGGCGGTAGGTGATTCCGTACTCCGCAAGCGACCCTCTGGAAGGACGAATGCCAATGACCTCCTCCAGTGTATCATAGGGCTTTCCCACAGGTGAAAGCAGTTCATCCCCGGGGCGCAGGTTGCTCATCAGGGCCAGAGCCAGTGCATGGGTGCCGCAGGTAATCTGGGGGCGCACCAGAGCATCCTCAGTGTGGAAGATTCCGGCATACACTGCCTCCAGAGTATCTCTGCCCAGGTCATTATAGCCGTAGCCGGTAGTGCCCAGCAGACAGGCCTCACTGACTTTGCAGTCCTGCATTGCCTTCACTACCTTCATCTGGTTATACTCTGCATTTTCATCAATCTTCTGAAAGCGGGTGACAAGTTTTTCCAGAACAGCCTCACCGTAATCATACACCTGTTTCGTTATACCCATTTGGGCATACATTTTCTCTAATTCGTCCATAAAAACCTCCATGATTCCGCTATGCAGGATCCAACAATCCTGATATAAAACACTGCTCCAGCATAAACGTAAGCATCCTGTCTTCATCATAGCCGAATTCATCTTTATTGACCCAGATAACATCCTTCTCCCTGCGGAACCAGGTCAGCTGCCTCTTGGCAAAATGTCTGGTGTCCCGCTTTAATATTTCCACTGCTTCCTCGAAAGTAGTTTCCCCTTCAAGCCACGCCATGATTTCCTTGTAGCCCAGTCCCTGCATGGACACCATGCCCCTTCGGCATCCCATGTCCCGCAGACGTCGGACTTCATCTGCCAGGCCCTGCTCCAGCATCTCATCTACCCTCTGCTCAATGCGGGCATAAAGCCTGTCCCTTTCGTCATTCAGGACAAAATAGCAGGAATTGTAAGCGCTTTCCTTCTGTCTCTCACGGTGATTGTGATCCGAGATGCGCTTCCCCGTCAGGTGGTGAAATTCCAGGGCACGGACAGTACGCTTTATGTTGTTAAAATGAATTTCTTCCGCCGCTGCAGGATCCGACTCTCTTAACATGGCATGAAGATATTCCGGCCCTTTCTCGGCGGCAAGTCTTTCCAGGCTCTCCCTGTAAGCCCTGTCCTCCGGTTCCTCCGTAAAATCCACGTCCCGCAAAAGAGCCTGAATATAAAAGCCGGTGCCACCGGTGACAACGGGGATATGCCCTCTCTCATAGATTCCCCCGATGCACTCCTCACAGCGTTCCTTGAAAAGCACCACATTGAAGGATTCCCAGGGATCCAGAATATCAATCATGTGGTGAGGTATCCCCTGCATTTCTTCAGGCCTGATCTTGGCAGAACCGATGTCCATGTGCCGGTATACCTGCATGGAATCAGCCGACACAATCTCTCCCTTCACCGCCCTCGCCAGAGCAAGGGACAGTCTGGTTTTGCCCACCGCTGTGGGCCCCGTAAGCACTATCAGAGGGGGCCTGTTGTTTTCATGCATTTTCCAATCCTGTTTCATGTTACAATTCTCTTAAACTTTCGCTCCATCTCCGATTTTGTCATGGCGATGACAGTGGGTCTGCCGTGAGGACAGTTGTACGGGTTTTCCAGTGTCAGCAATTCGTCGATCAGGACTTCAGCCTCGGCAATACTCAGAAGATTATTGCCCTTTACCGCTGCCTTGCAGGACATGGATGCTATCTTCTCTTCCACCACCTGAATTCCTCCAAAATTACCGCCCGCAAGCTGGTCCAGTACCTCCAGAAACATCTGTCTTTCCCCGCAGCCGTACAGGTCCACAGGTACACTGCGCAGGGCATACTCACTGCCGCCGAAGGACTCTGTCTCGAACCCCAGGCTTTCAAAAACCTTCATATGTTCCTTCAGCACCGCCTCCTCCTGTCCGGAGAGACTGACGATCACCGGCGGCATCAGAGTCTGTGAAACCACTTTTTTCTCTCGAAACTGCTTCATCAGCCGTTCATAGTTCACTTTTTCGTGAGCCGCATGCTGGTCTATCATCAGCAGCTTATCTTCAAACTCAATGAGCCAGTAGGTTTCAAAAACCTGCCCTATTATCCGAAATCTGCGACGATTGTCCGCTGTCAGTAACTTTTCTTCAAACAGATTCAGCTGAGCCGGATTTCCTGCCGGTTCTTCGGCAGACTTCCCATGTTCCCGCTGCTGTTTGGGCTGTTTTTCTCTGATCTCCGAGGTTTCCGTGAAAAATGTCTCCTGTTCCGACAATACCTGGCTCTCCGGCGAGACCTCCAATGCCGATTCTGAACTGTTTTGAACTTTTTCCGACACATCTGTCATTTTTTGGGGCTTTTTTACGGTTATTTGAGAAGAAAATGCAGAATTTGCTGATTCCTCCTGCATTTTTTCCTCAATTTCACCATTTTTCACCCTGGCCCATACGGGATTTTGAATAAATTCCTGCATTTTAGGGCGTTCCGCTTCGTATTTCATCTCCTCCATGACACGGTAAGCATCACCCCGGCGCTGTTCAAAAGGTTCCGGCGTCCTCTCACGTCCACGGAGCAAGTGCTCATTTTTTTCCTCCGCTTTCCGTTCCCTCTCCGTAGACAACAGTGCCTCCGGAATCATCTCATGATGTTTTAAGGTACATTTCACTGCTCCGCAGAGAAGCGCACTGAAACTCATGGCATCGGTAAAGCGAACATCCATCTTGGTTGGATGCACATTCACATCCACCCGGTTCGTATCCATGGTAATATGCAGCACGCAGAGCGGAAACTTGTGCTGCATGAGATATTCGCGGTATCCCTCCTCCACCGCCCTGGCAATCACATTACTCCGGACAAACCTGCCGTTGATAAAATAAATCTCATAATTTCGGTTTGAACGAACCTGAATCGGCTTCCCAAGGTATCCTTCTATTTTAATACCGTCCTGAACGTACTGAATCGGCACCAGCGCATTTGCCACATCCCGGCCGTAAATACGGTAGATCACTTCCCTTAAATCCCCGTTCCCGGATGTGTGAAATTTCATCTGGTTTCCCAGCACCAGCTTAAAGGAAATGTCCGGTCTGGACAGAGCAAGATGCTCCATTAAATCCGCAATATAACCACCCTCTGTAGCAGGCTGTCTTAAAAATTTCCTCCGCACAGGGGTGTTGAAAAACAGATTCCGTACAATGAAAGTTGTTCCTTCCGGTGCCCCCACCTCTTCAAAGGCAGTTTCCTGTGCACCCTCCAGAATAATGCGGCTGCCTGTGATGTCTTTCGCCGTCTTGGTGATGACTTCAACCTTTGACACCGCCGCAATGCTGGATAAAGCCTCACCCCGGAACCCAAGACTGGAAATGCGCATCAAATCCTCCGCATTTTCTATTTTGCTGGTGGCATGACGCAGAAAAGCCGTCCGCAGCTGCTCTCTCTCCATGCCGCAGCCATTGTCCGTAACACGGATAAATTCAATGCCCCCGTCCTTTACTTCCACCGTGACTGCAGAAGCTCCGGCGTCAATAGCATTTTCCACCAGCTCCTTCACTACGCTGGACGGGCGCTCTACCACCTCACCGGCCGCGATTTTGTCAATTGTCTCTGAATCCAGAATATGTATCTGCGCCATCCGTCCTTATCCTTTCATCAATATACCTACCCGTAGCTGGGAAGAATGCCCGCCAGGGCATTCTTTCGTGTGAGAAAGGTTCGTTTTGCGAACCGCAGAATTTCTTGGCGGGCGTTTTTGACCGCTTAGAAATTCTTCTCACACTTTTACCAGCGGTTCTTCAGTTTATTCTGCAGCCTGTACAGTGTGTTCAGTGCATCAAGAGGCGACATGGTATTGACCTCCACCTCCATCAGCTCCTTTAAGACATCCTCATCCGTCACCGTGTCAAAGAGGGACATCTGCGCCAGGTCAACCTCATCCAGCTTAGGCTGTTTCTTAGCCTTTACCTCTCCCTTTTGATCCACGGTAATGCTCTGTATCTTCTCGATAATATCATTGTCCGTCAGTTGTTCTACAATTTCCTTTGCCCTGTCAATAACCATGTCAGGGACTCCGGCAAGCTTCGCCACCTGAATGCCGTAGCTCTTATCCGCGCCTCCCTTGATAATCTTTCTCAGGAATACAATATCATCCCCGCATTCCTTCACGGCGATGCAGTAGTTGTTCACATTACTCATCTTGCCTTCCAGCTCGGTGAGTTCATGATAGTGGGTGGCAAACAGAGTCTTGGCCCCCAACAGCTTCCGGTTACTGATATGCTCAATAACCGCCCATGCAATGCTCAGGCCGTCGAAGGTAGATGTACCCCTTCCGATTTCATCCAGGATCAACAGACTGTTCGACGTGGCGTTTCTCAGAATATTTGCCACTTCGTTCATCTCCACCATGAAAGTGGACTGGCCGCTGGCAAGGTCATCAGAGGCTCCGACTCTGGTAAATATTCTGTCTACAATGCCGATGTTTGCACTTTTGGCCGGTACAAAACATCCCACCTGAGCAAGGAGTACGATCAGCGCAGTCTGCCGCATGTAGGTAGACTTTCCTGCCATGTTGGGTCCGGTGATAACACTGATACAGTGATTCCCATTGTCAAGATAGGTGTCATTGGCAACAAACAGATCATTGGTGATCATCTGCTCCACCACAGGATGCCTGCCCTCTTTGATGTCTATGATTCCTTTCTCATTCAGCCTGGGGCGCACATAGCGGTTCCTCTCAGACACCAGAGACAGGGATGTATAGACGTCCAGCTTCGCTATGGCCTTCGCCGTCCGCTGGATGCGTTCAAGCTCCATGGCGATGGATTCCCTGATCTTACAGAACAGGTCGTACTCCAGAGCCGTCAGCTTGTCCTCCGCATTTAATATAGTGTCCTCCAGCTCCTTCAGCCGGGGTGTGGTATAGCGCTCCGCGTTTGCAAGTGTCTGTTTCCGCATGTAATCTTCAGGCACCATGTTTTTATAGGAATTAGTCACCTCAAAATAATAGCCGAAGACTTTATTGTATTTAATGCGCAGATTCTTGATGCCCGTACGCTCTCTGTCCTGCTCCTCCAACTCTGCCAGCCATTGCTTGCCGTCTCTTTTGGCACTCCGCAGTTTGTCGATGGTCTCGTCAAAGCCATCCTTGATCATACCGCCCTCTCTGACGGTGACAGGAGGCTCCTCCTCAATGGAATTGTAAATCAGCTGATAGACATCCTCAAGTCCATCAATATCATTCTCAATCCCTTTCAGCTCATCCTTCGAAAAGCCCCTTAAGACTGTCTTAACTGCAGGAAGCATCTCAAGTGAGTTACGGAAAGCGATAAAATCTCTTGGATTTGCCGTCTTATAGGTCACCTTACTTAAAAGCCGCTCCAGGTCATAGACCGGATTCAGATATTCCCTTATTTCATCTCTGGATACACTGTCTCCGTTCAACTCCTCTATGGCATCCAGTCTTTTTTCCATCTCCGCCCTGTCAATCAGAGGCTGTTCCAGCATACTGCGCAGAAGTCTGCCCCCCATGGCGGTCTTCGTCTTGTCCAGCACCCATAGGAGGGAGCCTCGTTTCTGCTTTTCACGGAGGGTCTCCGTCAGCTCAAGATTTCGCCTGGTGGAACTGTCTAACAACATAAATTTGTTAGTCAGATAGGGGAAAATATGGGTAAAGTGCGCCAGATCAGTTTTCTGGGTCTCATAAAGGAATTGCAGAAGAGCTCCTGCCGCCAGCAGGCCGATAGGAAAATCCTCTATCCCTAAACCGGTAAGGGTATTAACCTTAAAATGCCGCTGCAGAATCCGTCTGCATCCGTCGTCATCAAACAGGTGGGGTTCCAGGGCATTGATTGGAATATGGTATCGGCTCCGCAGCTGGTCCACCTCAAAGCCGCTGACGAGAAAAGCCTCGTTACAGATGATCTCTGAAGGCTCATATTTCATAAGCTCGTCATTCAGCTTCCCCAAATCCTCCACCTCAGTGAGATAATAATCTCCAGTGGTAACATCCGCCGCAGAAATACCGATTTTTGTAGGCGTATAGACAATACACATCAGAAAGTTATTTCTGGATTCCTCCAGAGCCTGCACATTCAGGTTTGTGCCGGGTGTGACAACGCGGGTGACCTCCCGCTTTACAAGACCCTTGGCCAGCTTAGGGTCCTCCACCTGTTCACAGATAGCCACCTTGTATCCCTTATTGACC
The DNA here is from genome assembly GCA_947174665.1 of uncultured Lachnospiraceae bacterium. Classification (GTDB taxonomy): domain Bacteria; phylum Bacillota; class Clostridia; order Lachnospirales; family Lachnospiraceae; genus Acetatifactor. The sequence goes on from CAMWJV010000035.1 coordinate 10,963, forward strand.
AGCCTGGTCAAGTAATTTTCCACCGCATGGTAGGGAACGCCGCACATAGGTGCCCGCTCTTCCAGCCCGCAGGCTTTTCCCGTCAGGGTAAGCTCCAGCTCTTTCGATACTGTAAGGGCATCATCAAAAAACATTTCATAAAAATCCCCCAGACGGTAAAAGAGGATGCAGCCCGGATACTGCTTTTTCGTCTCCAGGTATTGCTGCATCATGGGGGTAAGATCTTCTACGGGAATCTGCTGCTCCGGCATTGCGGGTACACTCCTGTTCTCTAACGTAAAAAGGCGGATATTTTGCGTATCCGCCTTTATTGTACCACAAAATGTTGTTGTTGTAAATCCAAAACGTCCCATTGCGTCCCGTTGCCTTCTGCATCATCATTCTTCCGCCAGCATAATGGATATCCTTCTCTGAATCACATCCGCCACTGCCTCAGCAGATTTGTCTCCGGCAAAAAAGTATGGGGCTTCCTCTCTGATGATCATCTGGATATCCCGATACGCTGCGGAATCCCGCCAAACAGCATGATCCACTATGTAACGCATCCTGTCCGCCTGCTCCTCGGTGGGGGGAGTCAGCCCTGTGTGTACCGGTTCATTAAAGAAGATATTTTGGTACTTCCCATCCTCATCTTCCGGATAAAGCTGCCTCTCAAATTTCTCTTTCAGGACGGAAAATTTAGCGTAAGGATCCTTTTCGTCAACGCCATTGAGGATGATATATTCGATAAAAGCCCATGCCCCCTCCTTCCGGTCGGATGCGCTGTTAATTCCAAGCGCACCTTCAGACAGCATCAGATATCTGGGTTCCCCAGACTGTGTTGGGTAGCCGACAACATCCGCAAATTCCCCGAAAGCTTCCTCTATATCCATATACTGTTTCATGCAAAACAGATCGAAAACGTATACCATAAATTCCCTGTTCCGCAGTCTTTCCGGTTGATTCATTTCATTAATATAGTATTCCCACCGTTCTTCACCCAGTAAGCCTGATACCGGCACCTTCAGAGACGCGATTCTCTGCAGTATCCAAATAAATTCCTCGCTGTCAAAACTGCAGGTTCGGTTGTCCCAGTCCACGAAGGAACTCATATCACTCAGCAGAATCACGCGGAGCACTATGTCATAGGACATCATTTCCCCAAAGTTCAGCAGATACGCATCCTGATGCCCCTCCGTCAGTTTCAGGAAATCTTCCGTGGTGATTCCTCCGTTCGTGCTGTGTCCCTTCTCCATCAGCATGACCCGAATTCCAAACTCATTGTAAAGAAAGCGGATCCCGCCGCTCATGGTACACCCTTCCAGAACTGCAGGAAGCAGATCCTCCTCATGAATCTGTTCACTGGAGGCAAGGTACCCTGTCAGATCCTCCAGCACGCCCAACGCCGCAAGATTCTCCACGGTCATCCCGCTCAGACACAATATGTCCGCCGCTTTGCCCTGGATAAGTGCCAAATGCAATTCCTCGTCAGTCTTGTATACCTGTTTGACAAGCGTATACTTCTCCTGCCTTCTGTTGAATTCCGCGATCACATCATCAGAATATCCAAAATCATAATCATAATACTTCATGCTGCCAATGGTGATCTCCTGCCTTTCCGGAAGATCCGATACATCCCTTGCCGCTACCTTCACCTGTTCACTGATCCCCTGAAACCAATCATAGGTAAAAAGCATAATGCTTCCGTCCTGACAGCCAGCCGCCAGCCGCAGAGAATCCCGCTGTATATTCACATAGGGGTCCCCCCATCCGAACAGTTCCTCCGGTTCTTTGGAGGAGGTATCCCAGCGCCACAGCTTCTTATCCCCTGCCAGATAGATGCCGTTCCCATAGCCGCTGTATAGATCGCACCAGTTCCGTATCCCGGGATCTTGTTCCATGTCCGGCATGGCCAGCTGTGTTTCCGCTTCCAGACGGCCGCTCTCCGTATCTATTTTCTGCATGGAAAGCCGCCCGCCCATAAAATGCCAGGCAAACACACCGCTTTCACCTGCGCTTACCAGTCCGAAATCGGCAGCGGACATATCTTCACCGTACCAGTCCGCTTTCATGGATGCAACAAGTTTTCCCCTGGAATCCCAGATGAGGAATGTCCCCTCCCCTGTCACCACACATGTCTCGCCCATGCAGGAAATTGCCACATTGTATACCAGTTCTTTTTCCCAGATCTGCCCGCCTTCCTCTGTGCGGTAAACCTCCGTCTGTCCTGAATCCACCTTCTGCAGGAAACAGGTGTCACCTTCCTTCAGGAACAGGTACAGACCGCCTTCACTGTCCGCCTTGTAACCACGCAGTTCCTGACCCTCATCAAATGACAGCAGCTTTTGAGCCGTCTCCGGTTCCTCCATGCAGTAAATTGTAGTAATCATTTCCTGTGAGTCAGGTTTTATCTGCGAGGTCGTATAGTACAGCCTGTCCTGCACATACTGTATGCCAAACATCGTGCTGAAATCAAGTCCCTGTCCTGAATACTCGGCTGCCATGACAGTGCCGCTATCAGATTCCGCTCCCGTATCTGCCGCAGTCCGGCTGTCCGTGCTCCCACAGGCGGTGAGCATCACTGCCGCCAGGAGAACAGTCGCTATCCGCAAAGTTTTCTTTATCATGACATCTCCCGTTTCTGTTCATGCATTTATCGACACAGATATCATATAGGCTCAATCAAAACCATGACATATAATTTTATCAGAAGAATACCAGTCACCGTTATAAATAATAATGTCGCAATAATTGCATTTACTATATTTTAAACGCCTGGCATCATAGACTTCATCTATGCCATATTTATGATGATTACAAATGACATCACCTTTATATCCCACAATCCTTTCTGCTGTGTGGTCAATCATAAGCCCTATCCCACAGGTATCACAACCATGGCTGCTCGCTTTAACAGAGCCAGAAGAGAAAGATACAACACATAAAGCTGCCATGAGTGCTAAAACCATTTTCCTTTTTTTCATCATTAAATTCCTCCTTTTAAGTGTAGATGTGTTTTGTGTTATCGCATTATATTATAGTGTAAAATTAATATCACGTCAATATGTGGCCGACTATAGTTTCCGCACTTTTATCCACAGTACTCCGAGTTTATCCGTGTCCGAATAAACAACTTTAAAAAAATGTTAAAAAATAAGGAATCCTCTTCCTTTTTGTAGTAGAATTAAGCTGCTCAACAAAATATACGCTAAACAGTAAAAAAGAGGTTCCTTATGTTTTATTCTACATCAAATACATATCAAATGATAAGAAAAATTTTAAATTTTGCAAATAAATTTTCCAAACACCTTTCCAAACCTGAAAGAAAATTTACGGCAGATATGACCTATGGTATGCTCGCCTCCAACAGCTGCCTTCTCACCAATATTGTGGACCATCAAGGCGTTAAAAATCTTAAAAATATCACTTTGATTTTAAAACATTTTTCATGAAATATTTGCCAAAATAGACATATGAGTTTCTAACTTTTTTGTCTCTTTAATGATTATAAAATCGGCACATAAGACTCCGCATTTGGAGCTTCATGTGCCGTCATATTGTTTTATTACCTCTGTAACATTCAATTTATACTGGCGTCCTCCAGGACTGCCGTGCCGATGATTCCCAGCACCTCATCTCCATACTCCGCCAGCCAGTCTCCGGCCCCATCGGCCAGCACTACAAATCTTCCTGACGAGTCGGACTGCTTAGGAAACATGATAAAGCTCCAGATGTCTCCGCCGTCATATATGCCCATCCGGCCGGATAATCCGTTGTCAAAAGTAATGTCCTGTTCCGCCAGCCCGGTGCCGCACACGCCGAAGGTCTTATAAAAATATAAGCCAACCCAGCCGCTGCAGTTCTCCGGTGCAAAGCGAATGCCGAACCTTCCGGCTTCATCACTGTACTCCTCCGCCGCATATTCCCAGCCATCCGGAATCGTCAGGCCCATCTTGATATCCTGCCACTCACATTCCACCTTTTCGGCCGATTCTGCGGACGCAGGTGCAATTGGATACCCGCTGCTTCCTGTCTCCCGGGGACTGTTTCTCTTGAGCTTCTTTACCAGATAGGCAAACTCCTCCTTGTAATCGTCGGCTTTCGTATCAACTTTATTCAGCAGGCTCTCTATATTTTTGAAGGATGACGTTCCCATATATTTGCTGTCTCTAACCAACAAACCAAACTCCGCCACAGCTGCCGCAAAGTAAAAATCTTCGTTGGGCTCAGCTGTATAGGCATCTTCCGTAATGGTGTATTCCTTCAAAATGCTCTCGTCCTCATCCGGCTCCTTATAGCGAATCTTCAGAGTAGCCCACTCTCCGTTTTCCACGCCTTCTGTTCCTTCCTGATACTTTAAATTCGTCTCAGGAATCTCCTGCCTGGAATCGGTGGTTACGATTTCATAGAGCGCGGTCACAATGTGTCCTGCCCCGATTTCGCCCGCGTCCTTTGTATCATCATCAAAGTCCTCCGTGGCAAGAGTTCTGTTTTCATACCCTATGAGTCTGTAGCCCTTTATATATGCAGGATTAAACTCTATCTGAAGCTTTACGTCTTTCGCTACCGTTACAAGGGTGGCTCCCATTTCCTCTACCATCACCCTTTTTGCTTCCCCGCGGGAATCAATATAGGCATAATTGCCGTTTCCGTTGTCAGCCAGAGTTTCCATCTTGTTGTCCTTGAGGTTTCCTGTGCCGAAGCCCAGCACTGATAAGAAAATACCGGCTTCTCTCTTCTCTGTCACAAGTTCTTTCAAAGCGCTTTCCGAGGTGGTACCCACATTCAGATCGCCGTCCGTAGCCAGTATAATTCTGTTATTTCCGCCCTCAATAAAGTTTTCCTCCGCAAGTCTGTAGGCAGTTTCAATTCCGGCGGAACCGTTCGTCGAACCACTGGCATATAAATTATTGATGACCTCTGTTATTTCCGTTTTATTGCTTCCCTTTTCGCCCTCAAGTAATACCTTATCGGAACCTGCATAAGTCACAATGGATACCCTGTCCTTCTCCGTTAGTTCATCCACCAGCATGGTAAATGCCGACTGTAACAGGGGAAGTTTGTCAGCGCTGTCCATGGAACCGGATACATCCAGCAAAAAGACCAGATTTGACGGAGGCGCTTCGCTGAAGTCAATCTCCTCTGTTTTCAGTCCGATCTGAAGCAGTTTTGCGTCTTCGTTCCAGGGACAGTCTCCTATCACGGTGGTAACGCCGAAGGGCTCGCTGCCGGTGGGAAGATTATAGTCATACTTAAAATAGTTCAGCAGTTCCTCAATCCTCACCGCCCCCGCAGGAATATCCTCTATGGAATAGTTATCCTCTATCATTCTTCTGAGATTTGTGTATGACGCCGTGTCCACATCCGCCGAAAAAGTTGATATGGGACTGTTTTTTACCGACTTAAAATTAGGCTCTTCCAGGGCATTATATTCCTCCGTATTCCAGTCGGGCAGCGCTTCCGTCTCCCACATTTCATCCGTCATGCCCGCTGCAGGCGCCTCATTCGCTATATAATACCCACCGTACCCGCCGTCTGATGTGGTGCTGTTTCCTGACAGCCAGGGACTGTAATCGGCCTCCTGACCTCCATCCCAATCCATCCCCTTACTTTCGCCGCCGCATCCCGCAAGTATTGAAACCACAACCGCTGCCGCCACAAATAATCTGATTTTTTTCATAACATAACTCTCTCCCTTCCGCTGAGGCTGATATCCTCATCTCATCTCTATAAACGGTAAAAAACGGAAAAAGTTCTCTCATTTTTATAAAAAGTTCACTAAACGGTCAGACTACTCCCCGGTCAGATTCACAAAGATCGGTTCATGTCCCACCGCAGGCAGATATTTTTCCAGCAAATCCGAGACTCGGATACGGATGCTGGATGTGTTTACGCAGGGGTGACAGCCAAAACACTCCCCCTTAAGCACGTCCCTGTCTATCAAAAGCTGTACCCTGTTTTCCCTGTCATTCATCAGTCCCATAACACTGACAGAACCGGGAGCAATATGTAAAAATCGCTCCATATACACCGCTTCTGCAAAGGAAAGCCGCGCACTGCCGATCTGCTTTGAAAGTTCCTTGGTCTTAAATTTTTTATCTCCCGGCATCATCAGGAGATAAAAAGCAGTTCTCTGCTGGTTGCACAAAAACAGATTCTTACAGATTACTGCGTCCCCTAAAGCGGCATCCACTGCAGCACAGGCTTCCATCGTATTGGCCTCGCAGTGATCAATGTGTGAAAAAGCGATATCCAGTTTCTCAAGAAGCTCATAGACAGCCAGTTCACGCTCACGCCTCCAGCAGCCTGTTTTCGGCGCACCACTCTTAAGCTGCAGCGAAGCAGCATGCGTAAATGCCCGCTGAATGCCTTCAGCGACATTCTCCGCGGGAAGTGTCCCCGTGCTTTCCCCTGACACCGCTCCCTCATACCAGCCGATTTTTCCAAGCCGGTTCTTTACATAATACTTTCCGCCTGCCTCCAGAATCAGAGAAAGCTTCTCCCCGGGCTCAACCTCCGGCTTTGCATCGCAGTAATCCCCGCATCGCAGCCTGTCATCCTGATTCCAATGAGTCAGGAACTTCAGCGGCACGTCAAATTTCTTCCCGGTGGATAGCTGACGTACGCCGGCCATATCACCATTCTCCTCCAGCATCTCAACAACATTGTCAAAATATTGAATATGGATACCTGCCGCCTCCGATTTCTGAGCATTCAGCGCCGTTACCACCGGAAAATCATCATAGCAGGTCCAGGAAATCTCTTCCATCCCGGCGTTGCATCCGGGAATCATGATGCCGTTCAGCTGTCCCGCAAATTTTAGGCCACAACCGCCGTCAATGCAAAGAATTCTTCTCTCCCTGTCAAACAGAGGGCTTCCGTTCTCCTCATCGGGCCTGTAAAGAAAGGTGGGCCAATGTCCGGACACAACCGTATATCTGCTGAAGCTATATCCCTGATTCCGGAAATTGTCATTTTTCAGATACTGCACTGCAGGACTTCCCTCCAGGGCGGACAAATCCTCCGTCGGTACGCCGCCGTGGACAAACAGATAATCTCCTGCCGTCATGATCACGGGGCGGCTCCGCAAAAAATCAAGTTCCTCACGAAAATGCTCCTGAACCAGGCTCATATATTTCACAACGTTCTCTGATGTGATCTGGCTGACCGACACCCCTATATCGGATAACATCTCCTGAAACAGGCAGCTTCCCCAGACCTCCGCAGACCAGTGAAGATATTCCACAAGCTCTCTGACGCATGTATCAGAGGGATCACCCGCCTGCATTGCCCTCCACAGCATCTGCAGTCTGTATTGCTCCACATTTCCCATAGATACATATACCGGATGCTGCCTGCAGAGATCCATCACATACTGCACCACCCGAAGGCTCTCCGGTCCTTTGTCGATCAGGTCTCCCACTATGATTAAAATATCGTCGCCGTCATAATTCAATTTCTTTAAAAGCTGAACCAGCCGGTTCAGATGACCGTGGATGTCACTTACCACCAACAGCCTCTGTCCCGGCTCTGCTTCAATGCTCTGTATGGTTGTCAGAATCTCGTCTTCCGTTCTTTCTTCCATTTTCCCGGTGTTTTTCCTTTTCTTTTTTTCTCTGTTTGCTCTAACCTACATTTCTCCAGATGCGGGCCTCATACCCCTGAAGTTTTTCGGAGGGTTCGCCGTCTCCGGCTGTTTTTATCGTATCATAAATCAGCTCCCACTGTTTGCCGGCGCTTACATATGCTCTGCAAGGCTCTTTCCCCAGATTACAGTCTATCAGATAAACCTGATTTTCCAGCGCCCGCTCATAGACAAAGCGGTTTTTCTTCCTGCTGCGAACGAGAAAACTGCCGTACACCAGCGCTTTCGTCCGGTGGCGAAGGCTTATCAGCTCCCGGTAAGCTTCCGGCACATCCTCCTTTGGCTCCTGAACAAGTCCCGCATGCCAGGGAGGCATAGTCTGATTCCAAGGCAGGAGGACTCTTGTATGCTCCCTTGTTCCGGCCAGAATTGCTGCAAAAACTTCTTCCGGCCGTTTGCTGCGGATGTGCTCCTCGTAGTACCCCTTTGCCTCCACATCCGTGATCTGGTCCATGGAAGTGAACTCATAATTTGCCAGCCCCATCTCATCCCCCTGAAAGACAAAAGGCGTACCTTTCAGGGTAAACTGCATCACCGCCAGCAGTTTCGCAAGCGCGGCATGCTGACCGGCATCCCCGGTAATCTTGCTTATCATTCTTGGATTGTCGTGGTTGTTATAAAAGAGGGACATCCAGCAGTTATCGCCGTAGTGCTCCTGCCAGTCGATCATGTATTCCCTGAGATAATTCAAGTCGTACTCATAATCCTCCAGCCGCACATGGCCCGGCGTCTCCAGGTGGTCGAAGGAAAATACCATATCCAGCTCCCCTCTCTCCTCCCCGGTGACCAGCCTGCTCATTTTCATGCCCAGTCCAGGCGTCTCTCCAACGGAAAACGCCTGATGAGGCCCGAAGGCTTTATCATGAATTTCCTTCAAATACTGATGCAGTCTGGGCCCGTAATAATACTGCTCAATGCCGGGATACCCCATGAGGCTGCCGATGGTCTCATTGCCCTGAGGCAGGCCATCAGTCTTGGAAATGTAGTTGATCACATCCATACGGAAACCGTCAACCCCCTTGTCCAGCCACCAGTTGATCATGGCGATGACATCCTCACGAACCTTCGGGTTATCCCAATTCAGATCCATCTGCTTTTTGGAGAATAAATGGAGAGACCAGCTGCGATCCTCCTTATTATAATTCCATGCCGGACCGGAAAAAAATGAGGTCCAGTTGTTGGGGGGCTGGCCGCTGCCGTCTTCCTCCCGGAAAAAATAGTATTCCCTGTAGGGGGACTTTCTGTCAGCAAGAGCCTGCCGATACCAGGGATGCTCGTCTGAGGTGTGATTCACCACCAGATCCATGATCAGCCGCATGCCTTTTTCGTGCACCTGCTCCAGAAGACAGTCAAAATCCTCCATGGTGCCGAACTCCTTCATAATGGCATGGTAATCCCGAATGTCATAGCCGTTGTCGTCATTAGGAGAATCATAAATCGGCGACAGCCAGAGCGCGTCCACTCCCAGCTCCTTCAGATAATCCAGCTTTTCTATAATACCCCGCAGATCCCCGATGCCGTCTCCGTTGCTGTCATAAAAGCTCCGGGGATAAATCTGGTAGAAAACAGCCTCCTTCCACCACTTTTCGGTTATTCTGCCGGGATTGAAATTACTGTCGCTGTCTGCTTCGCTGTTTACCAGACGAAGCAGCGCATCATAAAAGTCCGGGCCCAGCTTCTTCTTTGTGAGTCCTGCAACCGTCTTCAGCTTTAAATTTGATATTATGGGATTGGTGATCACCTTCTCGGACAGCCCAAGCTGCAGCAGGATCTTTGCAAGGGCGTCATGCCCAACGGGATTTTCATATAGCCTGCCAATGGTGCTGTCCAGTGTCAGCAGTTTTTTCTCAGATTTCATCTTCTCAACCTCTATTGTTTCTGCTCTTAGTTCAAACTGTACTGTGCATAATTATCTTCTATATACTGATTCCAGTCCTGCACCAGCTCATCATAAGACTTACCCCATTCCGCATTGTACTCATTATCAGAGCAGACATAAGCAATGGCCGCCTGTTCCCCATATTGGTCTACCAGATAGCCTATAAAGCAAGAACCTGTTAAATAAGTGGAATTTGGATTTTTGTACCCCAGCGCATGTACATAAATATCCTCAATGTCACGAAAATCCGTTCGTATATCTATGGCTCTTCCAATAGAATCAATATATTCCTGTACCCATATATAGGAGCTGCTATTCCAGTCTTCATTTAACAAATCATCTGAGTATATATCATATTTGTATGAGAAGTATCTGGCAAACCCTTCGGTCTTCCAGTGACTTTCCCAATCACAATGTCCAAACATCACGGAATGAATATACTCATGCATCAACGAAACCACACTTTCTAAATATATTGTATGGCTGCCTGCACCATAATAGGAAGTTGCTTTCACCTTTCCGCTATTTTTCAACAGAACAGAAAGAGTATTGTCATAGCTGTCAAAGCCGAACAACTCCTGGTATTGCCTCATTTGATGCTTATTACACTCAAAAAACTCCCTGATTTCCCTATAATCCTCATGCAGAAAGTTCTCCGACACCCTTGGGTTCATCTCCCAGACATTGTCCTGCCAGTCTTTCCCTATATAGAAGCATGCATACTCACAAGCCGCTGCATAATCTGATAACACACCGCCAAACTGATAGCGAATCTCAGTCAGACTGCATTCTATACTGTTTTCTGCATAAAATTCCTCCAATACTTCGTTTGCCTGCGCCACACCTTCCACAGTTCCCGATGCAGACAGCAGCTCCAGAAACTCCTCTTCCGAATGGGAAGACAGATACTCATTTACAAACATGCAGGCATTGTTCTTTGCGGCTTCCACATCTTCCGCTGATACAAACTTATCATCAAAACACAGCATATTCAGATCATACAACTCCGGAGCGCTCATTAGCAGAATACTGTCCGACTTCTGTCTGTCTGATTCAGAATATGCCTCCCCGCTGTCCAATCCTGCCTTTTTGCACAAATAATTTGCATATCCGTATGCCAGTCCGTAATTTCCCCATTCGCCATACCCCGCAAGCAGCACCTTTGCAAGGTAATCCGCAGAGTCCCAGGGCTGAGGCGAAAGATACAGCCGATTGCCGGTAACAGAAACGCCGTCATAGGATTCCGGTTTCAGTACCATGACCTCTATGTCCGGCAGAGATGTGTCAATGCGGGAAAGCATTCTGTCCGTGGCGGCAATGCAAGCATTCCGCTCCTGCTTGCTGACAGACGGTTCAAAATAATAGGCTGCATAGTCCGTTTGGTTTTTTTCCAGGTCTTTACGAAACGAAAAATTATCTATGGGTTCGCTATAAGTAATTGTACTTTTTTCATATTCATGATCTGCGGACTCTGCATTTTCTCCACTTTCAATTGTCGCCGTCTCATCCCCCGGCATCTCATATCCCACCTGTTCCGCAGATTCTCCGGGAACTTTATCAGCACCGCAGGCAGTCAGCATCGTCAGCATGACGGCAGCAATTAATAAGGACAACCTGTTCATTTCCTCAGTTCCTCACAGATGCGCTCGTATTCCTCCTCATCCAGTGTATATTTCTTCTTGTAAAGGAAGTATGAGATCAGCATCAGCACACAGGGCAGCACTGTCATGGTAAGTAACAGACCCATACCTTTGTTTGCGGAAACTCCGGCATGTCCCTCTGCGGTGCCAAAGATCACGCCGGAAATCTCGGACAGCTTCTGTTCCTCTGTAATCAGCCCCTGGGCACACTCCTGCTCCAGACTGGAAATCTGATTGGTGTAATCGGTAACGCCCAAAATCAGATAGGTGGCCGAGGTAAGCGCCACGATCAGGGCGGAGCTCATCTTTGTGATAAAGGGGCGCAGAGAGGTGATAATGCCCTCTTCCCTCTCGCCGAATTTATACTCGTTATACTCCACTGTATTCATAATGGAGATCATCATGATAAGGTAGAAGCAATACTGTCCGAAGTTTGAGAGCATATAGCCCACAACCAGAAGCCAGAAGCCGCCGTTTCCAGGAATGGGAAGCAGTCCGGCCGCAAGCATCATCACATACCCGATGACAGCCACCACCGACATGATTCCCATTAGTTTTTTTCTGTGTATCCGCCTGGAGATCATGGGATAAATTATCATCAAAACCGCTGTGGCGGACATGCCGACTGTAGTAAACAGGGAATACAACCCTCCGTCATATCCGAAAGTAAAATAGATGTAGGTGGAACCGATTCCGCCGATAACCAGTCCGTTTCCTATCTGCTGGATCAGGAAGATCACCGCCACCCACACAAGCTGATCATTTCTGGCGATCGTCTTAAAGGTCTGTGCCAGGGAAACCTTCTTCTTTTGATTATGATCCTGACTTTCTCTGTGCTCTCTGACACCCAGCACGGTAAACAGCAGAAACAGCGGAGCAAGAATTGCTATCATCAAAGCAATGCGCCCATAAGCCACCCCGGTACTGCCGCCGATGGCGCTGCCGCCCGTGGTAAACAGGGGAATCAGGATGGAAGCAAGAGTGCTGCCGATTCCCGCAAACAGGGTGGCTCTGGAAGTAAACTGATTTCTGGCGTTGGCGTCGGAACCCAACGCAGGAATCATACCCCAGTAGGAAATATCACTCATGGTATATGTTATGCTGAATGCAAAATACATCAGTCCGAAGAACCACACGAAGCTCCAGCCCTGAAGATTTACATTAAACATCAGGTAAATCACCACTGAGGTGGAAAGCCCTCCCGCCACCAGCCAGGGCTTAAACTTACCATATTTGGAGCGGGTTCTCTCGATAATATTTCCCATGATGGGGTCATTTAAAGCGTCAAACACCCGGGCCGCGATCATAATACCTGTGATTGCCGCCACCTGCGCTGCATCCAGAGAATGGGTGAACAACACAAATGTCAGCAGATAACTGCTGATCAGGCAGTACACCGCATCACGCCCTACTGTTCCCAGCGGGTAATAAATTAAATTTTGCTTTGTAACATCTTTTTTTTCTTTCAAATTTAGTTTCCCCATCGTGCCCTGTGGGGCACATCCCTTCTCTTCATTTTTTATTCCCGTATGGTTCCCAGATAATAAAAGCCCTTACACTCATCCAGGGACACCCGGACCACTTTCCCCACAAGGGAAGCATCCCCCGGAACATGCACGATCATATTGTTGGAAAGCCGCCCTGTGACAAGCATCTGACGGGAGGTATCCTCCGCTCTGCTGCTTTCCTCGTTTACCTCCTCGATCAGCGCCTCACAGACACTGCCCTCATACTTTGCCGCCTGCTCTCTCGCCGTGTCCTGAACCACTTTCAGCAGTTTGTCGAAGCCTGTCTTTACCTGGGATTCCGGCACCTGATTCTCCATGGCTGCAGCAGGGGTTCCCGTTCGCCTGGAATAAATAAAGGTAAACGCATTGTCAAATTTCACGGTGCGCACCACATCAATGGTTTCCTCCAAATCTTCCGGAGTCTCTCCCGGAAAGCCCACAATGATATCCGTAGTGATGGCAATATCCGGAATCTCCCTGCGTATTTTCAGGGCAAGGTCAACATACTGTTCTTTGGTATATCGGCGGTTCATCTGTTTCAATATCCTGTCGGAGCCGGACTGCAGTGGCAGATGAAGATGCCTGCATATCTTCCGGGACTCCTTCATCACCCGTATCAGATCGTCGGACAGATCCTTGGGATGTGAGGTCATAAACCGAATGCGCTGCAATCCCTCTATTTTCTCCACCTCCCGCAGAAGCTCCGCAAAAGTCATGGGATTTTTCAGGTTTCTGCCGTAGGAATTTACATTCTGCCCCAGCAGCATGACCTCCACCACGCCATCGGCAGCCAGGCCTCTGATCTCCCGGAGGATATCCTCCGGTTCTCTGCTCCGTTCCCTGCCCCTCACGTAGGGTACAATACAGTAGCTGCAGAAATTATTGCAGCCAAACATAATGTTGATGCCTGACTTGAATGCATATTTCCTCTGTACAGGCAAATCTTCCACAATCCTGTCCGTGTCCTTCCAGATGTCTATGAGCATCCCCTCCGCCTCAAAGGATGCGCACAGCAGTTCAGCAAACTTATAGATATTATGGGTTCCGAAGATCAGATCCACAAAGGGATAGCTTGTCCTTATCTTCTCAATGACGGAAGGCTCCTGCATCATACATCCGCAGAGGGCAATCTTCATGGACGGATTTCTGCGCTTATAGCCCTTCAGTTCCCCCAGTCTGCCGTAGACGCGCTGGTTGGCGTTGTCTCTGACGGTGCAGGTGTTGAAGATAACAAAATCCGCTTCCTCCGAGGAGACAGTCTCATAGCCCACCTTTTTCAGGATACCTTCCAGCTTTTCGGAATCCCTGGCGTTCATCTGACAGCCGAAGGTGGTCACGCAGGCAGTCGGACAACGGCCGTTTTTGCTTATAAATTTTTTGACCCATTCCCGGCATTTTGCCATAAAATAATATTGACGGGCCGGTTCCTCTGCCGGAGGAGCCGAATATAATTCTATTTTATCTAAATCCATTTCCTGATTCATTAAGGTTGGCTTTCTCCTCTTCTGTCATGTAATTACCTTACTTAAACTCTCCATACCGCTCAGCCAGTTTCACCAGAAGCTCCGTCACGGCCTCCATGGACTGGACGCAGGCATACTCAAAGCGGCTGTGGTAATTTCCGCCGCCGGTGCAGAGATTCGGGCAGGGAAGCCCCATAAACGAAAGTCTTGCGCCGTCCGTGCCGCCTCTGACCGGTGAGACCACAGGCTCTGCTCCCAGTTCCCTGAGCGCAGCCTTGGCATTCTCCATGAGATGGGCATGAGGCTGCAAAATCTCCTTCATGTTGTAGTAGGAATCCTTCACTTCCGCAGTGACGGTTCCATCACCGTATTTCCTGTTCAAAAAATCGGCACAGGCAAGGAACATATTCTTTTTCTGTTCAAACAGAGTCCTGTCATGGTCTCTGATAATATAATCCGCCGTAGTCTCCTCCACATTGCCGGAAATGCCGTCCAGATGAAAAAAGCCCTCATATCCGGAAGTGTACATGGGCTTTTGGAATTCCGGCAGAAGACTCTGGAATTCCTGAGCAATGAGAATGGAGTTCACCATCCTGCCCTTTGCGCCGCCGGGATGGACGCTGCGTCCGTGAACCACCAGCCGCCCTGACGCTGCGTTAAAAGTCTCATCCTCCAGCTCTCCCAGTTCTCCTCCGTCGATGGTGTAAGCAAAATCCGCATCAAACAGCTTTACGTCAAAATGATCCGCTCCCGCTCCGATCTCCTCGTCCGGCGTAAAGCCCAGGCGAATCCTGCCATGTCGGATTTCCGGATGGGTCAGCAGATACTCGGCGGCTGCCATAATCTCCGCCACTCCGGCTTTGTCATCCGCTCCCAGAAGTGTGGTGCCATCCGTGACGATCAGATCTTTTCCCTGAAGCTTCTTTACTTCCGGGAAATCCTCCACCCGGAACACAATATTCTCCGACTGGTTCAGTATAATGTCCTCCCCGTCATAATTTTCCACCATGCGAGGCTTCACACCGGCTCCGCTTACCGCCGGGGATGTATCCATATGAGCAATAAAGCCAAGGGTAACGGCATCCTCGCAACCTGGCGTGGCGGGAACGGAGGCATAGACATAACAATGCTCCCTGTCATAAGTAATCTCCGATGCTCCCATGGTCTCCAGCTCCTCCACCAGCAGCTTCGCAAGGTCATGCTGCTTTGCGGTGCTTGGGGTGGTGGCAGAAGTCTCGTCGGACTGTGTGTCCACCTTCACATAACGCAGAAATTTCTCTATAGTTTTTGACATGATAATATGCTCCTTTCGACATTTCCCATACAGACAGTTTAGGGGTGCAGACTATTTTCTCTGCACCCCTTCATCATAGCATATTACAGCCGTCACCTCAATTCCTTTTTGCGCGCCCCATTTCTCCTGTGGTCCTCCGCCCTGATCTCCCTGCATATCTGCCCGGACAGGACCAGCACGCAGATTAAGTTCGGAACCGCCATGAGCCCGTTGCAGATGTCCGAGAAATTCCAGACTGCCTGCAGGGGACATATGCAGCCAACAAACGCCACCAGCCCATAAATAAAGCGATACAGCAGATTGTACCTGGTTCTCCCGCCCATCAGAAATTCAAAGGCCCTCTCTCCCTGATACGCCCAGCCTACGATTGTGGCAAAGGCAAAAAGCACGATGCAGATTCCCATGAACTTCTCTCCGAAATCTCCCAGTACGGTGCGAAAAGCTGCCAGCGTCAGAGCCGAACCAGCCAGAGTCCCGTCTTCTGCTGTATTTCCCATCATCCCGGACACAGCCAGTGCCAGGCCTGTTGCGGTACAGATGACAACCGTATCCAGAAACACTCCCGTCATACTGATATAGCCCTGCTTTATGTAATCCTCCGTGTCAGACGCCGCCGCCGAAATACCTGCGGCTCCCATGCCTGCCTCATTGGAAAAAATTCCCCTGGAGACCCCCCACCTAAGGGACTGGAATACCGTGGCTGTCACATGCCCGAACAGCCCGCCCGATACCGCTTCAGGACAAAATGCAGCCGTCATGATGCCCCCAACTGCCATTGGAAGATTCCGCCAGTGGAATAATATCACCACCAAAGTTCCCGCCATATACATGATTCCCATGAAAGGCACAACAATCTGCGTCACCTTTCCTATGACGCCTATGCCCCCCAGCACCACCAAAACCGTGAGCACCGTCACGATCAGACCTGTCTTTGCCCTGGGCACCGAAAACGTCACCGCCAGCGCATCTGCAATGGAATTTGACTGTGTCATATTTCCCATGCCGAAGGAGGCGAACACGGCAAAAAGCGCAAAACAGACCCCCAGAATATGTCCTGCCCTTCTCTGAGGGAAGGCACGCTCCATGACATACATGGGCCCTCCCACCGTTTGTCCCTTCTCATTCTTTCCTCTGTATTTCACGGACAACGTGCTC
>CAMWJV010000036.1 GCA_947174665.1 uncultured Lachnospiraceae bacterium
CGTATGCCCTTAAAAAGCATTCTGCCGCCTTCTCATATATCATAAGCCCCACCAGCGCCACGCCCTTATTGTGCCAGATTGCAGCAAGACAATCTGCCGCCGGAAGGATTTCCCCCTCCTCCACATTCTCCTGCCACTTTTGAATCAGACCGTTGTAGCCCCTGACTGCCAGAGTATACTTTTTCTTTTTCACCAGATAATCCACCTGGCTCTTTTTCTTTTCAATGCTGCTTAACCCCGCTCCCTGCTTCAGAACCTGTTCTGCCTCCGCTACGGTCTGCGCATCGTAAAGCCCTACAAAATTCAGAATTGCCGCAACAAAAGTGCTGAGAGAGCCCTGCTTATGAACCATGGGATGAAGCGCCCGAGCCAGCTCCTTCAGCCCGCATTCCCGCTCAATCCAATTCAGCAGTTCGTCATTCATCACCGAAAAATCCAGCAGAAACGCATTCTCCTTCAGCACAAAGCACAGTTCCTCCATGCAGCAGACATTGATTTCAATTCCGGGCACACAATATGGAGTTGACGCATAATTTCCCACACAGACACTTACGCGCATAGCAGCCTCCTAATATAATTCAATCGTTTCTTTCCAGACCTTTCCCGTGGCCGGCCGAATTTCGCCCAGCCCTTCATCTTCTATCTCCACGGCCAGAATATTCTCGGCCTCCATGTAAAATCTTCCCCAAAGCCTTGTGATCGTCTCCGGAACATCCTCCAGCACAATCCTGGCAAGCTTGCCGTTCTGTCCGTTCAACGGCGTAATCGTGAGCTGAATCTCATTTCCATCCTGTATATAAAATTCCGTCTCCGTCTCCGCCTCGTACCAGTTGGTTCCTGCGTCCAGCAGCGCATAATAGGATTCCTCGCCCTGCCGCAGAATCTCCATGCCTATGTTTGCTTTCAGTTTATCCCGACTTAAGAATACATATTCCCTCCCTGCGCTGCCGGCATTCAGCTTCTCCTGCATTCCGAAAACGGCTCCCTTGCTGAACAGGTTACTCCCCTGAAATACCCTGCGTTTTTTGCAGAGATACCGGAGGGATTCCTTCATCCATTCCTGATCAAATCCATCGCCGATCAAAAAGACGCTTCCCACCAGCCTGCCTTCGCAGACTCCCTCCGCTGCCTTCAGCAGCGCATTGTCCAGCTCCTGTTTTTCGCTCTCCTCCAGGCTTTCCTCCGGCCCGAGGGCTCTCTGCTGCGGGAAAGGGAACTCTTCCTCTTCAATAAATACCACCACCGGGGTAGTTCGCCTGTTGCTCTCCATCCGGAAAGTCCTGACGCTGTTGTTCTCACGGGTCATCAGCACCGACTGGTATACCCGCAGCTCCTGCGGCTGATAGATCATATAATTGTAATAACTCTCTATATGGCTCTGGAAGGCAATTTTGTCTGTCTTTAAATGGAGGCCGGCCACCACTTGTCCAAGGACTTCCAGCATCCGGTGATCCAGCGTCTCGCAGGTGATCATCAGGGCTCCTATCTTATCAGAAGACGCCATCTGAGACAGCATCCCCAGACTCCGCTTGAAAAACAGCGTCAGCAGCGCCACCGGGTCCAGGCTCTCACCATCTATAAGTACCGGCTCTCCGTCCAACGCCAGTGTCAGCAGATTGTCCACCTGTATCCCCTGCTGTTCTGCTCCGTAACGCAGAGCCTCCCTCCCGTAAAACCACTGGTTTACTCCAATCCTCTTGCAGAGGACAGTAGGTATGTTGTAGTGTTCCGTACCCGCCACCTGAGAAAGCGTCTCCACCTCGCCGGAATCGGAGAGGCTGTAGCTAATCTGTGAAAACTCATTTCCCAAATCATATCCCACAATAACCCTTCCGCTGTTCAGGAATCCCATACTCATACCCCCTGCCCGATTTAGCGGGCATTACTCTTCTCTATTTCAGTTCAAACAATCTGCCGTTCAGGAATTCTTTTCTGTAATACTCCTCCAGAAGGTGATCCATGGTGTCAAAATCCTCAAGAGTCTTGCTGATGACAATGTCATTCACCAAATGATACCGGCTCTCCGCCTCGTTTCCGCGGATATCGCTCTTCTGCAGGGTACCGCTCTCTGTCAGCTGCTCATCGCCGTTTCTCTCCTCCGTAATATAATATTGGAGACTCTCACCAAAAAACAGAATAAACTCCTTAAAGAAAACTCCCGCATATACCTCCCGCATGTACTCTGCGCTGTACTCGTCGGACTCTCCGTTTTCATGCAGAAGCACGTAGTGGATGCACACCTTCGCATGAGGTTCGGCACGGTACTCGACGATGGTCTTGTCCGCCATCTCCTGAATGACTTTATCATTGCGCCTGTACTCCCTGAAAAATTCCAGGTGAATGTGCTGCTCCATCAGTTCATCCAGAAAACTCCCCGTCAGCTCCGTTCCGCTTTCCGTCAGTTCCGTCTGATTCTCCGCATAATACTTCAGGAAGGCAAGCTTACATATCCGCTTCGCCGGCTCGCCCCGCAGATACATTCGCTCTATCTCGTCAAAAACATCTCTTTCTGTGACTCTCTCCTTCACAAAATAGTCATAGGAACACTGGGCAAGAAATGCCTCCTCCACCTCAAGCTTTGCACCCTGAGAGACATAATAGCGGAATATCTCCATCTTTTCTCCCACAAAAGAGCCGGTATAAAGCATTTGCACCAATATATTTTCACAGAGATTATAGCAGTCCATCCCAAAGGATTGGGCCGCCTTCCAAACATCCCTCAGATTCTTTGTCATTCCCCTGTAATACAGGGTCAGATACCTGAGAATGGTACTGTTGTATTTCCCCTTGCTGAAGGCATAAACCGCTGAAGCCGTCAGCACGTCATCCTCCGCCATATTATCCTTTTCCATGAGCGGCCCTATGAGCCGAACCAGAAGCTTCACATCAATAAAGTAAGGACCATAGGCATTCAACCACTGTCTGGCCATCTCCAGGTTTCCCCTCAGCACAATATACCGGATGACACTTCCCCTCTCCTCCGCCGTAAGCGTCTCGGGAGCTATCTTCAGCAGATATTCGTCCAGCGCATCCGCCGCATCCGTGTCATAATAATATTGCAGCAGCTTCAGCATCAGTTCACGCTTTATACGGCCTTCCGCCCGGTCAGACTCCGCCACACGCCGGGCCCGCGCCGCACTTTCCGCAGACTTTATGGCTCCTTCCTTCTCACTGTTGCAGAGATAAAGATCCAACTCCGGATTGTCAAAGGTAAAGGATGCCAATGCTCTTAAGAATTTTCCGGGAATCATCAGTTTTTCTATGGTATACTCCACATTCTTAAGAAATCTGTTGTTCCATGCATCCTCAAATACAATCGTGTAGTCATTACCATACAGCGAAATCCATACTTTCCCGCCGCTTATCTGATATTCTTTCGGATACAGATTTCCCGGCTGGTACACGTACACCTTTCTGAGACGCTCATCCTCCACCCGGATCAGATGAGCAAACAGCAGCCTTGACAGAGGCTCGCATGTCTGTTCCGTGATCATTTCCGGCTTTAACAGCCGATTGTATATGTCCGCCAGCTGCCTGTTGATATGAGCCTTTGCAAGCTGTTCCATACAAAAATGCTCCATGCGTATGCGATAAGTATCACAGATGTCCTTCAGCCTGTCCTCGTTCTGCAATATATAATTGTAAAGATAAGCCGCATGCTCATAGTCCAGACTGTTCTGATAGGAAAAATACATGAGCACCACCTTGGGTATTTCACGCGAAGCCTCTCCGGACATGTCCAGGTTCAATGTCATCATATAATATTCATACAGGTTGGTAATGCGCAGATTATTCTCCACCCCCAGCCTGTACCAATCAAAGTATCTGAGGTCCGTCTTCCCTCCTTTGATCAGGAGCGTGCATATCTGCTGCAGGATACGGACGTCATTTTTCTTTTCATACAGCTTTGTCAGGGTTCTGTAAAGCACATCCGAGTACTCTCTGACCTTGTCCACCAGATAGAGCATCTGTCCCACAACCTCAGCCTTAAGAAGTTCCTCTTTGGCTCCGTACCAGACCACCTGACGCTCAAATGACCCCAGTCTCCGAAGCAATGCCGGGTTATTGTTCAAAAGTGCCACTGCCTCTATGTAAAGAATCGGACTGCTGCAGCCCGCTGTATACTGCTTTTCAAGAAAAACCCATCTTCCCGTAACGGACTTATGGTACTCCTCCGACAGATAAAGGAGCAGCCACGCCACCCGCCAGTTCGCGTTGTCTTCACGGTATATATGCTCGACCTCCGACGTGACTCTGTCCACGTATTTCTGCTCCCTGTGGATCAATGTACTCAGATACAGGTAATAAGCACGAAGCGTATCGCTGCCCGCTCCTCTTTCCAGCAGTTCCGCTACATGATCCAATATCCAGCCGGCCTCATTGTACCTCTCCTCAGTAATCAGCATCTGCGCCTGAAACAGCCTTGCAGACACATCATTTTCGTCCATGGCCACCAGCTTCTCCACAAGCTTTCCCGTCTCCTTCAGCCAGGTGCCTGTACTGATCTTTTTCACCCGAAATGCCTGATAAAGTTCCATCAACTGGACTGTACAGCGCTTTCTCGTCACTTCCTGAGGATTGCGTGGCGAACCGTCTCCGATTCTGACCGTCACCGGAACAGTCAGCGTGACAAATGAATTGTAGAGAAGGACCTGGCCGTAATTTTTTCCCTCTCTGCAAAGGCTCCCATCTATAAACACGGGAAGTGCACATCTGTTTCCGAGAAAATCATCATCTGTGATCACTTCCTTCTCCGTAAACAGAAAATCACCTGTACATTCCACAAAAAGCCGAGTGTACCCCCAGCCATTCCGAACAATGGTAAGTTCCCTCTCCGTCACGGCATAGGCACCGGTACTTCTGACTGCATCCAGAATCAGCTCCTCTTCCTGTACCAGAAATTCCACCTTCTGTTTCTTATTTACCCGAATCAGAAACTCCTCCATATTCTGTTCCGACCCCTCATAGACGGACAGCGCGCGGTAGTCTTCCGCGAACTGCGTATCTGCGCCGGAAAAAACGCTGTAAAAGCCGGGTGAATAAAAGAGCTTGACCGCCTCCTGCCAGTTGCTCTTGGCAAGATTGGCAAAATGAAACAGGTTTCTCACCGCACCGATGGAGGACTCCAGCAGTGTATGCTCCACGGAAACTACGAAGGGAATATAGTATTCCCCCTGATTGCTTATGACATAAAAATTCCCTTTTACCACATCCCCTTCCTCCAGGTTTTCACCGTGGAAGCAAAACAGGATTTCCTCGTCACAGCCAATAAACTCCTTCGTCAGGCATTCCATTCTCAGGTCGGAGGCCAGTACCGTTCCGTTGGTAAACTGTCCCTGACCGGCATAAATGCGAAAAGAACCCTCATACATCTCTCCCCTGTTCAGGGAAATCTCTATTTTTGCGCAGGAAAAATCAAGAGACCCATTCTCATAGTCAAAGTTTTCCTCCATAATCTGATCAATAATCTTCTGCATTTGTACTCACCTTTTTTAAGTTTCTGCGCAAAAAAATACCCTACGTTTTATTATACCAAATAATCAAACGCAGGGCAATTTTTTTTATTTCCGCGAGCAATGAGCCAAGTGCCATTACATGAGCAAAAATAGCTGCATAGCAGCGGTAAAGCACCGCAGGTGCGTAAAGAGGGGGCCGAGGCCCCTCTTGCGAATGGCGCGGATGTGAACGTCAGACAGGGAATCACACGTCAGCCGGGCGCTTCTTCACAATTCCTCTGACGCATAATGCTCCCAGCGCCGCAGCCAGAACCATAATCACTGCCAGGATTGCCACTCCTCCGCTCTCCGAGATATCCTCCGGAAACAGGCTGTAAACGGGCTCCACTAAAATACTGGAAAAGTTCATGGATGCGTGGAGCAGCATGCATAGCCAGATATCCCGAAACTGCCTGTACACCAGACCCAAAATCAGTCCAAGCGCAAACGCATATGCCCCCTGTACCAGATTACCGTGCAGGATACCGAAAGCAAGAGCCTGCACAACATTTGCCACCCAGAACTTAGGACTGATCTTTCCGGCCAGCCGGAAGATTACTCCCCGGCACGCCAATTCCTCGCTCAAAGGAGCAAGCATAGTGGTCGCTACCAGGGTTAAGGATGAAACCTCCGTGAGTCCCGCCATCTCCATAAGTTCCTCATATTCCTCCAGTGCACCGGGCACGTAAATCTCTACCAGAATAAGCAGACCGCTGATGGCAAACTGAGCTGCCACTCCCAGCACAATTATCAGCAGAATATGATATATTTTCGGCTTTTCCGTGCCCTCCGGCCTCTTCTTTTTTCCCCAGGCAAAGTAATACCAGAGCCCGAAGACCAGAGCGGCTGCCAGCTGACTCACGATCAGAATCGGAACGACGTTGTCCATGTATTGAACTTCTACTGCAATCAGCAGATCAGCAAGGCCTAACTCCGGTTCCTTTATCATAGCCAGCACGGCAAACACTATCATAGCTATTACAGCAATACCCAGCTGAATTGCAAAGAACGCCAGAACCGGCAGCAAAGACACCACAGTCCAGCCTATTTTCTTCATCGCATTTTTCATCGGAAACCCCCATAATCTTGCTTTAGCTATTCAGAGCCATTCGCAAAATCGCCTCTGCGAGGCTTTCCTTTTGCTCATATATGGCTTCTCGCCATATAGATTTATACAAACAGCCTTTATCAAGCAAGCTTGAACAGCCTGTTTTGCATAAATCTGCATGGCTCTGAACAGCTTATTCCATATTCAGTCTCCTGGTGTTCACCAGCCAGGACGTCAGGTACAGCAGCGCCGCAAAAACCACACTGAGCACAAGGCCGATTATCATATTTGTGTTGATATAGCTGCCCACAATTGCAGGAGAATCACTTCTGCTGTTGACATATATATTAGTGACGATACCCTCAATGACGGAACTGAAAATACCTTTGACCATGCTTACTGCGATATAGCTCACAATTGCCATCAGCACTCTGTGCTTGGTAAAGAGCTGGCCCATGGAAATGGCACCAAACAGGGTCATAACGCTGGTGAAAGCGCTGAGGATCAGCGAGACGACCATGTATATAAAATAGCCTCGGAAGCTCATACCAAATGCCTCCTCAATCAGAGCAAACATATCTTTCATTTCCGTCTCATATACTCTCCAGAATTCCTGCCAGAAATCCGATAGCGAATACCCGGCGGGCAGCATGGCGCTTATCATGAACGCAAACAGCCCGAATACGGATAAAATAATACCCAGAGAAATGATCAGCATCCATATGCCGCTGATAAAAGTTTTGGCAAACAGCAGCCTTCCTTCCGTAACCGGAAGTGTATGGGTCAGATACCCCTCATCTGTGTACATTGTCCTGTAGAAACGCACTCCCAGATATGCTATAATGCCCACGGAAACCGCAACCAGCATTACAGCATAAAACAACAATGTACAGACGCTTACAATATTCAGCAGACTCACTCCGAAGGATGAACGGTAATAGTAATTGTCGTTAGACATTTGCTGCCACATAGGCGACTGAAAAGCAAGCCATCCCAAAAAGGTGACACCCACCAGCACGATCAGCATCAGTCCGCCAATTTTATAAGTACTCTTCCACTCATTCTTTAACAACTTTCCTAACATGCGAACACCTCCCTGAAATAAGCATCCACAGACTTGCCGTGCTGCTCTCTTATATTGTCTACGGAAGTATAGAGCGCCAGATGTCCGTAGCGCATGAAAATCACCTCATCCAATACCTGTTCAATGTCTCCGATCAGGTGGGTGGATATAATAACGGTTGCGTCAGGATTATAGTTATTGATGATCGTTCGCAGAATATAATCCCGGGCCGCGGGATCAACGCCTGCTATAGGCTCATCCAGGATATACAAGTCCGCCTTGCGGCTCATGACAAGAATCAACTGCACCTTCTCCTTATTGCCCTTGGACAGAGTCTTCAGCTTTACGGACGGATCAATGTTGAGGCTCTGGAGCATCTCCAGCGCCCGCTCCTTCGAGAAGTCCGCATAAAAATCGCAGAAATAATCCAGTATCTGACTGATCTTCTGTCCCCCTGACAGATAAGTACGGTCCGGCAGATAGGCCACATGCGCCTTTGTCTCCGTCCCCACATACTGCCCGTTGATCTTGATGCTGCCCTGACTGGGAGTCAGCAGACCGTTCATCATTTTGATCAGCGTTGTCTTACCGCTGCCGTTTGGCCCCAAAAGACCTATGATCTTTCCCTTGGGAAGCGTCAATGTAATGTTGTTTACTGCAACATTTCTTGAGTCGTAGGATTTTGTCACTCCTACCAATTCTACCAGTTCATTCATTCCTGTTCTCCCTCATTATTATTTGACATAAAGTGTTTTGCATTCAACAGTTCCACAGTCTCCGATTCCGCATAGCCAAGCTCTTTCATTCTGGCGAAAAAATTGTCCACCTCCGCCTTTGCCAGACCGTCTTTGATATCCTTTATCCGCTGCTCGTCCTCGGTAACATTTCTGCCGTTGGTCCGCTGTGTCACAATCAGTCCGCTTCTCTCCAGCTCCGCAAATGCCTTCTGCATTGTGTTCGGATTCACCGATGCTTCCGCCGCCAGATCCCTGACGCTCGGAAGCTTGCCGCCGGGCGGATACTGTCCTGATACAATCTGCATCTGAATCCGGTCCACAAGCTGAGCATATATCGGTCTGTCATTATCCAGTTCCCATGCCATTTTCATCTTCCTTTCTGTATTTTTGTATTAAGTTCATAATACAACAATACACCTTATCAGGCACTTCGTCAAGTACTTTTTGCACTTTTTTTCAAAACGGGCATATAAATACCATAACTAACCTTTTGAGGTTCATTATGTCCGAAATAAATTTACTCAAAAAAACCCTCTCCGCCCCTGAGCTGACTGCTTCCCAGGAGCCGGAGTCTAATGGGATGGTTTCAAATGAGCCGACTCCAAGTGAGTCCGGGCTCAATGATCCGAGTCTCATGGACACACGATATTCCGGAACCCTGAAAATCAGCGTTATCTCCAACATAGGACTGATCCCGGTGGAAGATGCCACTGTCACCATCTCCTACACCGGAGATCCGGAAAACCCCCTGAAAGTACTTACCACTGACAGTTCCGGGCAGACACCCACCATAGAACTGTCCGCCCCTCCCATTGAGCTTTCCCTGAACCCGGACGCAACCCAGCAGCCCTATTCCGAATACAACATATCCGTCACCGCCGACGGATACGAACCTGTGTATGTATCCGGTTCCGAGATTCTGGCCGATGAGCTGTCCCTGCAGACCATCCGCATGAACCCCCTGGCCACAACCGACGAGGATGAAAAAGTTGTCACCATCCCCGCCCATACTCTTTGGGGAGAATACCCGCCAAAGATACCGGAAGATGAAATCAAACCAATGACAGAAACCGGTGAGATCGTCTTAAGCCGTGTGGTCATACCGGAATACGTCATCGTTCATGACGGTGCTCCCGGCGACTCCTCCGCACCGAACTACTGGGTCCGCTACCGGGACTACATCAAGAACGTGGCTTCCTGCGAGATCTACTCCACCTGGCCTGAAAGTGCCATATATGCCAATGTCCTGGCCATCCAGTCCTTTACATTAAACAGAGTATACACAGAATGGTACCGGAACCAGGGTTATAACTTTACCATCACTTCTTCCACGGCCTACGATCAGAAATGGATATACGGCAGAAACATCTATGAAAACATAGATTATCTCGTAGATACCATCTTTGCCAACTATCTGTCCAGGCCGGGAGTACGACAGCCTATATTTACCTCCTACTGCGACGGCAACAGAGTAACCTGCAACGGCTTAAGCCAATGGGGTTCCAAATACCTGGGGGATCAGGGCTATTCCGCCATCGAGATTATACGTTACTACTACGGAAATGATATGTATATCAATACCGCTGAAATTGTTTCCGGCGTGCCCTCCTCCTGGCCCGGCTACGATTTAAATATAGGTGCCTCCGGCGACAAGGTGCGTCAGCTCCAGACTCAGCTGAACCGCATCGCCCGCAACTACCCGGCCATCCCCACCATAACAGCGGACGGTATATACGGCTCCGCTACTGCGGACGCTGTCCGCACCTTCCAGGGCATTTTCAATCTGCCCCAGACGGGAATAACGGACTATCCCACCTGGTACGAAATTTCGGAAATCTATGTAGGTGTTTCCAGAATATCGGAACCGGGAACGTGAGACAAATACTATTGCGCGTAAAAAGCCGGTACACGGATGAAACCATGTACCGGCTCTTATGTAATGCGGCCTCGCCGACAAACTTATACCCTCTTGAATCTCTCAACCTCATCAGACAGCATCTGGGAAATATTTTTACTGTTTTCAGTTTCCGCCTGAATCTGATTCATCGCATCCACCAGACTGACCGCGTTATCCGCCACGCTGACCACTCCCTTCGCGCTCTCGTCAACCGCAATCGAAATATCACTGATGCCCGTGTTCATAGCCTGCATCGTCTCTTCAATCTCACCGGCATTGCCTGCGAATTCATTCAAAATGTCATTGACGCTGTCCGCATCCTGTTGATACTGCTCTACCACCTCCACAAAGGTGTCATAGTCCTTCATGACCTTTTCGTCAATAAATTTCAGCATCATCTCAGCATTGCTTGCAAGCCGCTCCACCGCCTGTGTAACCGTAGCGCTGATGCTCTGAATATTGCTTGCGGTAGATGCGCTGCTGTCCGCCAGGCCTCGAATCTCATCGGCCACAACCGCAAAGCCCCTTCCTGCGTCTCCCGCTCTCGCCGCCTCAATGGATGCGTTCAGGGACAACAGATTGGTCTGGCTTGAAATGCCCAGAATGTCCTGGGTCAGTTCGTTAATCTTCTCAACGCTGCGGCTGTCCTCCAGTGCTGCACTCAGAGTCTCCCGGATACGCTCAATATTTGTTGCCGTCTCTTCCTTGCTCTCCAATGTATCATGGTGCATCTCTCCCGCGCGATTCTTAATATCCCGCACCAGATGTACGCCATCCTGCACATGACTGTTCATCTGCTGGATCTCCGTCATGACCGCATCGCTGCCGGAGGCAATCTGTCCCAGCGTAGCGGAAATCTCTTCCATGCTTGCCGACATCTCTTCCATCGCCGCAGACACGCTGCCTGCATTCTCATTGGATGTACCGACTTCATTATTTATTGTCACGGCGGAATTCCTCAGGTTCTCCGATTCCCTCTTCAGCTTGCGCATAAT
Organism: uncultured Lachnospiraceae bacterium; assembly: GCA_947174665.1. Lineage (GTDB taxonomy): Bacteria > Bacillota > Clostridia > Lachnospirales > Lachnospiraceae > Acetatifactor. The sequence continues at coordinate 11,236 of CAMWJV010000036.1, forward strand.
GATCTGCAGCTGCTCTATAAAGTTATTGACTCCTACTGCCATCTGACCGACTTCATCACCGGATGAAACAGTAATGCGCTCCGTTAAGTCTCCTTCATCATTTGCAATCTTCCTCACAATGTCGTCCACCTGTTTCCTGGACTTCTTTGCAGGTCCGGAGACCGTCTTCGCCACCACAGCCAGTCCCGCAAGGGCAGCGACTATATTAATACTGCACATAATTATGTCAAATGTGCGGGTACCGGATATTTTCACAGTGGTTCTTTCCATAATGTACCGGCAGTATGTATCCATCGCCTCCTCAAATTCTTCCTCCCTGGCCATCATGTCACTGATATAGCCTGACAGCAATGATGCCTCTTCTGTAAACGACGCCCTGTCAAATGCCTCAGAGGCTGCAATGAGTTTTTCGGCACAGGATGCCAGACCGGAAACCGACTGCAGATATGCATCAGCCACCGAAATCAGCGTCTCATCCCCCGTATTCTGCGCAAGTCCATACAATTCTGTACCATAGCTTTTTGCTTCTTCGTTCGCATTTTTTAATATCGAGCGATAAAAATCAGAAGTTTCACCCACCTGTTCATAATTAAGCAGAGCGGAATACATCTGCATCTTCTGAATGGAAGCATCCAACTGCCCGTTGACACGCTCCATGGCCAGACAGGTCGACCCGACTACTTCATTATAATTTCCGATCACTCCCAGCGCACCGATATCACATATGATCGTAAACACAATGATGACCGTCATAGTCACAAATGTGCCGAAAACTTTTGCGCCAATACTGCCTTTTCTTACTCTTTTCGCCATATATTTATCCTCTCTTTTCAACCAAATAAACAAATTAAGCAGAACAAAAAGCCTTATGGGATAAATTATACAACTTTTTTTAAAAAAAGGGTAGTATTTTTATAAAAATACACTTACCAAAATTTTAGCAAGACCTTACGCAGACAGTTTCACACATATAGCAGCGCGGTCAGCGTTGTGATCACAGTGTGAGGGGAAGTCTGCTGAAAATAAGCATATTACACTGATAAACTGTAGTACTGAGGCACAGTATAAAGAGCACCGCCACAAGAAATATCCTCATGTGTTTGTCATTTTCCCTAAACAGCCTGCTCATTGCACCTGCACACGGGATTGTCAGCAAAAAGAAGGCAAACTGCAGGAACAGACCCGGCGTCTGAAAAAGCGCCACCATTTTCAGAAACATTGGGTGAACGCGCTGAACAAAATCCCATGGAAAATACCTCAGCGAAAGAATCACAAGGAGCAATCCGGTCATCAGGCAGGCCGTATCTCTTTTTTGCAGAACAGGTTTGCAGTTTACAAATTTATTCCATGCCATCAGCGCCAGTACCAGCAAAAGTCCGGCCCCCGGCCCGGGCTTGCCATCAGCATAGATAAAGCAGCTGAACAGCTCTCCTATCGCATATCCCTTCGGCATAATACTGTCATATGAGACATAGGATACAGACAGCGAAGTGTTTTCACTACTGAGCAGGAACTCCAGATAGCGCTTCAGCCCCGGCAGTGCCAACACCATGCCGCCAATAACAGTAATAGGCAGGAAAGCGTTAAAGCCTATCAGCCCCGCCAATAATGTCAATCCGGCAATTACCGGAAAAACCGCCGCATTTCCATATCCTATTGCTGCCAGAAGTGCTATGGACAGCAGAATAAATCTGCATCGTTTCCTGCCGTCCAGAATATTAAGAATGCACCAAAGGTAATATGGAAGCAGCATCCAGACAAGCGCCAGAGAAATATCTACCCTGTCATAGCACAGATAAATTCGGCAGGGCATTGTCATATAGAGCAAAATTCCGCAAAGTGCCCCTGCCTTTCCGGGACACACATAGCGGTAGAGCAGGGCTGCACCGCCCAGACTGCCCAGCTGAATGAAAAAGAGCAAAAGCACCCAAGTCCACTGAATACTGCCGCTAAGTTTCAGAAACAGTGTCGGTAAAATTAAAAAAAGCTTAGAATTCAGTGCCTGCGTGAAAAATCCGTTCTCCGCCGTATACCCCGCTTCCTGAAATAAAGAAATCCTGCTTGCGGACAACTCCTGTATCAGGGAAATCCACTGTCTCACCATGCCTCCGTCTATAATATACATACAAAAGACAGGAATGGATGCAATAACAAAAATAAGCAGCAGCAACGCGGCATACAGTCTGTCTCCCTCTTTCATCTTGACTCCTTTCTCCTGCAAATCTTTCGGAACACTCCTAATCCCACAAGCAGCAATATGCTTATGAGCGATATGAAATCGGCTGCCAGATACAGGGGCATCGCTTTATAACGGATCGCTGCATCTCCGGAATACCCGCCGGGAACCGTAATACGCAAATCGCTGTGAGTCCCTATCTCATCCGCCATCGGGCCGTGATAATAATAATTCTCCGGCCCGGAGCCCTCCAAAAGATATTCTCCATGTATGACGGATATGGTTCCCGAATTTTCCACAGAATAGAGTCTGACTGCCTCGGAGTGAAAGGCAATATCATTGGCCTGATATATGGCCGGAATCATGCACAGCGCCACAAGGAAGGCAACGCATCCCTTCCGTATCCAGCCCGGAATCCTTTTTTCAGCCCAAAGATAAAAGAATGCAAGGAAAAAGCCCCCGAACATAATCACCGGTGAAAGCAGTCTGTAGGGAAACCGGATAGCCGTTGTCAAAAAGTTCAACCCGGGAATCACCTTCAGAACATCCCAGGGAAAATACTTTGTGCTCAAAATAAGTAATACTCCAACCCAGGCAAAAAAGCGAAGGCAATAGCTCCGGCAGGCATCTTTTTCCGAGCGGAATCCATACAGTGCGAACAGCAAAAGCGCAAACAGCAACGCGGCTCCCGGCTGCAGCGCCTCCGCATTATACATGCCTATCTGTGCTCCGCCCTTATTGGTAGTCAGCTGCAGCAGATGGGCGAGGGCAATCCCTTTGGACTGAATGCTTTCCGTCGCCATCGCATTGAAAGCAAAATTATCATTTCCCATCATATGCAGCATGGGAAGCCAGAAAAAGCAGTTTACCGGCAGTATTATGCCTGCAGCCTGAACAAGCTGTACAAGAGTCTCCCGGCGAAAGGTTTTCTTAAAATAAATCAGGCAAAACACAATCACCATGATCACACTCATCTCGCAGGTGATCAAATGACATTGCAGCACAGCGCTTAGTCCGATAATCACATACCATTTATAGCTTTTATATTCCGAAGACGCTGTATCTTTTGTATACAACAAGAACATGCCAGCGATCATCAGGGGCAGAAAAGCCATTGCCATATATTCTCCCAATGCTCCCCTGCTGTACATATTGTGGAGATTGTAAGGAGACAGCAACGTGCAGAGGCTCCCCAGGAGAGCCGCATAGTTATTGCCTGTACACTTATGAAGGCAGTGAAAAGCAATCACTGCGTGAAGCACCAGCGTCAAAAAAATGGTAACCTTCCAGACAAACCCCAGCGGAAACCCTATTATCCGCAGAACAGCCGGAAAGAGCAGAAAGAAGTCACTGTAAAATCCGGATGTCATATAGCCATTGTCATACAGCCAGTAATCCTGCACGCGAATCGGAAAATGATTCCCGTGGAGCAACATCTCCTTCAGATTCTCAATCCTCAACAGATGAAAGGAGGTATCGGATCCCATGATAAAGTAATCGCTTAAATAAGGCAGAAAGGCGATAAAAATGCCTGCCGTCAAAGACCAGAATGCAATCTGCCCGGATCCTGAAATTTTTCCGGAAAGAATTCTGTCTCGAAACCGCATCATCCCGCAGATAATCCCGCCGCCCAAAAGTAAAAGGCACAACAGCAGTCTTGCCCCTATGCTTGTTCTGCAGACAGAAACTTCCGGTACACTGCCAGCATCAGCATTTATAAAGTTATATTCCAACCTTGCATCCTTCAGGGTGTCCAGAACATACACCTCAAAATCCGTCTCTTCCTGTCCGGCAAACACAGCGATCATATTTCCTCTTAATGCTTTGTAGGAGGAAGAAGAGCAGGTGAGAGTAACACCCAGCATCCCTCCTTCCGGTAATTCCGTGCCACGAACATACACCCGGTAGACCCCCGGCACAAGCTCTGTCATCTGCTCGGAATCGTTTGAAAAGACCAGCTCTTCTTTGCCAAAACATTTTACCAGCAGCACAAGGCTGAGTACCGTCATGACCAACAATAATATGCTGTATTTATTAATCTTCCCCTTCATGCTGCCTCCTCTCATATGCCGGATTTTTCCTGAGGAACCTCCCCCGCCTTTTCACAGCATACAGCAACAGGTATATCAGCATGATCAGGCTGATTGCTTCCGCCGCACGCCAATATACCGGGCTGACAAACTTAATCTCAATATCCCCGGAAAAAAAGGCCGGCAGCAGCAGTCTGAGCTGATTGTTTGAGTTATAAGTGATATCCAGAGGTTCACCCGATTCCCTGTCATATGCCTGATATCCCTTATACAGCAACAGAGGCATATCCACATAGCCCTGCTCCTCTCCTCTGTTGGTACAATGCGCTGTAATATGAAGATTATTTTTAACATAAGAGCTGACTGTCACGGCATCTGAAGGATGAGGCTTGTCAAAGGTCAGCAATATCTCATCTGTACCCCAAATCAGATATTCTCCTCCGGAAACATAGCCGAACCCAATCGCCTCCTCATTATATACCTTTGCGCGCAACTTATTTTTATTAACGTCATCCATAAAAAAGCAGGCAGATACTACCGCCAGAAACATGATTCCCAGCACAAAATAATTTCCCATTTTTCCCAGATAAACTGTTCTGCCTGCAAAGCAATATCCCATTACAGCCACAAGCAGACACACTCCCCAGCCGATAAAGCGGTACGGAACCTGCAGACTGCTGATGAGAGACGCGGGCACAGAACCCAACGCCTGCAGCCGGTCCCAGGGAAAAATCTGCAGGCTGAACAACAGTAAAACCGCGGCCAAAACCGCGGAAACTTTTGCAAACCGGGTCAACAGGCTTTTATCCCGCAGTTTTCCGCTGTACCACAAGATCAGGAAAAATACCAGGCCGGCAACCAGTATCACACTACAGCCATAGGGGTCACTGTTCGCCATACCTATGCCGGAAAATACAGAATTCATCGGCATCTTATTAAACAATCCAAAAAGCTGCCCTAAGTATAGTCCCCGCTCCTGTATCATTCTGGCGGACGAATGTCTGATACGCACATCCTCAGTCAGATAGTAGTCAACAAAGGGTACCAAATACCACAGACTGAGCAGAACAGCCACCATCGATCCTTTCAACAACGTAAAAAACACAGCTTTATTCCTTATTTTCCTGATATATGCCAGACAGAAAACAAGCGTGATCAATATGGTAATCTCGCTGGTCAGCACATGAGTCTGAAACACTCCCGCATAGCCCAGGGCAATATGAAGCCATGCATTTGGCGCGGGAACTTCCTTCGCAGACTCGGCAAACACCTCATACAACCCCAGCAGAATCAGAGGCAGAAAAATCTGTGCCAGGCCTTCTCCCAACGCGCCAACAACAATAAATCTGTAAATTCGAAAGATAGAAAGTGTATAAAGCGAACTGCAACATATGCCGATTTTATAATCCTTAAATATTCGACTGAAGCTGTAATAGGCAATCCCTGCAGTGAGCGCGTTCACTCCAACTGCAAAAATCTGGTAGCTCACCGTCAGAGGAAAACCAAGAAGCCGAAAAATCGCCGGAAAAATCAAAAGCAGATTACAGTAAAATACCGGATCCGCATACCCCTGCCCAAAGGGCCAGCGAGGCGCAATGCGGGTTGGGAACTGTCCTGATGTCAGTCCAGCGCTCACCGCCTCTATCCGGTGAAAATGATATCCCAGATCGGCTCCCGTATTCACACCATCCAGCAACAGGGGAATGCTTGACAGCAAAACCACCACCGTCATGCAGAAGAAGACATTTTTAGCCCTGACGGATGCTCCATACTGCCTCTGATAAACAGAAAATGCAATACCCCCTGTAACACATGCACCACAAAATAGAATAACCGTAAGCAGCATGGTCCAAAGTCCGTTGGTTTCAACAATTGTCAATGGGCCTGTCACAAGGTTACAGCCTTCTCCCAGACTGACAGCAACTGTCAGAGTATCAGTAGCTTCAAACAACCATATAGTATAATCCGTGGATGACAGATTGGTATACAGTACATCATAGTTCGCCAACAGACCTCCCGGATACACATGTCCGTCTTCCACAAAGCAGAGCCCCTGTGCATCCGCGTCTATTGCATATGACAGCTGAATACGGTACAGTCCCGGAGACAGGGATATATTTTCACAGACAGAAATGTTCCCGCCGCTTTCTGTACCAGACGAATTACTCGCTGTCTCTTCAAAGGTATAGGTATGATTCGGGAGGAGAATCCGTATAACACAAAAAAGCGACAGAACAAGTGTTACTGCCACCGTGCAAATAAAACTTTTACAGCGCACCAAATGTAATAGTACCGTTTTCAGACGCTTTTCACCTACATTCATGTTATGGCAACCTTCCCCACTTCGAATTGTATGTCTCAGCCCTAAATAAGTCAGACCTAATTCTAACGTGAATCCGGTTAAATGTCAATATAATCCCCTCCCAGGGTTTCCGTACTTTTATCCACAGTACTCTGATTTTAACCAGGTCCGTATAAACAACTTAAAAATATTAATAAAATAAGGAATCCTCTTCCTTTTTGTAGCAGAATTAAGCTGCTCAACAAAATCCACGCTAAACAATAAAGAAAGAGGTCCCTTATGATTAAAATACTTACCAAACGAAAAGAGAAATTATAAATCAAGTATCCCCTTAAGCAGCCCGGATTTAACCCCGGCTGCCCAAGGGGACTCCTATTCAGTATTCTCCGCCGAATTTACTTTGCCAGCAGCATCATTATGTCATTGCTTCTTGCAATAAATTTTGTCATAGCTTCCGGAGACAGCGGTGCATGCTGTATCTTTGCCAGGTCATAGAGCTGTTCGCAGATCATCGCCACATTCTCACCGTCCCTGTGCTCGGTGACATACTGCACCAGCGGGTGGCTGGCATTTAAAATCAGGGTCTCTCCCTCACCGCCGAACGCCCCCATGTCCATACCGGGCATGGAATACATTTTCATCATATCCTGCATACGCCTTGTCTCCTCGGACAGTGTGATCACGGAAGAAATTTTCTTGTTCTTCAGCTTCTCTACCTTTATGGTAATTTTATCATTTTTCAGAGCCTTCTTCATAATCTCGGCTATCGCCTTTGCCTGCTCCTCAAACTCTTCCTGAGCCTTCTTTGAAGTCTTGCTCTTCATGGCATCCGTCACATCAGCGTCAATCCTCTGGAATTTCACGCCCTCGTTTTTGGACTCCAGCTGGGAGATGAAGGGCTGGTCGATGTTGTGTGTCAGGATGACCGCATCCATCTTAGCTGCCTTAAACATGTTGATGTACTGGCTCTGCTGCTGCTCGTCCGTGACGTAGTATATAATCTTCTCCTTCTTTTCCTCCGGCTCCTCAGCGTCCTCGGCATTTTCACCGCTGCCCGTATCCGCAGCACTTCCCTCACTGACAATCTCCGCTTCCACCTTCTCGCCGTTCTCATCTACGGCACTTTCTGTCTTTTCGGCTTCATCCGTATCCACAGGCTTTGTCTCCAGACACTCAGGCAGGGTCAGATACTTGCCATCCAGATTCTTAAACAGGATGTAATCATTCATCTTCTCGCAGAACTTATCATCCTTCAGGCACCCGAACTTGATGAAAGGACTGATGTCATCCCAATATTTGTCATACTCCTCCTTCTCCGTCTTGCACATGCCGGACAGCTTATCAGCTACCTTCTTGGAGATATACTCGGAAATCTTCCTGACAAAACCATCGTTCTGCAGCGCGCTTCTGGATACATTCAGCGGCAGGTCGGGACAATCGATGACACCCTTGAGCAAAAGCAGGAATTCAGGAATGACCTCCTTAATATTGTCCGCGATGAACACCTGGTTGTTGTACAGCTTGATGGTTCCCTCTATTGACTCGTACTCCATGTTGATCTTGGGGAAGTACAGGATGCCCTTCAGGTTGAACGGATAGTCCATATTCAGGTGAATCCAGAACAACGGTTCCTTGTAATCCTGAAATACCTTGCGGTAAAACTCAAGATACTCTTCTTTGGTGCAGTCATTGGGATGCCTCGTCCACAATGGCGCCGTCTCGTTCAAGAGTTCGGGGCGCTTACTGATCTTCAGCTTCTCCTCCCCCTCGGTGGTGCCATCCTCCTTCACCTCGGGATGAATCTCCTCCAGAATGACATCCCCTACCTGAAGTTCATCCGCCTTGATAATCTGGGTCTCCTTGGTGTCAGCCTTGGACAGATAAATCTCGGTAGGCATGAAGGAGCAATACTTTTTGATTATCTCTCTGGCCTTATACTCATTGCAGAACTCCAGGCAGTCCTCGTTCAGGAACAGGGTGATTGTCGTACCTACCTCCGCCTTGTCCCCATCCTCCATAGAAAACTCCGTTCCGCCGTCACATTCCCAATGTACGGGCTTTGCACCTTCCTGATAGGACAGAGTATCAATGTGTACCTCGTCCGCCACCATAAATGCGGAGTAGAAGCCCAGGCCAAAATGACCGATAATCTGATCCGCACTGCTCTTGTCCTTATATTTTTCAATGAAATCCGTAGCTCCCGAGAAAGCAATCTGATTGATGTACTCCTCCACCTCGTCCGCTGTCATTCCCAGACCATTGTCCGTAAATGTCAGCGTCTTCTTCTCAGCGTCTGTCACAACATCAATTCTTGCCTTGTAGTCATCAGGCAGAGTATACTCTCCCAGCACATCAAGCTTTTTCAGCTTCGTCACGGCATCACAGCCGTTGGAGATCAACTCCCTGTAAAAAATATCATGGTCCGAATACAACCACTTTTTGATGATCGGAAAAATGTTTTCACTGTTAATGGATAAACTGCCGCTTTTCGTCGCCATTATACCACAATCCTTTCTGCTCCTTTTTTGTGACAGGCATCTGTCACTCTCTGAAAGTTAGTGTAAATCCGCCTCTTTCAAAAGTCAATAAAAAATTAGCACTCATTCAATATGAGTGCTAACAACATTCATCAAACCCCAGTAAAATAAAGGTTTCTCCATTTCTAAAATTTTTCTAAAAATGCTTTTCATTCCGGAAAGTACTTTGCATAGACATCAAAAAAATCCGTAGTTTTAACTTCTTCGTCGCGAATCAGGACAATTTCTTCCCATAGCTCCGTGTTCAGCTGGCGCACCAGAGTATCCGCAAATGCGTCATACTCCTCTCCAAACACCTCCCTGCGGCGCTCCTCCACAATCTCAAGCTTGCTCAGTTCCGTCTGCTCCCTGTCAAAGGTGTTGGTACATCTGATAATATGATAGCCGCTCTCCGTCTCAATGACCTCACTGATCTCACCTGTCTCCAGAGAAAAGGCCGTCTCCTCAAACACAGTATCCATCACACCCTTGCCAAAGGAATATGTGATGGTGGTATCATCGCTGTACCGGGAAGCCAAATCCAGAAAGTCCTGGCCTCCGGATATGGCCATCTCTCTGATCTCACACGCCTTTTCATATACAGATTCCTTCACGTCTTCCGTATAAATCACTCTTGCCCCGCTGCCGTCCGTAGTCCAGGTGCGCAGCAGGATGTGCTGTACCGTAATAGTCCTCGCCTCATCATCACTGATTTCAGGATTAATGTCCTGAATAATGTACTTATATATCTTGTTAGCCAGGGCGTACTCCATGTAAAGCTGGCGGATTGTCCCAACCTCCACTCCCATCAGCCGGACCTCTGTCTCATTCAGGGAGTTGAAATACTCAGCAGCCGCCTGCTCCGCAAGTCTGATCTCCTCGCTGTCCAGCTCCACATCCTCCCGCTCTGCCAGCAGGCACATGGTCTTAATCTGGGCAATCCTGGCCAGCACCGTTTCTTTAACATTCTCCTCCAGCGTCACATCATCCTTTGCCACGCTCCAGATTTCCGGGCCATACACACTCTCATAGCGGTTCTGCATCGTGGTCAGATACACCATAATTTCCGCCCGGGTACAGCTTATATTCCCAATGCGGAATACCTCGTTCTCTCCAAGGCCGGTGGTAAATACCACTCTTGCGCCTTCTCCGTCACAGGCAGTCAGCCCGCAGAGCCCCAGCCCAAGACACAGAATCAGAATACAGCATCGCTTCCCAAGCCGGGCTGCCAATCCGCCCGGCCTGCATAATTTTTTTCCTGTCTCCTGCCACATTATAGCATCCTACTCAATCACATGAATCCAGCCTTCAGGCGCTTCGATCCTTCCCATCTGGATGCCGGTCAGGGTGTCATACAGCTTTTTGGTCACAGGCCCCATATCTTCCATACCGCTGGGCAGACAGATCTCGGTTCCGTGATCCACAATCTTTCCCACGGGTGAGATAACCGCAGCGGTGCCGCAAAGTCCGCATTCCGCGAAATCCCTGACCTCCTCCAGGAACACTTCTCTCTCTTCCACTTCCAGCCCGAGATACTCCTTTGCCACATGGACAAGAGAACGGCGGGTAATGGAGGGCAGGATGCTGTCGGACTTCGGCGTCACGACCTTGCCGTCCTTCGTGACGAACAGGAAGTTTGCCCCTCCGGTCTCCTCCACCTTAGTGCGGGTCCCGGGGTCCAGATACATATTCTCGTCATACCCCTCCTGATGCGCAGTCACAATTGCGTGAAGGCTCATTGCATAATTCAGTCCGGCCTTGATGTTGCCGGTTCCGTGAGGCGCCGCACGGTCAAAATCACTGACCCGGATAGTCAACGGTTTGACTCCGCCTTTGAAATAAGGGCCCACCGGGGTACAGAATATCCTGAACTGGTACTCATTTGCAGGCTTTACACCAATAACAGGGTTTGTCCCAAACATATAGGGACGCAGATACAGTGTCGCCCCGCTGCCGTAGGGGGGCACGAAAGCCGCATTTGCGGCAACCACCTTCGTAACGGCATCCACGAAACGCTCCCTGGGGAAAACCGGCATCTCCAGCCTTTTAGCCGATGACTCCATGCGCTCCGCATTTAAATCGGGACGGAAGGTTACGATATGTCCGTCATCCGTAGTATATGCCTTCAGCCCCTCAAATATGGTCTGGGCGTACTGCAGCACTCCCGCACACTCGTTCAGGACAATGTTGGCATCTTCCGTGATGACTCCCTCGTCCCATGCGTCGTTCTTATAATCGGAAACGTACCGGAAATCCGTCTGAACGTATCCAAACCCAAGGTTGCTCCAGTCAATATCTTTCTTTTCCATAGCCGTATGCCTTCTTTCCTTGTACAAATAATATTTTGTTGGTACTCATTATTATACTTTTGCCCAAAAAAGTCAATACGCCTTTCTCTCATATTTAAGAAAAGTATATGGGATGTCAAAATAGGTCTGCTCCTCGCTGTCCGCCGTAATCTCCCAATCCGGATCCTTATCCAGATCAGGAAACCAGGTGTCAGCCTCATACTCACGGTCAATCTTGGTGACATGGGCCACATCACAATAAGGCAGCAACTGACGGTACACGCTCTCCCCGCCGATGACATAAACCTCCTCCGTCTTATAAGCTTTAAGCTCCTCCAGCAGTTCTTCCACCGAATGCACCACAGCGGCATCCTTCACAGTGAAATTTTTGTCCCTGGAGAGAATGATGTTAGTCCTGTTTTTCAACGGCAGCCCCTGGGGAAAGGTCTGCAGAGTCTTCCGCCCCAGCACTACCACTTTCCCCGTGGTTTCCTCCCTGAAATGCTTATGGTCATTTGGTATGCGGACCAGAAGTTCATCCTTATTTCCGATAGCCCAGTTATTGTCTACAGCAACAATGATATTCATATATCTTCTCCTCATCCCATATATTATAATTTGCGGCAGTTCAGACAGCAATCACATTCAACGCGCATCAGATTGCAATGGGAATATCCTTTATCTGCTCCCCGGTCTCGTAATTATCCAGCCGCACGTCATCTCTGGTAAACTGATAAAAATCGTGTACATCCGGATTCAGCCAGAATGTGGGCGCAGGCTTGGGCTCTCTGGCAATCAGCTCCCGGATAACAGGCACATGGCGGTCATAGATGTGGGCATCCGCAATCACATGCACCAGTTCGCCCACGTTCATATTGCAGACCTGGGCAAGCATATGCACCAGTACCGCATACTGCACCACATTCCAGTTATTGGCCGCCAGCACGTCCTGAGAGCGCTGATTTAAAACAGCATTTAAAGTAAGCCTGTCCTCCCCCGGTCTCTGGGTCACATTGAAGGTCATGCTGTAGGCACAGGGATAAAGGTTCATCTCATGCAAGTCCTGGTGTACATAGATGTTTGTCATGATGCGGCGGCTGAAAGGATTGTTTTTAAGGTCATATATGACACGGTCCACCTGATCCATCATGCCCTCTTTATACTGATGCTTCACCCCCAGCTGATAGCCATAGGCCTTGCCGATAGAGCCGTCCTCATCCGCCCACTCATCCCAGATATGGCTGTGGAGGTCATGGATATTGTTGGACTTCCGCTGCCAGATCCAGAGGATTTCATCGGTAGCGGCTTTTAACGCCGTCTTGCGAAGTGTCATGGCCGGGAACTCCTTCGAAAGGTCATAACGGTTCACCACTCCGAACTTCTTGATCGTATAGGCGGGAGTCCCGTCAGGCCAGTGAGGACGAACCTTCTCCCCCTCGGTACTGGTACCGTTCTCCAAAATGTCATTGCACATCTCTATGAATACCTTATCTGCATAACTCATCTTCAATCCTCCAGTCTTTCTCCTCATTTCCCTCACACCAACCCCTTGTCGCAGCTTTGTTGCGACTCAAAATCCCAAAGCCAACAAGTTGGCTTATGAAAAACGCCTAGGTGCTGTTTACAGCACATTTTTCAGGCGTTTTTCCGTGTGAGAAAAGTCTGCTTTGCAGACTTAGAAGTTCTTTGCGAAACAGCCTCTGCTGTGAGCATTAGAACTTCTTCTCACACTATTCCCGCCTCAATGGCATGAGCGATATCGTCACCGTTTACAACCGACAATATCCTTGCTCCGTATTTTTCACGCAAAATATCCGCTCCGTTAGGGTGATGCTCCTTCATCCCCGTCTCATAGCGCTCCACGATGACAGCTACCGCAACGATCGTGACATCCGCATTTTCCCGCATCCTTTCAATGCGTCTCAGCAGAGTTTCTCCGCTGTTGATCAGGTCATCCACAATAAGCACTCTCTCGCCGTCCTCCGGCGTATGTCCGCAGAACTCTCTTCCTCTGCTGTCCGCCAGCTTTCTGTCATGGCAGTAATTGACGGTAATCCCGTATTTATTGTACAGAGCCAGCGCAGTCGCCACCGAGAGACTGATCCCATGATATGCCATTCCGACGATACAGTCAAAGAAAAGTCCGCTCTCCCGGATACAATCCGCAAAATATTCGCCCAGCTTGGCATACTGAGCATTCGTGGTAAACCGCTCAGAGTCCACATAATACTCCGACTGATAGCCGTGCAGGTCAAAACTGCCCCTCTTCAGCGCACCTGTGTCCGCCATAAATCTGATAAAACGCTCTCTGTTGGTAAATGCATTAAGCTTAAAGCCCATCAGTTCATCAATGCTGACTCCGAAAAAGGAAGCCAGGGCCGGGAGCGTATCTATGTCCGGGGCTCCTCCGTTCTCCCACTTGCTCACAGCCTGAAACGAAACGTGAACCGCCTCGGCCAGTCCCTCCTGCGTCACACCTTTTGCCTTCCGCAGCAGCCTGATATTGTCTCCGATTTTATTCATGAAAGTACACCTCCTGAAATTTGTTCGGTTATAACCCTGCAGGGAGCCTTCCGACAGGTTTATCCTAACCCAAAATCAGCAGGTGTACAATAAAAGGTGAGAAGAACTTTTCTCAACCATAGGTTGAACCCACCGTTCCGCCTCAGAATTACTGATATTTATCGCACAGCGAATTAATCTGATCCGCAAATTTAGCCGCTTCCTTATTAGGCATACCATCTTTCTTCTGCACCAGCGCAAGAAGCCTCTGGGCTGCGGCCAGCAGCCTTGCATAGACGCCTGCTGCCACGGCGGACTTTCCTTTCTTCTTGACAGGTATGGGCTCCGCCTCATACTCCAGCTTGCCGGATGCCAGGTTGAATACTGTTCCGCTGTAGGGCGCATAGGCGTGGTGGCCGTATTCCATCTTCAGGCATTCCGTAAAGGAAATGCAGACGCTGTCCTCGCCGTGGACCACAAAGACCTTCCTCGGCTTCTCCTCAAAGCCGGAAATCCATTCAATCAGCCCGTCCTTGTCCGCATGGCCGCTCATACCGACCAATTGTTTGATCTGGGCCCGCACCTGGATAGACTCTCCAAAGAGCCGTACTTCCTCCGCGCCCTCCACAATGCTTCTGCCCAGAGTGCCTATTGCCTGATACCCCACAAAGAGTATGGTACACTCCGGCCTCCAGAGGTTATGCTTTAAGTGGTGCCTGATACGCCCTGCCTCGCACATGCCGGAAGCGGATATAATGACCTTCGGCGTATCAATAAAATTGATCTCCTTGGACTCCTCGCTGGTGATTGCAAGTTTCAGGCCTGCAAAGGATATCGGGTTGATACCTTCCCGCACCAGTTCCATAGCCTCTTCCCCAAAGCACTCCCAGCGGTTCTCTTCAAAAATGCCTGTGGCTTCCACCGCCAGAGGGCTGTCCACATACACCGGGAAACGCTCATGCCCTTTTACCAGGCGATCCACCTTGATCTTCCGCAGGAAATACAGGATCTCCTGTGTTCGCCCCACCGCAAAGGAAGGAATTACCACATTTCCGCCCCTGTCGAAGGTCTCCTTGAGTATCGCCGCCAGCTCCGTCACAAAATCCGGACGCTCCGTACTGTGAAGCCTGTTTCCGTAGGTGGACTCCATGACTACATAGTCCGCCTCCTTTGTCAGGGCGGGATTCTTCAGCAACGGCTGGTTCTTGTTTCCGATGTCCCCGGAAAATACCACCTTCTTCGTAATGCTGTCCTCCGTCAGCCACACTTCAATACTGGCGGATCCCAGAAGATGCCCTATATCGGTGAATCGTATCTTTACCTCATCACAGACCTGAACCTCACTTCCGTAATGGCAGGGAACGATCCTCTTGATCACTCCCTCCGCATCCTCCATGGTGTAAAGAGGCTCTACAGCAGCAATCGACTCGCTTCTCTGGGCCTTCCGGTTCTTCCATTCCGCCTCCATCATCTGGATGTGGGCACAGTCACGCAGCATGATGCTGCAAAGAGCCGCCGTTGCATCCGTGGCAAACACCTGTCCCCTGAAACCCCTGGCATAAAGCAGAGGGAGCATGCCGGAATGATCGATATGTGCATGAGTCAGAAACACATAGTCTATCATGGATTCGCTGACCGGCAGGGGCTCATTCTCAAACGTGTTGACCCCCTGCTCCATTCCGTAGTCCACCAGGATATGCTTTTTCCCCACCGACATATAATGACAGCTTCCCGTCACCTCATGGTCCGCGCCTAAAAATATAAGCTTCATACCTTCTCCTCCTTCTCCTTCTCCTGTGTCCCGTCCCCGTGTCTGCGTGTTTCAAGTCTATTTACAAACCCGTTTCTTTATAATTATATTTTATCTTCATACAGGGCGAAGCGCAAGGAAAAAATGAGATTATTCATTTTCCGGTAACAGCAGCTGAGAAAAAAAGAATTGACAATCCCGGTACGGCATGTTATTATCTCAAAGTAATGATTTTCGCGATAGTAGTACAGTTGGTAGTACGCCACCTTGCCAAGGTGGAGGTCGCGGGTT
>CAMWJV010000037.1 GCA_947174665.1 uncultured Lachnospiraceae bacterium
TTGATTGCGGAGAAATGTACGAATACTTCCTCGCCGGTTGCATCGTTGGTGATGAAACCATAACCCTTCTGTGCGTTGAACCACTTAACTGTACCGTTATTCATTGTGGTACCTCCTTAAAAAATATAAATATTTGTTGATTCTAAAACTAGGACAAAAAAATCACATATTTTTGTAAACCATCATCAAAGTCGTAATGACTTACAAAAATATGTGAGTTCAATGACTTTCATTTAGAATACAGATGTAGTATAGCATCAATAATTGCAAGATGTCAACAATTATTTTTTGACGAGAATATTTGTCAATTTTTTGGGAAGAAATAGAACATATCAAAACAGGAGGTGTGTGAGTATGGTAATCAGTTTTTGGTGGCTGACCGCCATAGCGGGAGCTGCATTAGCGGCCGGATTCTGTATGGGCAGGCTGATAGGAGAGCCGGGAGAAAGACCGGTTCATGAGAGCAGGCGCGAAAGCGGGATCAGATTTCCGTTTTCCGTGGGCAGTCCGGTGTCCGGCGAGGTGGTGGACATGAGCAATGACGGAAAACCGATGGTGGCGATCCACCCGGGAGAGGATAAGCTGTATGCGCCCACAAGCGGAAAGATTACGAAAATTTTCCCTATGGGTAATGCGTTCCTGTTCCGGACGGAATTTGGAGCGGAGCTGTATATCCGGGTAGGGGATACAGAGGATGACCTTATGGAGAGGTATTACCGCCCCAGAATCGTGCAGAATGAGATTGTGGGGAAAGGAAAGCTGCTTCTGGAGTTTGACCGAACAGGTCTGGTGAAGGAGGGCGCATCCTGCTGCGTGTCAGTCACGGTTGAGACCGGAGCTTGTGTCGGAAACATCCTTGCCGCAGCCGGAGAGCAGGTCAAGGCAGGTGAACCTGTTTTGGGACTGCGGCTGGGGCTCAGAGAGGAGAGCAGGGAAGCGCTGTATGGTTGACGGGGTTTTCTGACCTGGTTTATAATGTAAGTGAAACCGGAGGGAAATTTCCATGACAAAAAGGCGGACAATACGCATAATCCTTGCAGGGGCAGGTCTGTTTGCGCTGACGGCTGGCATCCTGCAGGGAGGCTATCGTGATACATTGATAAAGGCGATTCATATTTGTATGGAGTGTATCGGCATTGGATAAACAAAGAATAAAACCGAATTTCAGGCGGAGGTGCATCCAGGCAGTCAGCGCCCTGCTGTACAACGCTAATCTTCCGGGATTTGCGGAAGGCTCCATCTACAAGGGAAAGAGCAAAGGTGTCTGTGTTCCGGGGCTGAACTGCTACTCCTGTCCCGGAGCCGTAGCCTCCTGTCCTCTGGGAGCACTGCAGAATGCGTTGAGCAATCTGCCGAACAAGCTTCCCCTTTACATAGCAGGATTTATATTGCTGGCGGGAACGGCGCTGGGCAGAGTTGTGTGCGGATTCCTCTGCCCCTTTGGACTGATTCAGGAACTATTGCATAAGATACCTACGCCAAAATTAAAGAAAAACCGTTGGACAAGGCGTCTTTCCCGGCTGAAATATGTGATTTTAGCAGTGTTTGCAGTAGCAATGCCGCTGTGGTACGCCTTTGCCATGGGCATGCCGGTGCCGGCTTTCTGCAAGTACATCTGCCCGGCAGGAACTCTGGAGGGAGGATTTTTTCTGGTGGGAATGCGTGAGGAGTACCGGGCTTTGGCAGGTGCGCTCTTTCGCTGGAAGACTGTTTTGTGTGCGATGATCCTGGGGGCCTGCATCTTCGTATATCGTGGATTTTGCAGATTTCTGTGTCCTCTGGGTGCCATATATTCCATGTTCAGCCGCATTGCACTTCTGGCGGTTCGGGTGGACAAAAAACTGTGTAACAGCTGCGGGCTGTGCGAGAAGGCCTGTCCCATGGACATCAGGCAGGTGGGAGATCACGAGTGTATCCACTGTGGGCACTGTGCTTCGGTCTGTCCTAAAAACGCAATCTATTTCGGAAGGGAACGGAAATCATGAGAAAGATAATTAATATGACATTGATACTTATGCTGTGTTTTGCTCTGGGGGCCTGCAGCAGTGAACATGACGGCACGTCGGAAAGCGATTCGGGATCTGAAAGCTCGAAGGGCCCGGAAGACGGACAGTCATCGAAAGACGGCACGGAAAATAAGGCCACAGGACCTGTGGCGGCAGGTGATGACTATCGGGATTTCACTGCGGTTCTGGCGGACGGAAGTACATTTACCCTGTCGGAACACGAGGGCAGTGTGATTCTGCTGAATTTCTGGGCTACCTGGTGTGGTCCCTGTGTGGGAGAGATGCCTGCTTTTCCCAGACTTCTGGAGAAATACGGAGATGATCTGACTCTGATTGCAGTGGATTTGGGTGAGGACGCGGAGACGGTGGAGAACTTTTTGGAGAGAAACGAGTATGAATTTCCCGTAGCTCTGGATCCGGAGGGTGATATAGGCAGTCTTTACCCGTCTGACGGCATTCCCTATACCGTGCTGATAGACAGGGAGGGTAAGATTGCCTTAACCCACTTAGGCGCCTACAAGGCGGACGTCATGTATGAGTACTATTGCGGTGAAATTGACGAGCTGCTGGCGGAGTAAGTAAGAATTACTTTATGAATGTACTGTATCAAAGCGCAGATTCCGCAGGCCGTATATGGAAGCAGCAACAGGCTGTACAGGAAAATATAGCGTGAATTCGCCTCCCAAAAAATATGAAACAGGAAGCCGCCAAGGACAGCGATGAACCCTAAATAAAGGGCCAGTACCGGCACGCTTCCTCTTTTATTATATTCTTTTTTGACTAATGTACAGAAGCAGATCAGGACGCCCAGATACAGGATATTCTGATAAATATTGCAGTAACCGACATAGTATCTGCTGAAATTGCCCTCGTAGAGAGAAACGAAAAAACTGTGCCTGTCGCCACCGGTGGCAAGAGTTGCCTGACGGCTGGCATAAGTGCCGTCCGCCCACTGAGACAGGTGTTTGAAAAGATAAAATTCAGCAGCATAGCCGGGATGTTCTCTGAAAGTCTGAAGCCGTTCGGAGATGGCTTCCCGGCTGATTTCATTTGCAGCATCAGAATCAAGACCGGCATTTTGGTAAGTGTCAAAATTAAAGCCGTTGTACCAGCCGTTTGCACGACTGGATTCCTGCATGCCCATAGCCAGATAGGATGTGGCGGTGACACCGGAGCTTAATTCATTTCCTGACCGAAGCTCATAACCCTTTTGAACCAGAGGCAGAATGCCCAGACCGCAGACCGCACACAGCAGACCAAGCACCAACAGTTTGTGCTGTCTGCTCCTGAGCCATTCCAGGAAGATGACGATCAGCGCCGCAATCAGCAGGATCAGGTTGTTTTTGCGGAGCATGATACTGAGTGAAAGCCCTGCTGCCGTGAAGACAGCATATAAAAATATTTTCTTTTTTTCAGAAGATTCCGAATCCCGGCAGGCAGCCAGCAGTTTCAGCAGGAAGTAAAGCCCTGCGGAAGCAGCGGCGAAACAAGGAATCTCGCCGTATACAAAAGAACTGTACATGATAAAAGGCAGATTAGCGCTTATCAGCATGAGATAGGTACAATCCGTCCGCTCGTTCTCCCATAAAAGGTGTACGATTCGTTCCTGAAGACAGATGATGACGCACAGCAGCCCAACATAAAAGCATTTGATAAAATGATATGCGGACAGGCTGAAAGGCAGCAGCTTCCAGATGCGGATTATTAATTCAAAAAATGCGGTCAATCCTACTTGTTGAGGATAGTAGGAGAGATAGGAATTCGTAGGGTGGATAACAGAGGTATCTCCTGCTGCCAATGACTCAGCAATAGAGTAAACGGACATGGCATCCGCTGCGGGAGCAGTCCTGCCGAACAGGATCAGGATTACACCCAGAAAAACGCACCAGAACAGTGCCAATATGCGCAGAATTTTAACGGGAGAGCCGGTATACTTGAACAGAAAACGGGCTGTTCCGCCGAGAATCAGCAGAAAAACCGCCATGCCAAATAAACTGATAAGCGGATTGTCCCATTTTGTAAGAACCAGCTGGGTACCCATATCTTCACTGTAGCAGGTGCACAGAAAGGCTCCCGCAAACAGGAAAAAACTCAGGAATATGCTGCAGAGCTGTATAAATTTACAGGAAAAGATATATAGTTTTTCAGGAAAAGTATTCATGGAAAAATCCTCGTGCCCTCTTACATAATAGTTTTATCCCTATGATACACTAAAATACCCGGTATGAAAAGAGAAAAACATTAAAGTCTTGACAAATACCCCCACGGGGTATATTCTGATTGAGAACAGGATACCCTATAGGGGTATTTTGAAGTTAAGGTTATTGAAAGGATAGTAAAAGTATGCTGGGAGATAATATAGAAAATGAAACTGATTCCTGCTGCTGCCATCTGAAATCCACACCCAGAACGGAAAAGGAGCTGAAGCAGCTGAAAAATCGCCTTAACCGCATAGTGGGGCAGCTGAACGGAATCGGCAGGATGCTGGACGAAAACCGGTACTGCGGAGATATTCTGACCCAGGTGGCGGCGGTGGAGAGCGCGCTGCAGTCCTTCGGTTATATGATCCTGCAGGAACATATGGAGACATGTGTGGTGGAAGAGATCCAGAAGGGGAACACGGCAGTAGTGGAAGAGGCAGTAGAGCTGGTTAAGAAACTGAAGTAAAATCTGAGGGGAATATATTAATATTGTGTAGGAGGAGAGTATGAAGCAGAAATATCATATATCCGGCATGACCTGTTCCGCCTGCTCATCCCATGTGGAAAAGGCGGTAAACAGACTGGAGGGAGTGCGGAAGGCATCCGTGAATCTGTTGACGGAGACCATGGAAATAGAATATGACGAGAACCTGCTGACCCAGGAAGTCATTGAAGGCGCGGTGGAGAGGGCAGGCTATGGGGCCAGTCTGATGAGCGGCAGCCGCGGCGGAGCGGAGGTGTCCCGGGGAGGTGTGCAGGGGCAGTGCGGCGTTCAATGTGACAGCGGCAGCCAAGGCAGTAATGTGCGGGGAGGCGGTGCCGGAAACGGCGGCAGGGACAGCATACAACGGAAGGCAAAGGAGGAGGCAAACGCCATGAAATGGCGGCTTGGCATCTCCATAGGTTTTCTCATTCCTCTGATGTATGTGGCTATGTACCATATGTACAACGAGTGGTTCGGGCTGCCCATTCCTGCCTTTGTGCACAGATTCCTGCACGGGAATGAGAATGCAATGACCTTTGCCATGACCCAGTTTATTTTACTGCTGCCCATTCTGTACATGAACCGGAAGTTTTTCTCAGTGGGGTTCAGGACACTGCGCCATCTGTCGCCGAACATGGACAGCCTGATCGCGCTGGGTGCTTCCGCCGCCATAGGGTACGGTATTTTTGCCATGTACCGTATCAGCTTTGGACTGGGGCATGGGGACATGGCGGTGGTGGAGCAGTATTCCCACGACCTCTACTTTGAGTCAGCAGGTATGATTCTCACGTTGATCACTGTGGGAAAGTACCTGGAAAGCCGCTCCAAGGGGAAGACCAGCGAGGCGATCACAAAGTTGATGGATCTGTCTCCGAAAGTGGCGATCGTGGTGGACGAGGCCGGCAATGAGCGGGAGATACCTACGGAGGAGCTGCGCGGCGGAGATATTTTTCTGGTGAAGCCGGGAAGTCTGGTGCCTGTTGACGGCACTGTCCTGGAGGGAAATTCCAGCATTGACGAGGCGGCCGTCACAGGCGAGAGTGTTCCGGTGGAGAAGCAGCCGGGAGACAAGGTGGTCTCCGCCACGGTGAACAAGGCAGGCTTCTTAAAGTGCCGTGCGGACAGAGTGGGGGAGGATACCACGCTGGCCCAGATCATACGGCTTGTGGAGGAAGCCGGCGCCAGCAAGGCTCCCATTGCCCGGCTGGCAGACAAGGTGGCGGGGGTGTTTGTGCCCATTGTCATCTGTATCGCGCTGGTGACGCTGGTGGTATGGCTGATCGCCGGGGCGGGGGCGGAGTTTGCAATCTCCTCCGCCATAGCGGTGCTTGTCATATCCTGTCCCTGTGCCCTTGGACTGGCAACGCCGGTGGCGATCATGGTGGGGACAGGCGTGGGGGCCAGGCACGGTATCCTGGTCAAATCAGGGGAAGCCCTGCAGCAGGCAAAAGAAATTGACACAGTAGTGCTGGATAAGACGGGCACTCTGACATCCGGGAAGCTGCACGTCACGGGAACCGGCTGTTATGTGCAGGATATGTCTCCGGAGACGCTGGTCAGCATCGCCGCTGCTCTGGAAAAGAAGAGTGAGCATCCTCTGGCGGAGGCGATTGTGGCTTACGCGGAGCGGGAAGGAATGGAGCTGCCGGATATTCGGGATTTCAAGGCTGTCTTTGGCAGAGGCGTAGAGGGTGTGCTGGCAGAGGATATCGCTCCCCGTGACAGACTGTCCCGGCAGGAGGCGGACGGCCCTACGGCCGTATTCCTGGCGGGAAAGCGGGAGGACGGTTCAAGAGAGGTACTCACGTCCACATTGGGAGCAGACGGAATCGACGAGGAGAATCCGGAGCAGAAAGCCGCTGCAGTTCTTTTGGCGGAAAAATGGGAGGAAGTTGCCGGAAAGGACGCCGGGGCAAAAGCGGGTACCCGATACTTTGTAGGCAACCGGGCCTACATGGAAGAAAACGGCATTGTCATTGACGAGACGGTTGCACGGGGGCTGGATTCCATAGCGGAGGAAGGCAGAACACCGCTCCTGGTAGGCCAGGAAGGCCGTCTTCTGGGCTGTATTGACGTGGCTGACGAGATTAAGGGAAGCTCCTACATTGCCGTCCAAAAGCTCAGGGAAATGGGCATTTATGTGGTGATGCTGACAGGGGATAACAGGCGCACTGCGGAGGCAGTCAGGCAGCAGCTTGGCATAGAGGAAGTAGTGGCGGAGGTCCTGCCCCAGGACAAGGAGAAGAAGATCAGAGATCTGAAGGCCGGAGGAAGAAAGGTCGCTATGGTGGGGGACGGCATCAATGACGCCCCGGCCCTGACGGCTGCCGATGTGGGAATGGCAATCGGGGCAGGTACGGATGTGGCCATGGAGAGTGCGGACATTGTGCTGATGAAGAGCGACCTGCGGGATGCGGTGACGGCTGTGCGCTTGAGCAGAGCGGTTATCCGCAATGTCAAGCAGAATCTGTTCTGGGCGTTCTTTTACAATGCCATTGGTATTCCGCTTGCGGCCGGAGTGTGGTTTCCGGTGTTCGGAATCAGGCTGAATCCCATGTTCGGGGCGGCGGCAATGAGCCTGAGCAGTATTTTCGTGGTGGGGAATGCACTGCGCCTCAGGGGCTTTAAGAGCGGCTTCGCAGTACAGCGGGCAGCAGAGGAAAAGAAGACATCAGGTGAAACAGCGGCGGGAACGGCAGAGAAAGCCGCTCTGAAATCAGAACAGGTATGCGGACCGGACAAACCGGCTGACATAGAAAGTGAAAGCTGTATGAAAACAGAAGACAGCGGAACAATAAAAAAAGAAAGTGAGGACAAAAAGATGACAAAGGTAATGACTATCGAGGGAATGATGTGCGGACACTGCACCGGCAGGGTGCAGAAGGCACTGGAGGCTGTGGCGGGAGTGAGCGCCGTCACCATGAGCCTGGAGGATAAGACGGCCACCGTAGAGCTTGCGGAGGAGGTCAATGATGAGATGTTGACTGATGCGGTCACCGAAGCGGGATACGAGGTGAAGGAGATTCGGTAACAGTTCAACCCAGACGGCTGATAGCAGGCAGGGTTGAACTGTTACCTGCAAAACCGGACAGCCGCAATAAATACTTTACAGCTTTTTCAGATAAGTTTATACTTTGTTTATTGATTTTCCTTAAAATGGTGTTATATTTATGTTATAGTTATTGTAGAACAGATAAATCAAAAACGCTGTTGAGGAGGCGGGACAATGAACATCCAGAAATTTACACAGAAATCTGTGCAGGCTGTGGAGGGCTGTGAGCGGCTTGCATATGAGTACGGGAACCAGGAGATTGAGCAGGAGCATCTGTTGTACAGCCTGCTGACTCTGGAGGACAGCCTGATTCTGAAACTGATAGAGAAGATGGAAATCCAGAAGGAGCATTTTGTCGGCAGGGTGGAAGAAGCTCTTACAAAGCGTCCCAAGGTGCAGGGCGGCAAGGTCTATATAGGCGAGATGCTGAACAAGGCGCTGATAAGCGCCGAGGACGAGGCCAAAGCGCTGGGGGACGAGTATGTGTCCGTGGAGCACCTGTTTCTGGCGATGTTAAAGAATCCCAACCGGGGGATTGCACAGATATGGAAAGAGTACGGTATCACCAGAGAGCGGTTTCTTCAGGCTCTGTCCACGGTCCGGGGCAATCAGCGAGTCACCAGCGACAATCCGGAAGCCACTTACGACACCCTGGAAAAATACGGGCAGGATCTGGTGGAGAAGGCGAGAAACCAGAAGCTGGATCCTGTCATCGGCAGGGACAGTGAGATCAGGAACATTATCCGCATCCTGTCCCGGAAGACAAAGAACAATCCCTGTCTCATCGGCGAACCCGGCGTGGGAAAGACTGCCGTGGTGGAAGGGCTTGCCCAGCGTATTGTCAGGGGGGATGTGCCTCAGGGGCTGAAGGATAAGAAGATTTTTGCTCTGGACATGGGTGCCCTGGTGGCGGGGGCAAAGTACCGGGGAGAGTTTGAGGAGCGTCTGAAGGCGGTGCTGGAGGATGTGAAGAGCAGCGACGGGCAGATCATTCTGTTTATCGATGAGCTTCATACCATTGTGGGTGCCGGTAAGACTGACGGCGCCCTGGATGCCGGGAACATGTTAAAGCCCATGCTGGCAAGGGGAGAGCTGCACTGTATCGGGGCTACCACCCTGGACGAGTACAGGCAGTATATTGAGAAGGATGCGGCGCTGGAGCGGCGTTTTCAGCCGGTGCTGGTTGATGAACCCACGGTGGAGGATACCATCTCCATTCTGCGCGGACTGAAGGAGCGCTATGAGGTGTACCACGGAGTCAAGATCATGGACAATGCCCTGGTCAGCGCCGCGGTGCTGTCCAACCGCTATATCTCCGACAGGTTCCTGCCGGACAAGGCAATCGATCTGGTGGATGAGGCCTGCGCTCTGATCAAGACAGAGCTGGACTCCATGCCCACGGAGCTGGATGAGCTGCAGAGAAAAACCATGCAGCTGGAGATTGAGGAGGCTGCTCTGAAAAAGGAGGATGACCGTCTCAGTCAGGAAAGGCTGGCGAACCTTCAGAAGGAGCTGGCGGAACTGAAGGAGGAGTTCGCAGGCAGGAAGGCTCAGTGGGACAATGAAAAGGCATCGGTGGAGAAACTTTCGAAGCTGCGGGAAGAAATTGACAGTGTGAATAACGAGATACAGATTGCCCAGAGAGAGGGAAATCTTGAGAGAGCGGCGGAACTTTCCTACGGCAGGCTGCCCAGCCTGAAAAAACAGCTGGAACAGGAGGAAGAGAGCGTCGGGAAGAGAGACATGACCCTGGTGCATGAGAAAGTCTCCGACGAGGAGATTGCCCGCATCGTTTCCCGGTGGACCGGCATTCCCGTGGCAAAGCTGACGGAGGGTGAGAGGAACAAGACTCTGCATCTGGACAGCGAGCTTCACAGGAGAGTCATAGGCCAGGAGGAGGGAGTCACCAAGGTGACGGAGGCTATCATCCGCTCCAAGGCCGGTATCAAGGATCCGGATAAACCCATCGGTTCCTTCCTGTTCCTGGGGCCTACGGGTGTGGGCAAGACAGAGCTGGCAAAGTCTCTTGCCGCCGCCCTGTTTGACGACGAGACCAATATGGTGCGGATTGACATGAGCGAGTATATGGAAAAATTCTCGGTGTCCAGACTCATCGGAGCGCCTCCCGGATATGTGGGATATGAAGAGGGAGGCCAGTTGACCGAAGCAGTCAGGAGAAAGCCTTACAGTGTAGTGCTGTTTGATGAGATCGAGAAAGCTCATCCGGATGTGTTCAATGTGCTGCTGCAGGTGCTGGATGACGGCCGCGTCACGGATTCTCAGGGGCGGACGGTGGATTTCAAGAATACCATACTGATCATGACATCCAATATCGGGGCAAATTATCTGCTGGAGGGCATTGATGAGACGGGCGGTATCAGCGGAGAGGCGGAAGGTGCGGTCATGGGTGAACTGAGGGCGCATTTCCGTCCGGAATTCCTGAACCGTCTGGATGAGACTATCCTGTTCAAGCCTTTGACACGGGAGAATATCGGCGATATTGTACATCTGATTATCAGGGATCTGAACCGTCGTCTGGAGGACCGGAACCTGAAGCTGGAGCTGACGGAGGATGCAGTGCGCCTGATCGTGGATAACGCTTATGACCCTGTGTATGGAGCCCGCCCCTTAAAACGGTATGTCCAGAAACATGTGGAGACCATGACGGCGAAGCTGATCCTGGAGGATAAAGCGGACAGTGGCGACACGGTGCTGATCGACGTGAAGGACGGCGAACTGACAGCAAATGTCAGGTGAAACAATTTGTGAGGAGAGTGCGGAAATATGATACCGAAGGACCCGGCAATGCTTTTGAGCTTTATCAACCTGAAGCTGCGGGATTATTACGGCAGTCTGGATGCCCTTTGCGATGATCTGGATGCGGACGGGGCGGAAATCACGGAGAGACTTGCCTCCATTGACTATCATTACGACAAGGAGAAAAACCAATTTGTATGAAGTACAGAAAGGACGGCGGTGCCGGGTCTGCATGGGCTGCGGACTGTGCCCCGGCGTAACTGCGGAAAGACCGGTGGCGGCTGAAGGCCCGGGAAATTCCGAAGCTCTGCAGGTGCTGACAGACAGTCCCTTTGCACGGGAGACACAGGGAGTTTCCGGGGGGAGTGTGCGCCTTGTGACGGCGGACGTGGGGACTACAACGGTGGCAATGCTGTTTTACGGAGCGGACGGCTCTGTGGAGGACAGGTATGTAGCGCTGAATCCCCAGACGGCTTACGGCGCTGATGTGATCTCACGCATCCGGGCTGCGGAGAACAGTGATAAGGCAGGGGACATGCGAAGTAAGATCCTGGGTGTTTTGGAGCAGGGGCTGGAGCGTTTCAAAAAAAGACTTGCGGCCGGCGAGAGTCTGCAGCTGGTGCTGGCGGCCAATACAACCATGACCTACCTGTTGATGGGATGGGACACGTCCGAACTGGGGCGTGCCCCTTTTCGTGCTTCTCATCTGAATGGGGCGGAGGTGGACATAGGGGGAGTTCCCTGCTTTGTCTTTCCGGGAATTTCCGCCTTTGTGGGCGGGGACGTTGTGGCGGGGATGTATGCCTGCGGCATGGAGAAACAGGATGAAATCACACTGCTCGTTGATTTGGGCACCAACGGAGAGATTGTTCTGGGAGGCAGAGCGAAACGTATCGCCTGTGCCACTGCGGCGGGGCCGGCCTTTGAGGGCGGCGTAAACAGAGGAGTGTGGGGGGCGGACATGGTCAGCCGTCTCGCCGCGCTGAGGCGGACGGGACTGTTGGACGAAACGGGGCTTCTGGCGGAAGAATGTTTCGAGAGCGGCGTGCGGGTGGGCAATGTCCATGTCACCCGGAATGCGGTGCGGGCGGTTCAGCTGGCAAAAGGAGCCATTGCCGCCGGAATTGAGGTGCTTCTGGAAAAGTACGGAATCAAAGAGGAACAGGTAGACAGAGTGGTGCTTGCCGGAGGGTTCGGTTACTATCTGAACCCGGAGGATGCGGCGGAAATCGGGCTGCTGGGGCAAACGCTGGCCGGAAAAGCCATGGCAGGCGGAAATACAGCGCTTTCCGGTGCACTGAAGGCCGGCAGGGAACTGTGTGCCCGGCAGGGAAACGGAGCATGGGCCGAGGAAGGAAAGATCGGCAGCCGAAAGGCTTCCGATGATTTTAAAGAAGAACTTCAGAAGCTTATCTGCGGCACGGAAGTGTTGAATCTTGCCGAAGAACCGGGCTTTGAAAAACGATATATAGAAGCAATTAATTTGCAAAGCCGGATTGACAATTTATAGCGCCGATAGTATAATAGGAGCAATATGAAAAACCATAAACAGCCCGATTTCGAGTCGGGAGAAAGGAAAATAGTCCACGTATTTTTATCTGATGCGGCTGGATTATGTGAGGGACCATGGACAAACAGAAAATTTTGATTGTGGATGACGAAGAAATCAACAGAGAGCTGCTTCGCATGATGTTCGATCCCGAGTATGAGATTTTGGAGGCAGCCGACGGAGGGCAGGCAGTGGAGCAGATAGAGAACCACGGTGATCTGGCGCTGATTCTGCTGGATGTGGTTATGCCGGTTCTTGATGGCTTCAAGGTATTGGATCATATGAAGGAAAAGAATCTTCTCGACGCAATACCGGTTATTCTGATCACCAGCATGACACCCAAGGAGAGTGAGGGGAGGGCATACAGGTATGGTATCGCAGATGTGATGCACAAGCCTTTTGAACCCACTATCATTAAGAGACGTGCCCGCAATATTATCGAACTGTACCAGAACAAGCGCAACATGGAGCTGCGGCTGAAGGAGCAGGAGAAGGAAATCCGTGAGCAGGAGAAAAAGATTCGCGACAATAACGATTTCATGATCGAGGCGCTGAGCACCGTCGTGGAATTCAGAAATGTGGAGACAGGCGACCATGTAAGACGTATCAAGTACTTTACCAGGATACTTTCGAAGTATGTGGCAAAATATTGTCCGCAGTACAATCTCACGCCGGAAAAGATCGACCAGATTGCCAGAGCATCGGCACTGCATGACATAGGCAAGATCGGAATCCCTGATGCAATTTTGCTGAAACCGGCCCGGCTGACACCTGAGGAGTTTGAGGTTATGAAGACTCATACCACTATCGGGTCTGAGATTCTGGAGTTCTGCAAAAAGGCTTATGCAGACGATTTTTATCAGTACTGTTATGACATATGCCGGCATCATCATGAGAGATGGGACGGCAAGGGATATCCCGATCATCTGGTAGGAGAGCAGATTCCCATCAGCGCTCAGATCGTAGCTGTGGCCGACGTGTATGACGCTCTGGTAAGTGAGAGGGTTTATAAAACTGCATACAGTAACGCAATGGCATATGATATGATCCTGAATGGAGAGTGCGGGCAGTTTTCACCCGATGTCCTCAAGTGCTTTGAACTCGCTAAGGAGGATTTTTTCAATATTGTAGAAGTAATTAAAATGTTTAATTTTACTTAAGTTTGTAACTTGTAACGCGGGAAAAGGCTGAAAAGGGGTTTACATATTTTTCAGCCTTTTTTATATGTACAGGGAGAAAATCTTCCCTGCTCGATTGTTTACAA
Organism: uncultured Lachnospiraceae bacterium; assembly: GCA_947174665.1. Classification (GTDB taxonomy): domain Bacteria; phylum Bacillota; class Clostridia; order Lachnospirales; family Lachnospiraceae; genus Acetatifactor. The sequence continues at coordinate 13,314 of CAMWJV010000037.1, forward strand.
TGTTGTAAGTAGAATATTCATAAGGAAAGAGGGAAAAGGAAATGGATGAGAGCTTTAAGCAGCGTCTGGTGGAATGCGGGGCTGACGTGGAAAGCACGGTCAGACGCTTTATGGGAAACGAGGCGATGTATGAGAAATTTCTGAAAAAATTTACGGACAATTCCAATTATCCCGGTCTTAAGGAGAGTATTGAGGCAGGGGATTATGAGGAGGCGTTCAAATGTGCTCACACGCTTAAAGGGGTATCGGCAAATCTGGGGCTTGACCCGATTTACAAGGCATCTTCAGATTTGACGGAAGAGGTTCGCGGAAAGCAGAATGATGAGGTAAATAAAGAGCGGGTGCAGGAAATATGGCAGGAGCTTCAAAAGGTGTATAAGGTTTTTGAAGACCTGATCGGCACATTGTAGGCGCGTACAGGGGGATAGCTATGGATAAGGAATGGTTGAGCTCCCGAATTGCGGATGAGACGATAGAGCTGGTTCTGGTCTTTCATGATGCAGGAGACATTATCTGGGCCAATCAGGCGGCAGCCGATAAGCTGGAATATGAGAGAGACAGGCTGACAGAGTGCGGCATGAAGCAGATATTCAGACAGGATTTCAAGGAGCCGGAACCATTTGACAGACTTAAGCTTGCGGAAAAGCAGGAGACGGCGGCATACCGCCGGAACGGTTCCTGTTTTCCGGTCAGCGTCCGTATTTTACCCGGAGATCAGGAAGGTGTCTATATTCTTCTGGCCGAGGATATTACGGACCGTAAGAGTATAGACCTGCGAAGCAGAAAAATGCGCCAGGATGAGGAGGAAAACATCCGGGCCAGGAATGAATTTGTGTCCAATGTCACCCATGAGCTCAGGACTCCGGTAAACGGAATCAGAGGGCACGCCACCACGCTCCTTGACGAGGTGAGCGAGGAGCAGCGCAAGACGTTGGAGATGATTCTGTACTGCTGTAACAACATATCCGCGATCATTGACAATATCCTGGATTATGGCAAGCTGGGGGCGGGTAAATTCACTATCGACGAAAGAGAATTTGACTTTTATAAGATGATGGACAGGGTGATCGGTACGCACATGGCGGAGATCAACAAAAAGGAACTGCGCCTGAATGTGGATATGGATCAGAAGATTCCGCAGTTTCTGGTGGGAGATGAACTGCGCCTGGTGCAGATTATCAATAATCTGCTGTCCAACGCCATCAAATTTACCATGATCGGTTCAGTGGGCGTGGTGGTCAGCAAGACAAAACAGACCGCGGATGAAGTGGAGTTGTTTTTCATGGTGAAAGACAGCGGCATCGGAATGACGCAAAAGGAGCAGGATAAGCTTTTCCAGAGCTTTACCCAGGCGGATGCCTCGATCACACGGCGCTTTGGCGGAACGGGCCTGGGGCTTGCCATCACAAAGCAGCTGGTGGAGCTGATGCAGGGAAGCATTCAGGTAGAGAGTGAAAAAGGGAGAGGAAGCACATTTTCCTTTTCCGTAAAGCTTAAAACCAGCCAGAATGAAGGAACAGGCGCAGTTCTGCAGAAGGGATATGAAGGCCTGATAAGCTTCGCAGGGGGCAGCGGGCAGGCGGAGGAAGACGATTTCTCGCGTTTTGGAGAGCCTGCCAACAAGGAGGAACTGAAAAAGCGCATGGATAAGCTGATCTTGTCCATAGAGCTGGGAACCTGGGACAAGGCGGAGGTGCTGGCATCCACCGTAAAGGAACTTGTAAAAAACAGTGATGATGAAATGAGGCGGCTGGTTCTCCGCATGGAGATGGCAATCAGAAAGAGCAATTATGAGAAGAGTATTGCTGCCTGCGGCGTGGTAAAGGAAGCTATCATAGAGAGAGTGGGAGAACTGTAGAAAGGAGGGAATGAGATGGAAGAAACGGGAACCGTAAAAAAGGACACATCAACGATTCTGATCGTGGATGATATTGACATGAATGTGGAAATTCTGAATAATATAATTTCACATGAGGGTTACGGAACCATGTGCGCCATGAGCGTACGCCAGGCGCTGGAACTGATGCAGGAGAAGACACCTGCACTGATTCTGTCGGATCTGTCCATGCCTGAGATTGACGGGCTGGAATTCTGCCGGATATTAAAAGAAAATCCTGCTACCAGAGACATTCCCTTTGTCTTTATCTCCGTGTTAAATACCAGCGGAGAGAAAAAACAGGCCTTTGAGGCGGGTGCAGTGGACTTTATCCCCAAGCCCTTTGACGAGGTGGAGGTTATCATGCGGGTGAGCAACCACTTAAGCAGCTACCGCATGAAACAGCAGATGTCAGAGCATAACCGGATGATGCACAGGCTGATCGAATCCCAGCAGGAGCAGATTGAGCGGGAACAGAAAAACATGCTGCTTGCCATTTCCAAGATCATGCAGAGGCGGAATCATGCCGAGGGAAGCCATCTGGAAAAGGTGGGCTATAACTGCGGGCTGCTGGCTCAGGGACTTCAGCTGCTCTCCAAATATGAGGACGAGATCAATGACGAGTTTGTGGAGACCATAGAGACGGCGGCAAAGATTCACAACATCGGAAGCTTTATCCTGTCGAAAGATAAATTATCCGATGCCGGGGGGCCGGGAAAGCACAGCAGGGAATACATAGAAAAATGTGCGGACACGGCTTCGCTGGTACTGGAAGATATATGTTCCGGGCAGAACCCGGGGCGTTTCCTGTCCATGGCGATCACCATTGCCGCAGGGCATCACGCTCACTGGGACGGCTCCGGATATCCGGCATGGAAAGAAAAGGAGATTCCGCTGGAGGTGAGGATTGCCACGCTGGCAAATGATTTTGACCACCTGACTGCGGGAGAAATTGACGGGGAGAAGCATTCAGTTGAGGAAAGCATCCGGATTATCAATGAGAGGGGCGGCATATGCTATGACCCGGATATTGTGTTGGTTTTTAACAAAATCTGGAGGCAGATGAGAAAGGATTGACAATAAAAAACAAAAATTGTATCATTAACATAAGATTTTGTTGTCTGAGGAGGCGTTTTGTTTGATTACGGACAGTGAATTCCAAAGGATTGTGTCATATATGCATAAAAATTATGGCATAGACCTGAGCCAGAAGCGAGTTCTGGTAGGCGGAAGGCTGGAAAATTACCTGGCACGGAACGGATATGCCAGCTGTGCTGAGTATATGGCGAAAGTGGAGAATAATCCGGGAGGAGCGGAGGCCACAGATATCGTCAATGCATTGACTACAAACCATACATATTTTATGCGTGAGAGTGAACATTTTGACTTTATGCAGAAGACAGCTCTGCCCTGGGCGAAAGCAAGGGCGGCAGCCACAAAGGATCTGCGCATATGGTGCGGAGCTTCTTCCACAGGGGAGGAGCCCTATACACTGGCCATGGTGCTGATGGATTACTTTGGACTGGAACACTCCTCCTGGGATACAAAGGTTCTTGCAACCGATATATCCACCAGGGTTTTGGAACATGCGGCGCGGGGTATCTACTTAAAAGAAGACATTGACCCATTGCCTTCAAAGTGGAAGCAGCGGTACTTTAAGCAGATAAGCGCCGAGGAGTATCAGGCCAAGGATGTGCTGAAGAATGAGTTGATCTTCAGACAGTTTAATCTGATGAACCCGCTTCCTTTCAGAAAAAAATTTCACATTGTTTTTTTGAGGAACGTGATGATTTATTTCCCCAATGAAACAAAGCATCAGCTTGTACAGCGGATTTATGACTGTATGGAACCGGGCGGCTATTTGTTTATCGGCACCACGGAGAGCCTGGACCGTCATAAGATAAATTTCCAGTATGTGCAGCCATCAATCTACAGAAAGCAGGAGGGTTGATATGAGACCGATCAGGGTTCTAGTTGTGGATGATTCCATGATGATGCGCAATATGATTGTACAGGGGCTGAATTCCGATCCTAACATTGAGGTAGTGGCACAGGCCCAGGATGCCTACGAGGCCAGAGATGCTATCATTAAATATAAACCTGATGTGATGACGCTGGATGTGGAGATGCCTAGGATGAGCGGCATAGAGTTTTTGAAGAAGCTCATGCCTCAGTATCCGTTTCCTGTGGTTATGTTAAGTGCGTTGAATGACAAGGTGTTTGATGCCCTTGATGCAGGCGCGGTAGATTTTGTCAAAAAGCCGGACAGCATGAACAAGGCGCAGCTCAACGAATTTCTGACTCAGGAGCTGGCAACGAAGGTTAAGATTGCATCCACGGCAAAAGTGGGAAAACTGAAGCGTGTGGATACTTCTACGATAACCGGCCATATTGTGGGCGGAAAGGACAGGGTGATTGCCATCGGCGCATCCACCGGAGGCACGGAAGCTATTTTCGAGGTTGTAAAGCGGTTTAAGAGGGATATCCCCGGAGTGGTTATTGTTCAGCATATGCCACCGGGCTTTACCAAGATGTATGCGGACCGCCTGAATAACCAGTGTGAGGTGGCGGTGAAGGAAGCCACCACAGGGGACAGGGTGCTTCCCGGACAGGTGCTTATTGCACCCGGTGACAGACATATGCGTCTGTTGAAGGTGAACGGCGAATATCAGGTGGAATGTAAGGGAACGGACAGAGTGAACGGGCACTGTCCATCCGTGGAGGTGCTGTTCGAATCCGTAGCCAAGGTAGCGGGAAAGAACGCGGTGGGCGTGATACTGACGGGTATGGGCGGAGACGGAGGCAAAGGACTTCTCTCCATGAGGAAAGCCGGTGCCAGTACCGTCGGTCAGGATGAGGCTTCCTGTGTTGTGTACGGCATGCCGAAGGTTGCTTTTGATCTGGGAGCCGTACAGATTCAGAAGCCGGTCACTGAGATCGCAGGAGAGGTTTACCGCCTGTTGAGCAAATAAATAGTAAAATTTAGAAAGGAGAATATACCGATGAAGATTTTATTGGCAGAAGATGATTTCGCCAGCCGGAAGTTTATGGATAAACAGTTGTCACAGTATGGAGAATGTGACGTGATGGTGGACGGAGAAGAGGCAGTGGATGCTTTTATGATGGCATTGGACGACGAAGAACCCTATGACCTGGTCTGCCTGGATGTCATGATGCCGGTCATGGACGGGTATCAGGTTCTGAAGGCTATCCGCGATATTGAGACCCAGAAGGGCATACCAAAGAGTGAGCGTGTCAAAGTGATCATGACTACGGCGCTGAATGATGAGCGCAATGTTAAGATGGCGTTTGAGCTCGGCTGCGAGGCTTATGCGGGGAAACCTATCGATATGGAGAAATTTGAAAAGGTATTGAAAAAGCTGGAGCTGATTTAAACGTCAGAGAAATCCTTTAGAATGGAGGAAGTATGGCAGAAGAATTTAACACAGACAGCATGCTTTCCATGTTTTTGTATGAGAGTAATCAGGGTCTGGAAAAGCTGGAAGGCATTATTTTGGAAAAACAGGATGCAGATTGCTTTGACGATTCAGACATTAACGAGATTTTCCGTATCATGCACACCATCAAGGGTTCATCCGCTGTTTTGATGTATGAAAACATCAAGACGGCATCCCACAAGCTGGAGGATGTGTTCTACTATCTGCGAGAGTCCCATCCGGAAAATGTTCCTCACAGGGAACTGGTGGAAAAGGTACTTGCCGTATCGGATTTCATTACGGGTGAGCTTGAAAAGATCAAGGCCGGAAGCGACCCGGATGGAGATGAAAAGGAGCTGGTGGCGGATCTGGAGGAGTTTCTCGGTGAGCTCAAGGGCGAGATCAAGAAGCAGGGCATCCGGCTTCCCAAAGCGAACAAGCAGGAGGAGCCGACTCAGTTCTATATCACGCCCGTGGCTGAGGAAGACAGTCATTTTTACCGGATTGTGATCCATTATAAGAGCGATACTCAGATGAGTAACATTCGTGCCTACAGCGCAACTTATGCGCTGAAGGAGGTGGCGGAGGATCTGCTTTACACGCCGGAGGATATCCTTTCCAACGAGGGAAGTCATGACAACATTCTGGCGGAAGGCTTCCATATGCTGCTGCAGACGAAGGCTTCCAAGGAAGAAGTGCTGGAGCTGATCGACAGCTCCGAGGCGGAGAGCATTGATTTTAATGAGATCAACAGTACGGAGTACGGCAAGGCGCTGACAGAGTTCGGACGCGAGGCACCACCCATCGTCATCAATCTGGATGAGGATAAGAGTGCGGCAAAGGATGATAAGCAGCAGGCCCCTATTGCTCCCGGTGACTATGTGGTAAAGTCAAAGGAGACAGGAAAGGGCAAGACCCTGGCGAAAAACCAGGCGAAACAGCAGGCCATCATCAGCGTGAATGTTGAGAAGATGGATGCCCTCATGGATATGATAGGGGAGCTTGTGATCGCGGAGGCAACGGTGCTGCAGAATCCCGACCTGAAGGTGCCGGGGCTGGATCTCACCAATTTCCAGAAGGCGGCAGCGCAGCTGGCCAAGAACACTACGGAACTGCAGGATGTCATTATGTCCATGCGTATGATGCCCCTTACCAGCGTGTTCCAGAAGATGCGGCGTATTGTCTTTGATGTTTCCAGAAAGCTGGGAAAGGACATTGAGTTTGAAGTGATCGGTGAGAATACGGAAGTGGATAAAAATATTATCGAACACATTTCCGACCCGCTGATGCACCTTGTGAGAAACTCCGTGGACCACGGCATCGAGGATGACCCGGAAGTCCGCATGGCCAACGGAAAGTCGCCAAAGGGAAAAATCACCCTGGAGGCGAAAAACGAAGGTGGTAAGGTATATATAAGCGTCAAGGACGATGGGAAAGGGCTGAATAAGGAAAAACTCTATAATAAGGCGATGGAGAACGGCCTGATCGGCGATAAGGCCATGAGCGAGTTTACAGATAAGGATATTTTCAAGTTCATCACACTGCCCGGTTTCTCCACCAAAGAGGTAGTTACGGAATATTCCGGGCGTGGCGTGGGAATGGACGTTGTGGTAAAAAATATCCAGTCCATCGGAGGACGCCTTGACATCGACAGCGTGGAGGGACAGGGTTCGGAAATGACGTTGGTCATACCGCTGACCCTTGCGATTATCAGCGGCATTGTGATACAGGTAGGCGAGGCGCCGTTTGTGATCGAGATGGCATCCATCAAGGAATTTATCAGCGTAGGTGAGGATGCCCTCATACAGGAACCCGGAGGAGAAGAGTACCTTGTCCTGCGCGGCGACTGTTTCCCCTTTATCCGTCTGGGTGAGAAATATGACCTGCCGGGAGCAAAGAGCAAGCTGGAGGATGGAATTGTAGCTGTTGTGGAGCATGAGGGAAAACAGATATGTATCCTGATTGACAAGATACTCCAGGAGCAGGAAATTGTGGTAAAGCCGATTCCTTCCTATGTGAAGAAAGTAAAGGGACTTTCAGGCTGTACGCAGCTTGGAGACGGAAGTATTGCTTTAATCCTGGATGTTGGAGGATTGATGATAGAGGAGGAAAGGAGATAGCACATGGCGGATGAATTGAAAGAAGAACTGCTGGAAGAAGACGCCTCAAAGGGAAAGTTTATGACCTTCCAGACAGGGAGGGAATATTTCGGCATAAGCATCAGTTATGTAAGTGAGATCATCCAGATGCAGCCGATCACAGCAATACCAGAAGCAGAAGACTATATCAAAGGCCTGATTAATCTTCGTGGTAAGATCATTCCCGTGATTGATGTTCGTGTGAGGTTTAAAATGGAACCGGTGGAATACACGGACAGGACATGTATTATTGTGATTGACGTGAAATCAACGGTAATCGGGCTGATCGTAGAGAAGATAGCGGAGGTGGATGACATCCTGGATGAAGATGTTGTTCCGCCGCCCACACTGGGAGGCCATAAGGACAACGAGAAAAGTAAATATGTCTATGGTCTGGCGAGAACGGGAGACACCATGAAGCTGCTGTTGGATCCGGAGAAGCTGATTAAACAAGAGGACTTAAATATTCTTGAAGAGATTCAGGAAGAAGAACAATCATAAAGAAGGAGAGTTTACCATGAAGAAGAAATTTTCACTCAAGGACATGACAGTCAAAGCAAAAATAACGGGATTTAGCATTATGATGCTGGTGCTGATCGTTTTCATTTCAGGCGTGGGCCTCTGGTCCTCCAATATGGTTAACAAAGCGCGTTCAAGCCAGCTTGAGAATTATGCGATGAGCCAGTACTATATGGCGAAGGCGTATTCTGATTTCAGTAACATCAAAACGCATGTCCGCAATATTTTGTTAGTGTATTATGATGATGCTCAGAAGCTGAATGAACAGCAGCAGATGATCAATTCTTATAGGACGGAAGCCCGCAAGTATATGGATCTCTTTGAGGAGAGAATGGAAAAACTCTCTGCTGAGATTAAAAATACTTATCAGCCGATCGAGGATCAGATGAACAACTGGTATACTTCTACTGATGAAGTTATCAGGCTGGCATCAATCGGTGATGTGGATGGTGCGATAAAGAATATGCTGGAGGTTGGCGTACCGATTGCCAATGAGGTAGAGTCTTCCCTGACCAGCCTGCTCGCTTTGCTGGACAACGCATCTGATGCGCAGGATTCGTCACTGAATACGCAGTTGACAGGTTTGACGATCTTACAGATCGTGGTAGTAATTATCGCTATTTTCATTACCCTCGCATACTGTGCATTGCTGATCAAGTCGATCACCGTTCCGATGGCGAAGCTGTCTGAGGCTGCTAAGAAGATGGCGTTGGGTGATGTGGATGTAGACTGCACTAAGATTTACAACGATGATCTGGGTGAATTGATGGATGAGTTCTCGCAGATGGTTGATGCAACGAAAACACAGGCAGGACTTGCAGATGCTATTTCCAAGGGCGATCTGACAATGGAAGTAAATCCCCGCAGCGACAAGGATATGCTTGGCAGAGCAATCCGCAAGCTGGTGGTTGAAAATAACAGGACACTGGGCAATGTCAAGGAGGCAAGCTCACAGATCACAGTAGGTGCCGAACAGGTGGCAAATGCCAGTCAGGCTCTGGCTCAGGGTTCTACAGAGCAGGCAAGCGCATTGCAGCAGGTAACTGCTTCCATGGATGAGGTGACACAGCGCACCAAAGATAACGCTACAGAGGCAGGTCAGGCGAGCAATCTGGTACACAATATCAAGGATATGGCAGCGGAAGGCAATGAGCAGATGAAGTCCATGATTCAGGCTATGGACAGCATCAACGAGTCCTCTGAGACCATCTCCAAGATCATCAAGACCATTGATGACATTTCCTTCCAGACCAATATCCTGGCTCTGAACGCTGCTGTAGAGGCTGCAAGAGCAGGTGTGCACGGCAAGGGCTTTGCAGTGGTTGCTGAAGAAGTCAGAAATCTGGCTGCAAAGAGTGCATCTGCTGCGGGCGAGACCGCTGAGATGATCGAGGACTCCATCCGCAAGGTGGCTACCGGTACAAAGATTGCGGAAGAGACCGCCAAGTCCCTGGATGCGATTGTGAAGTCCATCGATGAGATCGTGGTGCTGATCAGCAATATTACCGCTTCCTCCAATGAACAGGCGACGGCAATCTCTCAGATTGATCAGGCTATCTCTCAGGTATCCACAGTGGTACAGACCAATGCGGCTACCAGCGAGCAGTGTGCGGCGGCCAGCGAGGAGCTTTCCAACCAGGCTGTTACACTGAAGGAGCTGATCAGCCAGTACAAGCTGCTGACGGGCAGCAACCAGGGCTTTTCCTATGGCAGCTCCGGCAGTTCCTATACTGACAATGAGCAGATCATTTCCCTGGACGGAGATTTCGGCAAGTATTGATGAAGAGTATGTATAAGGAAGAATAAAGCTATGTAATGTTAAAAAGGAAGTCCGGCGACGGGCTTCCTTTTGTAAAGAGGTAAACATATTATGTCAGGAAACATTTGGAATGCGGATTTAGGTAACGGGAACTACCGCAACCCCATACTTTATGCAGACTATTCGGATCCGGATGCGATTCGCGTGGGTGAGGATTATTTTATGACTGCATCCAGCTTCTGCAATGCTCCGGGGCTTCCGCTTCTTCACTCCAGGGATCTTGTAAACTGGAAGGTAGTGAATTACATTATAGACAGGCTTCCGGAAGAACGTTATAAAACTCCGATTCACGGGTGCGGTGTGTGGGCGCCTGCGATCCGATATCATGAGGGAACGTATTTCGTCTGCTTTCCCATGCCCGATGAAGGCATTTATATGAGTACTGCAGCAGATCCCTTCGGCAAATGGTCCGAGCCGGTAAATATCAGACCGGGCGCAGGCTGGATCGATCCCTGCCCCTTCTGGGATGAGGATGGGAGGGCATATCTTGTGGCCGGAGTGGCAAAGAGCCGTATCGGCTATAAGAGCGTTCTTCATATGGTTGAAATGCAGCCTGACGGAATGGGGCTCATGGGTGAGGAAGTAAAGATATTTGACGGAAATGAGAATGACCAGGTAACCATCGAGGGACCCAAGATGTATAAAAGGAACGGCTGGTATTATGTCTTCGCACCCGCAGGCGGAGTAAAGACAGGCTGGCAGACAGTGCTGCGTTCCAAAAATGTGTTCGGCCCTTATGAATATAAGGTGGTGATGCGCCAGGGAGAAAGTGCAGTGAATGGACCTCACCAGGGTGCATGGGTGGACACGATTACAGGAGAAGATTGGTTCCTCCATTTTCAGGATGTCTATGCGGCCGGGCGTATCATTCATCTGCAGCCTATGAGCTGGAGAGAGGATTGGCCCGTAATAGGCATATCGAAGGAGGGCAATGATTACGGCGAACCGGTAATGGAATACAGGAAACCGAATGTGGGTCCGGTAAACCCGGCGATATGCGAGCCTGATACTTCCGATGATTTCACCGGCAGCAGGCTGGGATTACAGTGGCAGTGGAATGCAAATCCCGAAGAGAAATGGTATGAACTGACGGGAGCAAACCTGAGATTAAATGCAGTTCATAAGGACTCGGTCTACGGCGATATGCCCAATCTTCTGCTGCAGAAATGGCCCGCTCCGGAATTTGGCTGTGTAACGCAGCTTGACCTGTCTCATCTGGAAGATGGGGACGAAGCAGGTATGATCTCTATGGGCACCAGCTACGGCCTTATCACCTTTAAGAGGGAGGGCAGCCGGCTGATTCCCCGCTTTGTCACCGGAGTCCAAAAGTATGGAAAAATACTGCCGGATATGACAGAAGAAACAGAGAAAACGCTTCCCGTGATCGCTTTTGAACAGGCAGCGGAACTCTATGTAAGGTATACCGTTAAGCGGACAGGCACAAGGGATCTGAATGCAGACGAAAGGGATTTCCCTCTGGAGCTGGTGACCTTGGAATACAGCACGGATGGAAACAGTTACCGGACAGGCGGAGATATGACCGCAACACCCGGACGCTGGGTAGGAGTTAAGAGCGGAGTGTTCTGCGGTTCCGCAGGGAGAGAAAGCAGGGGCTATGCCATTGTAAATTCTGTTATTTATGAGAGACTTTAATCGAAGGATATCGATGAGGGGAGCGAATAGAATAAGTCTCCCGGCGGCCTCATATAATTTTATGAGGATTACAGGGAAATCGGGAGTCATCTATGAAAAAATTTGTAACAGCAATCCTGGTGTTTGATTTGATAGCGGGATTGCTGTTTTTAGGTCTGCAGGAGAGCAGGGGACAGATTCCGACGGCAGGGGAAGCGGCGGCAGGGGAAGTAACGGCTTGGGCTGGCGGCAGCAGCGCCGCGGACGGCAGGAGTGGGTGGGACAAGAGGGATGTCACGGACGATGAGGATGTCCGGAAAGTTGCCATTACCTTTGATGACGGTCCCCATCCCTTCTACACGGAGCAGCTTTTGGACGGCCTGAAGGAACGTGGTGTACATGCCACATTTTTTGTGACCGGAGCGCATGCGGAGCTGCACCCGGATATCATTAAGCGGATGCAGGAGGAGGGACATTTGATCGGCAACCACACCTACAGCCACATCCAGCTGAGGAGAGGAAATCGGGAAGTGTTCAAAGAAGAACTGATAAAGACCAATGAGATAATCAAGGAAATCACAGGGGAGGAAGTGGAGTTTGTGCGCCCGCCTTACGGAAGCTGGGACAAATCCTTTGAGAAGGAGCTGAATATGTTCCCGGTGCTCTGGAATGTGGACCCTCTGGACTGGAGCTCAAGCAACGTATCCCGTATTGTGGAGAAGATCGTCAATAAGACGGGGGAGAACGATATTATTCTGATGCATGATTATTATGACACCAGCGTGACGGCGGCGCTTGAGGCCATAGACGAACTGATGGAGAAGGGGTACACCTTTGTGACGGTGGATGAGATATTGTTTGACTGACTATTGGTAGTGTGTGACGAAAATATCTCAAATATATGAAAATATAGGACATGTGAAAAGTGGTTTTCATGTGTCCTTTAGTATTTTGCACAATAGCAGACAACAGTCCTTATCCCTTCTTCTCTGATCCCGGGTCAAGTGGAAGAACGAATAACAACCTTGGAAGCAATATGAATAATCTGGTTGGATTGATTGGGATTGGCTATTCTGTCCAGCAACAGACTGATAATTCTTTTTCCCAGCAAGGATTTGTTCACATTTACAGAAGTAAGCGGAGGCGTACAATTTCTTGAGTCGGCCACATTATCAAATCCGATCACCCTTATGTCCTTTGGAACAGAAATTTTCGAGTTTTTCAGCGCTTTCAGAAGATTTATTGCAATTGAGTCATTGGCGGCGACAAAACAGTCCGGAAGGGCGGGAAGGCTATGGATTACTTTTGTCAAAGACTCCGAGTCATAAGGCATGGAGTCATCTTCTAAGATGGAGTATTGCAGATCAACAGGGAGAGATGAAAGAAAGAGTGCTTCCCTCATGCCTGTAAATCTTTCATAGAAAGAACGGCAATGCAAATAATCACCTACGAAGCCAAAGGTACGGCAGTTGTTTTCGCGGATCATATCCATACAAAAATTCTTTATCACATCCTGACTTTCGGGAAGTATGATATCATATCTTCCTCTTAACGTTGAATTATAAAGAGGGAAATCGAGGAACACAAGTGCGATGTCCAGTTCCAAAAGTTCTGCAATATATTCAGGCTCGAAAAATTCCATGCAGATAATCCCATCTACTTTACTGCTGGAGAGATAGTGCTTAAACTTGGAAAAAGATGCCGGATTAGTAATTCTGAATTGAACCAGGTCAACGTCGTAATCCAGCAGATTCTCTTCCATTCCCCGTAATACAAGTATGTAATAATTTATATTCAGAAGCAGTCTTGTAGAGAGAATTACAAATCGCTTCTGACTCTGGGTTCCGGCAGATGATGCCGCAAGTTTATACCCTTTATATCCCATTTCGATAGCTGCATTAAGAACGGCATTTCTGGTTTTTATCGGAACAGGCTTTCCGTTCAGTGCTTTAGAGACCGTATTTCTGGATAAATCCAGTGCGTCTGCAATATCCTGGATAGTCACCTTTTTTTCCATAGCGTTGACTTATACCTCCAAACTCGTGTTGATTTGGTAAAAGTGCATAAATTTGCAAAACAACATTATACTGTAAATTCAGTATATATAAAGCTGTTGAAAGTGTCAACTAATTTTCTCAAAAATGCACAAAATATACTTCAGATTTGTGCATATGCACATTTATTAATTAAAATAATCAAAAATAATTGACGAGGATTTCACTATATAATAT
>CAMWJV010000038.1 GCA_947174665.1 uncultured Lachnospiraceae bacterium
AGCAAGCTCCACCTGTCCGATATTTTCTTTTTTGTGCATAATGGTTCCCGCCTCGCCGGGCAGGTCAATCCCTGTCTTTGTCTTCAGGCCGAATTGCTCAAAATACTGATAATATTTATCTATGCCCAGCCGCAGTCCCACTGTTATCAGCGCAGGATTACAGGAGTTCATCATACAGTGCGTAAAATCCTGGGCGCCGTGGCCCGCCACCTTGTGACAGCGTATCTTCCTGTCATCCACCACAATAAACCCCGGGCAGTTAAAGGTACTGGCAGTGGTGACAACCTTCTCTTCAAGCCCTGCCGCCGCAGTGATGATCTTAAAGGTTGACCCGGGCTCATAGGTGTCATTGATACAGCCGTTCCGCCAGATGCCATTCAGCAGATTCTGCTTTTCCTCCGCCGTCAGCCCTGCCTCATCCGTGCCCTCCGGCAATTCATACGGATTGTTCAGATCGAATTCCGGCACATTCACCATAGCGTATATCTCCCCGTTTTGGGGATTCATTACCAGAATTGATACACTGTCCGCCTGCTTGGCAGCCTTTGCCTGAACGGCAAGCTGCGTGGCGTAGGACTGAATGTTCATGTCCATGCTGATGCAGAGGTCGCTGCCGTTTATTGGTTCTATTCTCCGCTCTCCCGCTGCTTCCACCTCAATACCCTTGGCATCCGTGATGGTGAGGATAGTTCCCGGCTCTCCCCGGAGATACTCCTCATAGACTACCTCCAGCCCGATGATGCCCTGATTATCGCCCCCGGTGAATCCAAGTACTTTGCTTGCCAGGTCGCCGTATGGGTAATAGCGTTTGTAGTCCTCATCCACCTTCACCCCCGCCAGGTCGTACTCCCGGATTCTGTCTCCCACGGCTTTATCCACATTGCTCTTAATACGCTCCATGGAGGAATACTTCTCCACCCGCTTTTTCACATAGTCTTCAGACAGTTCCAGTTCCCGGCATAAAATCTCGATGACCTTTTCCGGCTCTTCAATTTGATTATGTACTACAGATATGGTGCAGACTGTCTTATTGTCCGCCAGCACCTTGCCGTTTAGGTCCAGGATTCTTCCCCTGGCCGCCTTGATGCTCCTCTCTCTCTCATGAAGTTCCGTGGCTCGCTGAGAATAGTGCTCCGAACGCCACACGCACAAATACACAAGCCTGCCGAACAGAAGAACCAGCATTCCGGCACAAAGGAAAAAGATTACCAGGATCTTCTTCCTGTGAAAAATCTTGTTGTTGTCCGTCAGCATAGAAAACCTCATAAAAAAGATATTGATATACTTTATTCCTCTTTTTATAAGGTTATGTCAACCGACTGTTAATTGATGTCAGGATTCACCGGTTCCTGCGTTCCTATCACAGATTCCACCAGAAAGCCCTCCTGGGCATCATATTTATAGCCCGTGACCGGGTCTACCCGATACCCGCTTTCCGGATCCACGGGGAAGGACTGCCATGGCACCTGGTTTTCCGCATTGCCGTTAGGATCCTGGGACTGGCCGCCCTGTCCCTCCGGCCTTGCGGTATACTGTGCGGTAATCTCCAGATTCAGCGCCTCCAGTTCCTGCTTCTCAGTTTCACTCAATTCCTCTGTCATAAAAATATTCAGATAGGGAAGCACCTCTGTCAGTATGTTCCTCACAATACCCGTAGCAAATCTTGCATTGCCCTGTTTTTCCACATTGGGCCTGTCCACCACCACATAAATGGCAATCTTCGGGTCATCTGCCGGAGCATAGCCCATAAAAGACACCACATGGTCATCCTCGGAACGTTTGTGCGTGTTGGGATCAATGGTCTCCGCCGTGCCTGTCTTGCCGCCGATCATATAGCCGGCGGGACGCGCTGTCTTTCCGGTTCCGCTTTCCACCACAGCCCGGCAGTACTGCCTGACATAAGCGGAAGTCGATTCGGATATGGTCTGCTTCAACACCCTGGGCTCTATATTCTCCACTGTAGCACCTGCGGCATTTGTAATCTTGCTCACCATATGAGGCTCATAGTAATAGCCGCCGTTTATCAGGGAACTGAATGCCGTGATCGTCTGTATCATCGTCACATTAAAATTCTGGCCGAAGCTGTTTGTGGCCAAATCCGTGGGGCCCATTCTGTCCGCAGTGTAAATCAGACTTGCCGTCCTCGCTTCTCCTGCCAGGTCAATGTTTGTCCTGAGCCCAAAGTTAAAAATACTCTGGAATTCGCAGAAATCCTCCGCTCCCAACGTCTGGGCAATCTTCATCATGGACACATTGCAGGAAGTAGCAATCGCCTGCTCCAGCGTATGAGTGCCCCGCATACTGCTGTGGCACTTGATCTTGTATCCGCCGATTTCCATAAAGCCGGTGCACTCAAAGGTACTGTTTGGCGCTATTACTCCTGTCTCCAGCGCCGCAGCCACCGTAAAGGGTTTTGCCACGGAACCGGGTTCATAAGTGCCGGTAATACAATAGTTCTTCCAGAGATTATTCAGGTTCAGGTACAGTTCATCCTCACTCATGGCATCCAGAACGGCCTGGTCAATAACCTTTCCGTTCTTCTTAATCTCATAATAACCGTTGCCGAGATCCACCTGTTCCACCATCATGGAGCCGATCAGCGCCTGAGGGTCCCGCACATTATTCAGATCGTAGGTGGGATAGCTTGCCATGGCAAGAATTTCCCCCGTGTCCACCCACTGAATGACACAGCCAACATTCTCCGCTCCGTTTCCCGGGTGGTATTCACCCTTGTGCTCCTCCATAAACTTTTTCAGATATTTCTCAACAATGAGCTGCACATTTGCGTCGATAGTGCTGTGGAGATTGTTACCGTCCAGCGCCGCCTTTACC
Source organism: uncultured Lachnospiraceae bacterium (assembly GCA_947174665.1). Lineage (GTDB taxonomy): Bacteria > Bacillota > Clostridia > Lachnospirales > Lachnospiraceae > Acetatifactor. The sequence goes on from CAMWJV010000038.1 coordinate 2,833, forward strand.
GTGCGCTCCAGAGCCAAATCATCATTCACATAACCGTACTCTCTGCCGTTGACGCCGTTTAATACATCGCTGTAATATTCCTCCAGTCCATAGCTTCCCTGGTTATCCATGTTGGAGAAGCCGATAACGTCCGCTGCCATGGTGCCATAGGGATAAATCCTCTTGTACTCCTCCTCAAACCAGACGCCTTTTATGTTTGTATTTTCCTTCTGCGCCGCCTTGAAACCACTGATCTCCTCATAACTCAGCTGCTTCCTGGCTACATACCAGGCAGAATTTTTGTTGGCTGCCACATGCTCTCTGATAGCCCCCATGTCCAGGTCAAAGTACTGCCCCAGGGCTGTCAGCGTAGGCTCCAGATAAGGCGTCTTCCCGCCGATCTGTGTATTCATGACCTTTGCGTCTATGATGAGATTATAGACTTTTTCACTGGTGGCAATTACCGTTCCCTTCGCATCCACAATGTCCCCACGCCTGTAAGGCAGTGTGGTCGAATCATACTGCTGCTGCGCAAGGACCTGTTTCTGATACAACGTCTCCTTATCCCGCGCCAGAACCAGCAGCCTGGCACTTAAGCAGACGAAAGCCAGCAGTACTATTCCGAACAGTACCACCAGCTTCTTTTGCATTTTAATGGAAAACTTATTCTTTTTTTGTTCTTTCACATTGCACCTCTGTCGCTTTCGTCACTTTGAGCCCGGCACCTGACGCATAAAATCGTCGCCTTCGTTACTATAAGTAATAATCTGCCCTTCCTGCGCATAGGTCATGCCAAGCTCACCGATGGCAATGCGCTTGATCTCCTCCAGATTAATGCTGTTGACAACTCTGTTATACTGTTCATCATTTGCCTCTCTCAGGGCATTCAGCTCGCTCTCCTTTGCAGCAACGGTCTTGGTCAGATTAGTCAGCTCCGCCTGCAGCTGAATATAGTTTACCAGAATAAACGCCGCAGCGCAAAGCGCAGCCGCAAGGAAAAGCACATAGCCCGCGCTCATGTGGTTTGCCCTCTCACGGTTTTTGCGGACAGCAGGCTGAATCTGCCTCTTAGGCTCCGTCTCCCACTGTCTCTCCGCCTCCGGCGCATACGCAGCGCTTCCATAAACGTAGAGGTTTCTGTTCCTCTCCGTTCTCTCCGCCCTTGTGCCGGTTCTCTTCTCATATGCAGCCTGTCTGTAATTCCTTCTGTTTCGGCTCATGATGTCTTCCTGCTTTCTAAAAATACTCAAATTCTGACTGCTTCCTGCGGACAGTAACAGTTACGTTCAGTGCCGCGCTTCCGTATTCTGAGCAGCCTCAAACACTCTCAGTTTTGCGCTTTTGGAGCGGCTGTTCTCCGAAATTTCCTGCTCTGACGGCAGTATCGCCTTCTTTGTCAATACTCTTCCCTTCGAAACCTTCCCGCACACACAAACCGGGAAATCAGGCGGGCAGGTACAGGGATTTTCATTCTTTCTGAATATGGTCTTTACGATGCGGTCCTCCAGGGAATGAAAGGTAATAACGCATAATCTTCCGCCCGGGTTCAGCATCTCTATGAAATCATCCAGCGAGTTCTTCAGCACCTCCAGTTCCCTGTTGCACTCTATCCGGATCGCCTGAAAGGTCTGCTTGGAAGGATGCCCGTTCTGCCTCATCTTTGCCGGGATTGCCGCCCGGATGATCTCATTCAGTTCATATGTAGTCTCTATGGGCTTGTCCGCCCTTTTCCTCACAATGTGCTTTGCAATATTCTTTGCGAATTTGTCCTCCCCGTAATCCCTGATGATACGAAACAGGTCATTTTCGGAATAACCGTTTACAATGTCCCTGGCAGTCAGAGTCTGCCGCCGGTCCATCCTCATGTCCAAAGGTGCGTCATAGCGATAGGAAAAACCTCTGTCCTCCGTGTCCAGCTGGTAAGAGGAAACCCCCAGGTCGAGAACAATTCCATCCACCTTTTCCACTCCTTCGGCTGCGAGTGCCATGCGCATGTTGCAGTAATTGTTTCGAAGGATCGTCACCTTGTTTTCAAAGAGTGCCAGCCGCTCTGTTGCTGCCCTGATCGCCGCATCATCCTGGTCAATCCCGTAAAAACGGCCTGTGTTAAGCCTGCTGCACACCTGGTAAGCATGTCCTCCGCCTCCGAGAGTACCGTCAACATAGATTCCGTCCGGCTTTACATGAAGTTGTTCAATGGTCTCCGCCAGCAACACGGAATAATGTTTAAAATCCATACAAGGCTCCTATATTGTCAGCCCCAGGTTAATCATTCCTTCCGAAATCTTGTTGATATCCACCTGCTCGCTGTTCTCATTCCATTTCTCCAGACTCCAGATCTCAATGCGTCCGCCCATTCCGGCAAGCACAACATCCTTTTCCAGTCCTGCAAACTCTCTCAGATCCTGAGGCATCAGGATACGTCCCTGTTTGTCCACTGTCACATACTGGGCACCTGAAAGGAAGAACCTTGCAAACTGTCTGGCCTCCACATTGATCAGCGGCAGTGATGCCAGCTTTTCTTCAAAGGTCTTCCAGTCATCAATCGCATACACAAATAAGCAGCCGTCCATTCCCTTGGATACCACGAACTCATCTCCGAGGATGTCGCGGTACTTTGAGGGAATGCTCAGTCTGCCCTTCGGGTCGATTGTATGATTGTACCTACCCATGAACAAACGCAATCACCACCAGTCCAAAAGATGAGTCTATTGTACTTTTTTGGCATTTCATCCCACTTTATGGGTTTTCATGCCACCTTCATCCCACTTTTAACTAGATTTTAAACTATTATTAAGAATTTGACAAGTGTTATTTTTTGACGAAACCGCGCAAAAAAGCGCTCTGCAGGCATTTTGCAGAGCGCTTTTTGTCCAAAACCACAACATATGGTATGAGGGCATTTTATATGAAGCATATCTATGTTTTTTGAAAAAATCGGCTTTTTCAAAAATTTTTAAAAGATTTTAAGTTTTTGTAATGTTTCCAGACTCCTTCGTCTCATAATAGTGATCTTTGGGTGAGATATTTCAGGAAAGACTTGCATCCCAGCTCTACATCACTGTAGGTCACGCCAAAATCTCCCGTATACCAGGGATCGGAAATATCCCTGTCCAGCCCGGCAAAGGACAGCAGCTTAAATACCTTTCCAGCCGGATCCCCGCCCAGGATGCGCTGCATATTTCGAATATTGGCGCTGTCCATGCCGATGAGGAAATCATATTTGTCATAATCCGCCCTCGTCACCTGCACTGCCCTTTTCCCCTCACAGCCGATGCCGTGCCGGGCAAGCTCCGCCTTCGCGGGGGGATACACCGGATTACCGACTCCGTTCCAGATTTCCTCCGTGCTGGTAGCCGCGGAGGAAATCAAAAACTGCTCTGCTATTCCCTGTTTTTGGACCATGTCCTTCAAAATGAACTCCGCCATGGGCGAACGGCAGATGTTGCCGTGGCAGACGAAAAGTATTTTTATCATCTATTTTAAACTCCTTGCATAAGTTGGTTTATCGTGGTTTTTCTTGATTATTGGGCGTTTCAAGGCTTACAGGAATTTTTCCGGCTCATCCGGTTTTTCGGCATATCTTGGCTTATCCTGGCATATCCTGGCTCTGAAAAGTAGTAAAAAAAGTAGTAAATTGAAAATTTGTACTACTCGGCTTTTTTCAGGAATTGCTTACCTTTTTCATTTCACGGCTTGCATCCTCATAGCCGATATGCGTGTAAGTGTTCAGCGTGACACCAATGTCCGAGTGCCCCATGATGTACTGCAGTGTTTTGGGATTCATGCCGCTGTTTGCCATATTGGAACAAAATGTATGCCTGCACACATGGGGCGTTACATCAGGCATCTGCACTCTATATATCTTGTTGTACTTCTCCCTGATATGCTGCATATACTTTTCCCAATGCTGGGCAACCATCGGTCTCCCGTTTTTATCCATGAACAGGAAACCATGATACATATTCCCCTTCACATCACTGACAATCGGCTCCGCTTTCAGCTTTTCACGGTTCTCAAGAATATGCCTGAAACAATCCATAACTTCCTTAGTCATAGGAACAAACCTCACACCGCTGGGCGTTTTCGTATCTTCTATAATGTACTGCATATCCCGCGTCCTTTGTAACTGACGCTCAACTCTGAGTTTGCCTTCCTTAAGGTCAATATCTTCTTTGATCAAACCGCAGAATTCAGAAATACGAAGTCCCGTATGAAACAGTATATAGATTGCATCATAGTACTTTGAAAAATGCTTGTCACTTTTGATAAATTCCAGATACTGCCTTTCCTGTTTCCTTGTGATCGCCTCTCTTGTAACACTGTCGTTAACAACAACAGTGCTTAGATGAAATTCAAACGGATTCCTGCGTATCAGGTCATCATCCACCGCCATCTGGAAAGCCGGCCTGACCACACCCCTGATCGTCTGGATAGAACTATAGCCCTTTCCATTGGCCTGAAGCTGGATCAGCCATTCTTTCGCATCAGATAACCGCACATCCTTAATCCGCTTCCTGCCAAAATCCTCTTTGGCAAGGATATTAAGAACTGTTTTGTACCCGGCTTTCGTCGAATGACGCATACCTTTTCTCTGCGAAGTATATTTTTCGACCAGCGCACAGACTGTTATATCTCCGCCCGTGGTGGAAATCATGTCTTCCAGGTCTTTTTGGATCTGCCTTTCCTTTTCTCTCAGAGACAGGTCATCGCGTTTGCCCTTTGGCAGCTTGTCAGTCTTTTCCAGTTTCCAGCTGTAAACAAATTGTTGTTTACCACCGGTGTCTATGTACTTATACGCATATCTTCCATCTGATCGCTGGCTCTCTCCATTGCGTAATACGCGGTTTTTGTTATCCCGTCTTTTTTCGCTCATGATTTTCTGCTCCTTTCTAATGAAAAAGAGCCTCGATACGATATCTATATCATACCATGTCCGAGGCTCAAGTTCCATTGGTTTTTTTGTAGTTTGATATAGTCAGCATCTGTATGTTGTTTCAACATTTAATTTTATACAGATGCTGATTCATCTAAGTATTTCTCAAATAGCTTCCGCTTTATCATTGCGCGGTTGCCATTCATAATTACAAAATCCGCATTCGCCTTTTCTTCTACAAGTTTTCGTAACTTCTTTTCTCCAATATGAAAATACTCCGCTGCCTCCTGTATTGTCAGTATATATTTTTCCCAAAGAGGCACCTTGCTCTCTGAATTTCCCACAGTGAAAAACACCTCCTTTCTACTACAGCACATTTAATAATCAAAAGAAGATATATTACAGGAATCACTTCGCGAACCCTGTAATCCAAGTTATATTATACCTTCAACAAGCCGCCTTTTCCCCAGACCGCCGCGTATTTTCAAGCTGCCGCTATGCGGCATTTCAACTTCCGGTGTACTCCTTTTTCCTGTCATTATTCGCTGTCCCCAGTTCCTATATAACTGTCTGGAAGGCTATGCAAATGTCAAACCTTCCGCTCTCCAAATAAAGCAACGCCGCTATATTTAACGGCGTTGCAATTTGCTATCTAAAGGCTTATATTCGGTTAATGATTTCAAAAAAGCTTCTTGGTTGCCATTCAGCAGCAGCTCGACATTCACTATCAGGTCATTGTCTACAACCACATTTTGTTCTTTTCTCTACTCCTGCCGGTAAACCAATGCCCACCTGTTTTCTTCCTTGTAATAGATCAGCCACACATTGATCTGCTGCTCCAGGATCGTTATGGTACAGCTAAACTCAATGGACGACACCCCAGCATACATTTTTTCCTCCTGGGAATGTACCTTGATCTGGCGAACCGTCCTGATTTCCCCGTCCTCGTCCTGCACCTTCAGCGTGGTGGGTATCATTTTACCCTTGTTCGTAAACCAACAATAACAACCTATTTCCCTCTGCTTCCCCCTGATCGGCCCGGCATCTGCCTTCTGTGAATTTGTGCCTATCCCAAATGCCATGATACCCCATCCTCTCTCACTCTACTTTCACTTTGTCATAATCTACCGTCCGCTTCTCCCTGGAGATACCCCCGCTCATATGGTCAATAGACTGCCGCAAAAAAGTTGCGCGCATCACAGAGTCCATTCCATACCGCTTTCTGAGGGCATCCACGGTTTTATCCATTCTCTCAAGTTTATCATAATCCACTTCATCAAAGAGCATCATCTGCCGGAAGAAATCATCTTCCTTGACCCGACTTGTATGGATCCCCAGGTGCCGGATCGGCCTGTGATTCCACAACTCTAAAAACAGCTGGCACGCAGCCTGATAAATTTCCCAAGTTAGGTTAGTGGCCGTCTTAAGCACCGTCTGATGTGATACATACGACAGATCGGCATACCGGATGCCCACTGCCACCACAGCAATCCGCACATTGTCTGCCCGCAGGCGGTTCCCCACAGTTTCCGCCAGCGCCAGCAGCACCCTGTCAGCGGTTTCCACATCTGTCACATCATAGGGTGTTGTAGTGGAATTTCCATAGCCCTTGTTCGCTGGAGGCTTCTCCAGCACCGGAGAGACATCCACTCCGTTTGCAAATCCCCATATGACTTCCCCCTGCTTTTTGAGAATGCTTTTGAGCCACACCGGATCTGCCGCTGCCAGCTCCCCTATGGTTTTGATCCCCAGGTCAAACAGCTTTTTCGTTGTCGCCCTGCCCACAAAGAACAGCTCCGATACCGGCAGCGGCCACATCTTGCTTTTTATTTCTTCCGGATACAGCGTATGGACCATATCCGGTTTCTTAAAATCACTTGCCATCTTTGCAAGCAGCTTGTTGCTGGATACTCCTACATTCACAGTAAAACCTAGTTTATCACGGATATGGTCTTTAATCTGTTCTGCCACCTCCTCTGACTGCCCAAACAAATGGCAGCTGGCTGTCATATCCACAAAAGCTTCGTCGATGCTGTACTGCTCTACAACATCGGAGTACTCCCGCAGGATATTCATAAATGCTGCAGAACATTTCTCATACAGACTGTAGTTAGGCGGCACCATTACCAGATTCGGGCATTTGCGCTGCGCTTCCAGTATGGTTTCCCCTGTCTTTATGCCATACTTTTTTGCCGGGATAGACTTTGCCAGGATAATCCCATGGCGCATTGTCATATCGCCACCAACAGCTGATGCGATCTCCCTGAGATCCTGTTTCCCGCCCTTATGAGCCAGTCGATAAACAGCCTCCCAACTGAGGAAGGCTGAATTTACATCGATATGAAAAATAATATTTTTCAAACGCATGTTCACCTCCTGTGGAGTTTTATTATACCAAACACGCGTTCGAGTTTCAACAGGAAATTTATCCCGTCATTTAAAATATCACTGCCTCACCTCCAACCCGTCCAGCTTCAGCCCCGGTAACCCGACCAGATACCATTCCCGGTCCATGCCCATCTCTACGCGGGCAGGAATCCAGACTTCATTCAATCTGAACTCGAAAATATCCCCGCAATGGATGCCGCCATAGTCACGATTGTCCCCATCCTCATCAATGTAATGGAAATTATACCTCCCACTTTTCTCATCATAAAACAATGTACCCTGCTTCATAAACAAACCTCCTACTACACCGCATTTAATAATCTATAAGAGAACATAAAGAAGATATATTATACCTTCAGGAATCTGCCTTTGCACAGACCCATTTCCTGCGCCGGAGTTCCGCCGCGTATTTTCAGGCTGCCGCTGTGCAGCGTTTCATCTGCGGGTGCGCTCCTTTTCCTGTCATCGCACACTGTCCGCAGTTCCTGTATAACTGTCTGAAAGGCTATGGAGTTTTCAAGGTACAAAAAAGGTATATGGACTTCAGTTTCCTGAAAAAAATCCATATACTTAATAAGTAAGTTTTTATTAACATAATTCTTCACTATTTATATTTTTATTTGCAAGAATCTCTATATATATTTGGCTCTTCAGACATATTGGTGGTTCAAAATTCTCTGAAAGTCTTGATTTTACTGGGATTGTGCAAAATTGATTTTGCGAGATTTCTGTGGGTTGACATGGAGCCTTGGCTGATGTGATTTGCCAACCTTGCAGCCGCCTTACATAATGCAAATGTATAGAAAGGTGAATATAAAATCAGGTGTATGCGTGTTCTATGAAATTGTTTTGGCTTTCTCAAGCTTGCAACTATCATGACTGAAAGGGAGTTGTTTTCAGAGTGCCAGATTGCATTATTTGTAGCTGATATATGCCACCTTGACCATCAGATAAAAAAGAAAAAAGATCAGACTCCAGATATAAACTGAGGTCTGATCTATTCTGATTAAAAGCCAAAAACACATTACTATTTGCCAAATAAAGGGCTGCAAATTAAGTCCCGTGTGTGTACTAACTGTCTTTTAACGGTTCTTCTGTCAATCGTAACCGCTTCGCTCTCTCGAAAGTCCAAGCGATTCATCAGAGCTGAAACTCTTACTTATCCAATAATCCTAAAAATTTTTTCCATTCCATGTAGCCCTTCAAATCTCCGTAACTGTACTCCGACTGCATAATGTCATTCACAATCTTTACCCAGTCTATTTTCTCTGAAAAGCTCCATGAACCGGAATTTCTCTGCTCCGCATTTTTTACGGCTTTTGCAACTGCGGCTTTCAGTACTGTATCCTCAAAACTGCCTTTTCCACTTTCTTTCAAATTAGCAGTGTATGCAAACATTTCAACTGCATCACAATTTTTCGGATCTACCTTTGATACATCCACCATCTGTTCAGTTACTTTTCCCGACTTATCCCATATTTTCACTTTATATACAGGGTTTTCCGAATCAAAGTTCTGTGGCTTATAAACGGAAATAGATGATCCACTCGTAACCTCTGCCCCTGAGAACACCGCTATATCACCCGTTTCTTTGTCAGTACCATGCAGAGTAGCAGTCACCTGCCCTGATGCTTGTATTGCTTCCGCCACCTGTTTTGCAAAGTTTTCTTCTGCCTCATCTTGTTCTTTCTTTCTTGTTTCATACTCTTTTGTCGAGTATCCTGTTGCTCCTATTCCATTAACACTCAATTTCATGTCCTCCAATTGTCATCAATATTTCTAAATGAATATTCTGGTTGCAGAGAGCCACAATTCCGGTCAAGAGTGAGCCGATTTTCCAGCTGGCATTAAGCCACCTTGATTTTGCTTGGGTGACATTTATGAGATCGGATATATCTTGTAAAGCCCTTGCCGCATCATCGGTGCGATAGCAGGCTTTAAAAAATATACTTGATCTCATACCACAACCGAGGCAAAACAAGTGCAATTAAGTGGCTCACTTTACACCGGACAGATGGCTCGATTATGTCTAGATTATTCACTTAAAAATAGGGAATGGCTATTTTTTATTATGGCACATTAAAAGTAATCTGTCTATTTACCGTATTCCATGGTCTGTTATACGATGTGCCACTATATCTGAATGTGTGAGAACCACTTGATAATACACCACAGTTAAATATGTATATAAAGCCCGTTACAATAGGTGAACCAACAGGGGTTATGGTATAATTGTTTATGCTTATTCCATCAATATATCCATATTTAGATCCATATCCTACAACTTCTACAACTACATATATTTCGCCGGTATCCGTATCCTGCAGAATATCGATAATGTCTGCATCCGTAATCGGAGGTGCCGCGTCTCTGGGCTCAATACCAACTTCACCAGCTATTTCAGAAACATATGTCTGGATATCGCTTACTTCTGTTACAGACATTTCAGGTTCTGCCGCAAATGCCACTGTTGAAAAAGCCATACATAATGCAAGAACTACTGTTATTAATCTTGTGATTTTTTTCATGCTATTTCCTCCCATCTAATGAGTTTGATAAATGCCATTCCCTATAAATCAATATTGTATAATGCAAAAAAAATATTCAATAAGTCTTGCAGAAAGTGGACATTTATTGCAGAAAATGAGCAAAAATTCCTTATTATCTAGAAACTCATTTTTAGTTTAAAAGTTAAGATTCTGCTATTGAAAATGGAAAAGCCACAGAGTACGGTACTTTGGAGGAACTTTTGGAAAAGAAATGCCGATTCTATGAGTATTGGAATAAGCAGGTAAATATTAATGTATCTGGAGAGTAAATTTATATTACTGTTCATATTCCAGACAAAAGAATCATTTCATCATCAAATTTTTTCTTTAAAAGTCTTTAATTTATTTAAGTACAAATGAACATGACAATGAAGATAAAAAAAAAATTTAATGTATCTTACTCTTAAGTTATTTGTTTTCATATATCAATATGTTATTCTACAATTTATGATTAATGTAAGATCAACAACTCACATATAATAAACTAGCATACATTTGGCACAACATTGGCACTGTTTTGCTCTTTCCCCGTAAATCCTTATCTGTTATACTTGGTACAGTCAAAAATTTTGCAGACGGCCGTTTCCCTTAAAAGAAGCGGCCGTTTTGCTGTAAAGGTGGTGGTTATCATACTTATCAAAAAGATCCGCAGGATTCTGCAAAACGAGCGTGCCGAGGCAAACTACTTCAGCACAATGGTTTTCATTTTCATTGCGGTGTTACTGTTGGCTTTTATCATTAATCTGTTCAGTATCATTTCAACGAAACAAGAGTTGGACCTCTGTGCCGATCAGATGGTAAAACAGATTCAGCTGTCAGGTGGCGTCAATGCGGAGACAGAACGGCTTTTCAATTTTCTGAGTTCGGATATTAAAGGTGCTCAAAACATCTCCTATTCCATTGATGCCTCCTATAAAACGCCGACCCCTTCCGGGATGAACAGAGCCATCCAGCTGGGCAACCCATTTTATATCACGGTCACGGGTGAGGCCAAACTGGGCGGCTTCTGGAACTTCGACCTTATTCATATCACGGTAGTCTCCAGGGCGGCAGGCGTTAGCGAGCATTACTGGAAGTGAGGTGCCCATGCAGAAAATTTATCTCCAAATGAAAAGACGCCTGGCTAATGACCGGGGCGATATGTCCATCTTCACCTGTTTCTTTGTGATGGTCATTGTGATAGTGGTTTCCTTCCTATTGTTGTATGCTTCTGTAAAAATAACTTGCATAAACATACGCAATGGTGCGAAAATGGAGTTAAACAATTTAAGCGCCAGCATCTACGCCGATACCTACCGTTCCCAAAGGGAAACTAACTTCAGTGAATACTTAAGTACTCTGTACTCCAGCAGCGGCTATACTGCCATGCTGGAGGAGACCGTAACGGACGGCCTGGCAAATAAGATCCCCCTTTCCACGGATGATTACCAGATAAAGAACATCAGCCTGGCTTTCCATGTAGTAGGGGACAGGGTGGAATATGTCTTCTCCTGCGACGCTGAATTTAATATCTTTATGTTCGGCCACAGGTACCCGGCCATTACCCAGCACATTGAACTTACAGGCTACCACAATACGAAATTTTAAAAATTTTGTTGAAAAACTTTCCCTTCAGACCGTAAGAGAAAGATATACTGTAGAAAGGAGAAATAAGCTATGAAAAACTTTATCAAATCCAAAGAATTCCTTTTTTCCTTACTGGCTGTTGCCTGTATCGGTATTTTAGTCATCTGCTTTGCGATAAACAGAAATGCGGATAACGATTTTCAGCCGGAGGAAATCGCTTCAAACACAGAGACGCATGAGTGGCAGGAAACTCCCATACCTTCCACAAATATGGAAAACCCTGCCCCCACTCATACGCCTTCCCCGGTAACTACAAAAGACCCCATGGATGAATACCCAAAGGTAGTGGATGAATCTGAGGACGAAGTAGTCATCGACTTTACCCCGGAGAGTGAAGAACTCCAGCCGGAAACCCCGGAACCTCCTTCATCTGAGGGCGATTCCGCAGACCCGTCTGCCCCGCCCACCTATGCACCAGAGGAAACAGAGCCGGAACCGACTGCTCCTCCTGCACAGAACAATACGCCTGCTCCCGGCTCCACCAATGAAAATGGCGCCGTGTATGACCCTGTGTTTGGCTGGGTGGAACCGGGTCAGGTTGAACAAACACCCGCGGACAGCAGTGGTGATCCCGATAAGATGGTCGGCGATATGTAAGTCAAGAACCATAACAACTGAATATGGAACATAAACCGATAAGGCCGTCACTTAATTGTGGCGGTTTTATTATGCACAAAAAAATAAGGAGCGTGATGCATAATGAAACGATTTTTTACCCTCCTCTGCACCCTGGCGTTTGTGCTGTGTCTGTTTCCGGCCACTGCCTTTGCAGCCGGTGAGGGCAACATGGAAAGCGGAGGTGGCGGCATGAAGAAAGGCACTTCCGCCAACTCATGGACCCCCGGCAACGCTGGCGTGCGTGTCACAGTAGTAGATGCTGAGACTGGCACCGCCGTCTCAACCCCCATAGACTACTCCAATACTGTCCAGACTGGCAGTATACTGCATTTTGGAAAGGTTAGCAAGCTGCAGTACCTGGGCGGGGCCAGCTTGTCCCCCAAATCCGGCACCGCTTACAGCTGCAAGAACCCCACCCACCCTATTCCTACCATTGTCAGCAGTACAGGCAGGAACAACATAGAATCTATTAAGCGGTATTTCTGCAGTGAGTACGCCTGCATGATGATTGCTGAAGATACGGGTGTCAGCTATGAAGCAATGCTGACGGGCAAATACAAGCTGCTGGTAGAGCCGCTTGCTTACTTTACCCACAATGGATTGTATTACTGTATGACCGCCACAGAGGCTGCCCTTTATGACCAGTTATCCGGAGGGACGCTGAAGCGCACTATGGGTTCGCTGACTCACAAAAACCTACCTCTGGCATTATTTCTTGAGTATAGCGACCTTGGGCTCCCGGCATGGAACGGCAACACCACAGGGAAGCAGGCCAATGCGGATATCATAAGCAGCCTCGGCGTGGGTATCGTGCGATTCAAAGATCAGCCGTCAGTACCAGAAGGCGGCCTGAAGGCCCCTGACATGGAATACCGGGTAAATACAGATGTAATCACTTCAATAACCCTTAGGACCAGCGAAAACCTGACACCGGACAATCCTGCTTCTGTGACCTTCCACATCCTGGGCACATCCTATCAAGTAAACAACATCGTGATTCCGGAAGATGATTCGCAGGTCGTATGGGTCAAGTGGCATACCCCCAGCACACCGCAGGACATCAACATCACTGTATCTGTGTCCGGAGCCACCACGGCAAAGACTTCCTTCACCGCCAGGATCGTCGATCTGAATGAAAAGATACCGCCTGACCCGCTGGCAACAGACACCTATCCCAGTTACTCCTCTCCCGCCCTTCCTGCCAATTCCCAAAAATTGACGGCAAACTGGGGCGTTTGGAGCTGCTACTGGAAGGAAAAGTGGGTATGGCATCCCGACTGGAAATGGCATTCCAACTGGCAGTGGCACTCCAGCCCCTGTGACGATTCATGCCCGCTGGACTGCCCAGTAGAACACGGAAAATGGGTGGACAATGGAAAATGGGTGGACGAAGGGCAATGGGTGGATGAGGGAGAATGGAAATACAACTATACCGGCTACTCCGCTTCCATATCCGGAACCATGTCACTGATGCCGGATGATATTGTGCCAACCGCAAACGGTAAGGATATGAAAAGCGGTTATGGGGTCAAGACAACTGTAAATGCCATTTTATCCACGGACGCCCCCTCAGGCCATGTCACCAATCCACAGACTGCCTTTTCTGTATTCCCGGAATTCCAGTACAGCAATTATCTGCGGCTCCTGCAACGCGTTTCCAGCGGACGCAGCGCAAAATTCACTTTCCGGGCAAACGAATTTTCCACCTACGGGAGGGCGGCCCACTTTACCCCTGTGTGGTTCCCTGATAACACCAATTATGTGGTCTATACCCAGGTGTGGGATGCCTGGACGCCGGACGGGATGCTGTCCGTCAATTTAAACGACTACATTACCATACACGGCAGCCTCTTTGATGACTGGTACACAAACCGTGAGTGACCTTATTGCCTTATCCTATGAATCGCTGGTATTCTTATGTATTTTAGGCTTTGCAGCATATGACATTTACACAAAACGGGTGCCTGACCGGGCACTTGTTTTTTTCTGCCCTGTTGCTCTTGCATCCTTGCCGGTCCATATGCAGGCTGCCGGTGCAGGAACATCTTTCTGGGCAGTGCTTGGCCTATCGCTGGCAGGATGTGCGTCAGGCTTCCTGATCCTGCTCACTGCTGCCATGCTCTCCAAAGGTGGCACCGGGCTTGGTGGCGGCGACATCAAGCTGGCGGCGGTCATAGGCTTTATCTACGGCCCTTACCGTATGCTGGAAACCCTGATGCTTGCCGCCCTGTTGGCCGCCGCGGCCGCACTGATGATAGGCTGCCGGCGCAAGGCCAAAGCACTCTCCATACCATTTGTCCCCTTTATCGCAGCGGGCAGCCTGGCTACCCTGATAGCCTCAATCTTTTAACAGCATATTCCAGGTAAGCGTGCTTACAGGAAATATGCGGAAATCAAAATATAAAAAGGAGAAAAACCATTATGAAACTGAATAACCGCTTTCTATTCGGCGTGCTCAGCCTCCTGCTGGCAGCCATCATTGCCTTTGTCGCCCTACCCACCATCGCAAGGCAGACCAACGGCAAGACTGAGATCGTCCGGATCACACAGCCGGTACTGAAAGGCGAACAGATCACCGCATCCAACACCGAGGTTGTAGAAGTGGGCAGCTTTAACCTGCCCCCCAACATCGCTCACTCCTTAGATGATGTAAACGGGCTCTACGCCACCGCTGACTTAGCACAGGGGGATTACATTCTCACCACCAAGATCAGCTCAGTCCCCATCTCATCCGATGTGGCTCTGAACAACATCCCCTCCGGCATGGTAGCTATTTCCCTGACGGTCAAAACCTTGGCATCTGGTCTTTCCGACAAGTTGCAGCCGGGTGACATCATCCGTATCTACCACTTCCTTGACACGGCTGAGGAGGTGCCGGAGCTCCGTTATGTCCGTGTTCTGTCCGTGACGGACGCAAGCGGCATCAACGTGGATAACACAAGGGAGCTGGCGGAGGACGAAGAAAAACAGCAGTCTGCCACCATCACCGTGCTGGCAAGCCCCGAACAGGCACGCATCATCACGGCACTGGAGAATGACGGCGTTGCCCATGTAGCCCTGATCTCCCGAGGCAACGACTCCCTGGCAGAGGAACTTCTGGCGGAGCAGGCGCAGACCCTCCTGGAAATCTATTACCCTGAGTTGCTGGAAGAACTAGATGATGCAGATGAAGAGAATGGGGAGACTGCCGGGGAAACGGCGGAATATCTTCCCGAAAGAAGCAGTGCAGGGGCGGATGGCGACAATGATGCCGAACCGAATGCCGCACTGCATTGACGGAAAGGAGACTGATTATGGGAAAAGTTATCACGGTCTGGGGCAGCCCAGGCAGCGGCAAATCCATGTTCTGTTGCATTCTTGCCAAGGCTCTGACCCGCGACAAAAGGAAAGTAATCATCATAAACGGGGAAGCGGGCACCCCCATGCTCCCCATCTGGCTGCCTGATCAGATTATTGAAACAGGCGCCTCCATCGGGCAGGTGTTAAGCAGCGTGGAAATTGATACCTCTCTTGTTGCAAGCCATGTGACCGTCTTAAAATCCTACCCCTTTATCGGACTTATGGGGTACAGCGCAGGCGAGAACCCGCTAAGCTACCCGGAAACAGATTTCCGAATGGTGCTGCAGCTGGTATCCGCTGCATCAAAGCTGGTGGACTTTATTATCCTGGACTGCGGCTCCAGCATGACAAATGTGTTCACCCCTGCCGCCATAGAGTCAGGAGACCTGGTAATCCGCATCCTGACACCGGACTTAAAAGGTGTCAACTACTTGAAAGCCCACCAGCCCCTCCTGACAGATGAGCGTTTCCACTATGACAAACACATGACCTTTGCAGGCATGGCGCGGCCGTTCCACGCCTTTGATGAGATGGGCTATATCATCGGCGGCTTTGACGGGATGCTACCCTACGGCAAGGAGATTGACCGCTGCGCCACTGAGGGCGGGATGTTCCAGGCGCTCAAATGTTGCAACGCCAAGTACACCGCCGCACTGAACAAGGTGCTTGAGGCA
This sequence comes from uncultured Lachnospiraceae bacterium, assembly GCA_947174665.1. Classification (GTDB taxonomy): domain Bacteria; phylum Bacillota; class Clostridia; order Lachnospirales; family Lachnospiraceae; genus Acetatifactor. Next base: position 18,882 of record CAMWJV010000038.1, read on the forward strand.
CTGGAGCAGATGGAAGCCGCCACCGGGCAGTACACCGAAACGCCTGCCGAGGACAGTGAGGAGGAATTTTCTGATGAACAACCTGAATGACATCTTCTTTGCACAGACTGCCACCGAAGGGCTGACCTATGAGCAGGTGCTGGAGGATGTGCAGCGGTATTTTTCCGAAAACCATGCCACAACCATTGCGGAAGCCGGGGACGGCGACACCGAGCGGGCCGCCACGGTCCTGAAGGAACTCATGGAGCAGTACCTTGTAAAACGAAAGTACACTATCGAAGGGCTGTCCACCAGCGAGCTGTGCGAAAAACTGTACGAGGACATGGCCGGCTACTCTTTCCTTAAAAAGTGGATATACCGGCCTGGCGTGGAGGAAGTAAACATCAATGCCTACAACGATATTGAAGTCATCATGAACAACGGGCGGAGCATCAAGATACCGGACAAGTTCTCCTCCCCGCAGCACGCCATTGATGTAATCCGGCGTATGCTGAACGCCTGCGGCATGGTCATTGATGACACCATGCCCTCGATCCTGGGCTTTTTGGACAAGAACATCCGCATTTCAGTGGATAAGACACCCATAGTAGACCCAGAAGTGGGGGTAAATGCTTCCATAAGAATCGTCAACCAACAGACCGTATCAGAGAAAATCCTGCTGGAATCAGGCAGTGCCACGGCGGAGATGCTCCATTTCCTGACCGCCTGCATCCGCTACGGCGTATCGGTATGCATTGCAGGCTCTACGGGTTCCGGGAAGACCACCATCATGGCCTGGCTCCTATCCAATGTACCCAACAACAGGCGCCTGATCACCATCGAGGAAGGCAGCCGGGAGTTTGACTTAGTGAAGCGGGATAAAGACGGCAACATCTTAAATTCCGTTGTCCACCTGCTGACCCGCCCCCACGAAAACCCGGCCATGAACATCAACCAGGATTTTCTCCTGGAGCGCGTCCTGCGCAAGCACCCTGATGTGATCGGCGTAGGTGAGATGCGGTCTGCAGCAGAGAGCCTGTCCGCCGCAGAGAGCTCCCGCACCGGCCACACCGTCTGCACCACCATACACTCCAATTCCTGTGAGAGCACCTACCGCAGGATGATGACCCTTGCCAAGCGCAAGTACAGCATGGATGATTCCATCCTCATGCAGATCATGGTGGAGGCTTATCCTGTGGTGGTGTTCACGAAGCAGCTGGAAGACCGCTCCCGGAAGATCATGGAGATCATCGAGGGTATTGACTACCAGGACGGGCGGCTTATCTACCGCTCCCTTTATAAATATGAGGTGACGGACAATGTGACGGACGGGAACGGGAATGCCCGGGTAGTGGGTTGCCACCGGAAGACCGGAACAATCTCCGACACGCTGAAGAAACGACTTCTGGACAACGGGATCTCCCATAAGGAACTGGCGGAATTCAACCCTAAGGAGGAAAAGTAGATGCAGTGGATTTATATTATCTGTTTTGCCCTGACCAGCGCAGGGCTTTTTGCGCTGTTTGATGTGCGGCTGAAGGACATAATGGAAGTCATCTTCCAATCACGCCGCAGGCCTGCCACCCTGGGCGACGAGCTGAATGTGCTAATGGGCACGCCCGCCCAAAGATTTTTCAATCAGGATTTCGAAATCAAGCAGATATTAAAGGACACCGGACGGGCTGACCGCTATGATGCCGTGACGCGCCTGACCCTGATCCTGTTTGCAGTAGGCGCCGTGCTTGCACTGCTAATCGGCAACATGTATATGGTGCCTGTTCTGGGGCTTGGCTTCTCCCTCATCCCAATCTGGTATCTGCGGAGCACATCCGCAAGCTACAAAAAGCACCTGAACGAGGAACTGGAGACGGCCATCTCCATCATCACCACTTCCTACCTGCGGACGGAAGACCTGATACGCTCCGTGAAAGAGAACCTGGCATACATCAATGAGCCGGTGAAAGCCACTTTCGAGGCATTTGTCTATGAGAGCGAGCTGATAAATGCCAACACTACCAGCGCAATAAACAGCCTGAAGATGAAGATTCCCAACCGTGTCTTTCACGAGTGGTCCAATATCCTGATACAGTGCCAGTCTGACCGCTCCATGAAGAACACACTACCGACCATCGTGCAGAAGTTCTCCGATGTGCGCGTGGTACAGTCTGAGCTGGAGGCCATGCTGCAGGAACCAAAGCGGGAAGCAATCACCATGATGTTCCTGGTGGTCGCCAATGTTCCGCTTTTATATTTCCTCAACAAAGACTGGTTCCATACCCTCATCTACACTACTCCAGGCAAGATTGCTCTGGCGATCTGCGCCGCCATCATCCTGTTCTCGCTGACGCAGATCATGAAACTGAGCAAACCAATCGAATACGGAGGTGATGTAACATGACGATCCTTGCTTTTACTGCAATCATCCTGTTCGGCTTTGCGGTATACAACCTATCCTGCGCTTTTGCGGACATCCCCACCAGCAAGACCTCCAGGATGATGATGCTGGCACGGAAACAGCAGGGCATAAAAAATGAGAAACTGCTGGATGTGTACCTTACCAGGATAGCCGCTCTCTTTGCCCCCTGCCTGCGCCTGGATAAGCTGAAACGGGGCAAACTGCAGGCTGCCCTGAATATCGCCGGGCTTGAGATGACTCCAGAGATCTATACGGCCAAGGCGTGGGTTACTGCCGGAGCCGTCGCTCTATGCGCTTTCCCCCTGATGTTTGTCATCCCGCTGTCCGTCCCTATCCTTGTGGGACTGGCGGTGGCGCTGTGGTTTTCCACCTACTATGCAGTGTTTGATTTTGTAAAAAAGCGTCGCAAGCTCATTGAGTCGGAGGTACCCCGCTTTGCCCTGACTATCGGACAGAACCTGGAAAACGACAGGGATGTGCTGAAAATATTGACTTCCTACCGCCGGGTGGCGGGCAGGGATTTCGGGGCGGAACTGGACCAGACCATTGCGGACATGAAGACCGGCAATTATGAGAATGCCTTGATACACTTTGAGACCCGCATCGGGAGCCCCATGCTCTCCGATGTGGTAAGGGGGCTGGTAGGGGTCCTGAGGGGCGATGACCAGCGGATGTACTTTAAGATGATCTGCTTTGACATGCGGCAGATCGAACAGAGCAACCTGAAAAAAGAGGCTGCCAAGCGCCCCAAGAAGATGCAGCGCTATTCCATGATGATGCTGATCTGTATCATGATCATTTACCTGGTGGTGCTGTGTACGGAAGTCCTGGGCTCCCTGGGCGCTTTCTTCGGATAGCTGACAGAGGTAGATCTGCCCAGCCGGGCTTGTTTACATAGTATATCTTGCAAAAGGAGGCGGTAACATGTACCACAGCGGTTTCTTGTAGCTGTCTGACAGGCAGGACCATTGACACTTATAAACACACACCTAAGACCATTTTAAGGAGGTTTTCCATGAAAAAAGTAAAAGAATTCATCAAAGGCGGCAGCAACCGTTTTATTTCCCGTGCCCGCAGGGCACTTTCCAACCAGCGCGGCGATTTCTACATCTCGGATGCGGTAAAGATTATCATTGCCGTTGTACTTGGTGCCCTGCTGCTGGCTGCACTGACGCTGATTTTCAACAACACTGTTATCCCCAGGATCACGCAGGAAATCAACAAATTGTTCAGCTAAGAGGAACCGCAGACAAAAAATATGGGATCAGGCGTAAAAAAAAGTGCGTCTGATCCCTTTTTTGATTTTCAAATGGAGCATAAGGAAGGTGAAGGAAATGAAAGAAACCCAAAACCATAGTGAACTCTATCCCTTTTTGAAAGCAGTCCGGGGCAACTGGCACAATGCCATGTACCTTTCCTGCAGACATATTACCTGCACACAACATCCACACTGCGGAGGCTTCCTGATGACAGCGGACGCAGACGGCCACCCAATCCTGATGCCGGTGGATGTAATGCGCTCCCTCTCCGGGGAGGACATAGAGCCGGAAGGCTGCCTGGGAACTATGGAAAAGCGGACATTTGAAACCCTCTACTCCCTATATATCGAGTGGCACACGGTTTCACAGACGGACTGCCCGCTGCAGCAGCTGCATCAGGAAGGCATAAAAAAACAGACTTGAAAACAAGAGATTCGGCTATAAAACAGCAAAGAAAAGAGGTGAAACAAAAATGAAGATGAAGAAATACCAGATCAACTGCCCCTATTGCGGCTCCCCTGCCCTCTGCCGACCCGCAAGCATGATACACGGCAGTTCCACGCTGGAAAACGGGCGCTACCTGTATGTCTGCTCCCGCTGGCCGGAATGCGACGCTTATGTTGCCGCCCATAAAAAGGATAAAAGCCCTATGGGCACCCTTGCCAACGGGAACCTGCGCCATAAAAGGATACTTGCCCACCATGCCCTGAAGGAACTCCAGAATTCCCGGCACATGGAGAAATGGGCGGCTTACCTCTGGCTACAGGGAAAACTGGGGCTTAACGCGGAGCAGGCGCATATCGGCCAGTTCTCCGAGCAGATGTGTGAAAGGGTGGTTTCCCTCTGCCGCCAGACAATAGAATCCTATCCACAAATGACAGCCTGAAAGGAGGCGGAATTGATGAAACATACCATCCCTTTGACAAATGAACAGCAGGAAATGGTGGCAGCTAACCTCTCTGTGGTCCACTGGACCATCCGAAAGAGTTTCCATGTCAATGAGACCATCTACGGCTTTAGCTTTGATGACTTGTACCAGGAGGGCTGCATCTGGCTCTGCCATGCCGCAGTATCCTACAACCCCGCCCTTTCCAAGTTCCCAACCTATGCTAAAAAGGTAGTGCAAAACGGACTGACTTCCTACTGCCGCAAACAGTGCTGCAGAGAACGCCATTTCACCCGCCTGGGCGTGGGGGAGCACGGGGAGCTGACCGCTGAAGGCTCCATCCTGCAGCAGACGGATAACTTCGATTCTCGTATATCTATGATGGAAATTATGCAGCTATTGGAATCCCGCGCCAGAGATTACAACGGCGTAACAAGGCTGGGAATCAAAGCACTGGAACTGAAGATCAGGGGGATGAGTATTACAGAGATTGCAAAGCTGTACGATGTGCCGCCTTCCCATGTAGGTGCCTGGATCACCCGTTCCAAACAGAAACTCCGCAAGGACCCCTTGTTCCTGTCGAGCATTACATAACCCACCCCGCAATTGTTCTTCATTCCATAAAAAAGTAGAAATATGAGGAGGTATTTTCTATGATGCTTAACAACATTAATACTCTCTACACTGCTATCGGCCGCTTTGAGCGGAAACACAACAGCTGCGGCCATTCCTGCCCTGTTATCATGCTTGGTGGAAAGGAATATATGGTGGACATGCAAGAAATGGTGTTATGGTCCATCCTCAACTGGCGAATCGTCCGGAAACAGGAAATCGGCTCACTTTATGAGGAAATGACGAGGAAATCAGGCGCACCTGTGTCCCGGTCCTGGGATGCCTGCGTGGAACGGCTCTTAGTCCGGGGCCTGGTGGTCTCAGGCAGCGGAGAAACAGAGTATGACGCACTGTATGATCTTGTATCTTCCCTGTATATCATCCCCACGGATGCCAGCTTTCTCCTGCGGCTTGCTGCATTCCTGAAACTGGTCCTGATCAGCCATGTACCTTTTTCCGCTGCCGGAAAGTTATTCCGGAAAGACCGGCGCACATCCAGCGAAAAAGAAGTAATGCACCTTGCCAGACAGGCGCTCCTGTCCACCGCGGAGATCATAAAATGCCTGGAACGGAATATCCACTGCCTGCCGGATGAAAACAGCATCATGGACAGGCTATATGATGACTGCGATACCACCAGCGACAACATCAGCAGCCTTATGAAATCTTCCCCCTGTACAAGGGACATCACGCTGGCTGTGGCTAACCTTTATCTCCGCCAGCAGATAATTTTTGAAAGGATCTGACGCATATGGAAAATAATAATGCAATCCCCCCTGTACTGCGGGGCAAAGCGGTACTCACTTTTCTTACGGGCGCCGGAGTCGGCATGGTAGCTATCATTGTCTATGCTGTCTCAAAAGACCGCACCATGCTTACCATGGGCAGCATCCTGTTCCTGTGGTGTCTCCTCAGGGGCGGGATACTCTGGCGGATCATCTCAACCGGACATTACGAGTGCGTAACAGGAGTATGCACCTTAGTTACCCAGCCGCCCTTCCGCCGGTACAAAAAGGTGCATTTGACGCTGGAGGATGGGAACGAGACCACTCTACTCCTGGGAATGCAGACAAAGATAAAACCTGATACATGGTACCGTTTTTACTTCCAGAACAGTCCTGCTCCCCGGCTGGGCAATGACTATCTGGATGCGGCGCTCTCCACCAATGTATTCCTGGGCTTTGAAGAAGTAACTGTAGAATAAAATTTCCGTTTTATGAAAAAAATTGGACAGCATCCCCTATTTATTATATGACAGATTATAAAACCCGCCACGGCCAATTTCTATATTTGGTATATATACGCTTGACAGCCACAATATATAGTGTTATACTTTTCTTGTAATTGATTTTTGTGCGTTTCCCGTTTCGGGATCAGCGGTCTTTATCCGCATTGCACACGCTGTTAAGTTTGTATGCAAGTGTCAGTGGTATTACCATGCCCTTTTGGCTGGTATCTCCTCCTGGCACTTTTTTTATAGATAATAACGCCAATGGCAGAAAGGAGTGTAATGGCACAGATTTTTGTTTTGGGCCGTGTGGAGGATGACCTGGCGCCAAAGACAGGCAGCCAATCCGGAACCGCCTATGTGTGTTTCCGTCTGACCGAACAGGTTGGAAAAGGAAGGACACAATCTTACCAGGTATGGGCATGGAACGAGGATGTCAGCCGGCTTGACAGGCTGGGAGTCAGAAAAGGCAAAACCATCTGGCTCACCGGCACAATGGAACTTGTGGACTGTACCACAGGCCAGGGAAAAGCCAAGACCATGCTGCTGAAGGTATACCTCACCAACTTTGGTTTTGTTCCCGGCTGTCATTCCGGTGACCGCCACACAGCTATCCCCAATGGCCCTGAAACTGCGGCAGCCGCATCTCCCCCGGAGATTCTGGACGGCAGCCGTGAACCCCTGCCAGAGTAGCTTTCTGCTCCGGCCCATAAAAGAGGAACCGTACCGGTTTTTCAGAAAGAATCTGAAACCCGGCCACGGTTCCTTTTTTTGTTGCAAAAAGACAAGAAAGGAAGTATGCAAAATGAAGAATGACAAAACCCCCTGGAACAGCCTCGGGCTCCTGATCGGAGTCGTAGTCGCCATCATGGCGCTGGCACAGGGCAGACTGCGGACCGGGCTCCTTATTGCCGTCTTTGCCCTATGGGGCATGTGGATGGCAGCATTCCTGCTCTCCCCGCACATTAAGCGTTACAGGCGCACCAAAGCCCGCAGACAGCAGGCAGAGAAACGGCAGCGCGAAGAAAATGCCCCGCCGGAACTGTTCCGGCTTACAGAAACGGAGGGCTCCCTTGCAGAACAGCTGTTGCTGCGCCATGTGAACCACCGCATTTCCGCTTACCTGCGGTCGGCTTACCCTGACATTACCTGGGAATGGTGCGGGAAAAAGCCTGAAAAGATTATCCTCCAGGGTGGTGTCGGGCGCATCCGTGTATTCGAAGTGCCTGATTTTGACCACGCCGACATCCGGATAGACCAGCAGGCAAACATCAGCTGCAACATGTTAAAGACCGTTCCCCTGAATACAGCCTGTGTCTTATACACGTCTCCGAGCCCACGAGACT
>CAMWJV010000039.1 GCA_947174665.1 uncultured Lachnospiraceae bacterium
CCGGCAAAGTGCCTATTGCTTTTCTTATGATATACTTTCCCATCAGGTTATAACAGTCTCCCTCGGATATATTCCCATTTGACAGTATACATGTAAGCCAGCCTCTTCTCAGCAAATCTAACAGCCACTCTATCTATTGGCTTATTAAATCTTTTGTTTTTTCATTATTTATGTCAGTAAACGCCAGAAGCAGGTATGAAAGAGGTAAGCCTTTCTGCATTGCCGCCTGTCCATTTCCAAAAGCGCAAAATGTATCACCCAGAGGAATCAGCAATTTATCTATCCATTCTGAATCATCAGGCCGAGTTACAGCGAGAAGTCTCAATACGCTGATTCCTGTTGCCAAACATTCGCCTTGTGTACAAGAGTTTCCAAAGCATGTATTTTTCAATCTATGCAGAGTGCTTTCCGTCAGTTCATTTACTTTTCTGTTTTCAGGTGCAAATATAGAAAGCAGTCTGATGATTTCCAGTTCATAATGATTTGCATACAGTATATTAGTTTTCGGCAGATAACCTTGAATAAGTCGTAACTTTTTGTCACCGTTAAATGGCGGAATATAGTAGTCAGGATACATATTATCTGTCTCAGGGTTTACCCTCATACGCTTTTTATATTTCAGGATAGCCTCTTTGCAGCATGTTCCGTTTAAAAAACTTGATACAGCTTCCTCTTTCTCTGAATCTGATATTTCTTCTTCAAATACTGCTTTTCTGTTTATCTCCATAAGGATTTTATACTTTTCCAAAGCTATATTCTCCTCTATAATGTCCCCCTTAATATACAAATTCTGTGGAGTAATAGGGAAAGATCAGATTCTGGCCGGCTGCAATATTACCGTCTGCATCCAGATGATTGATGCTCCGCACCTCTGAAATATAACTGTTTTTATCCTTATAAAAATCATAGTCGATATATTCTTCTGCAATATCCCACAGATTCTCTCCGGCTTCCACTGTAACCTGCGTATAGTATTTAAAGCCGCTGCTTGCGTTTGATCTGATAGAGTCATAAGATATTGCACAAACCATGATCATACAGATAGTGGCAAATACGGTAAGAAAAGCCATTATAGCCTTTTTCCTGCGCTCTCTGCGAAGACGCAGAACTCGTCCGTAATGTCTCAGCTCTCTGTCGCTCATCTCCTGAAGATTCCTGTGGTTTCTCATGTCTTTCACCCTTTCGGTTCGTTCGTATGTTCGGAACATTTGTTCTATACATGCATTATATTATAAGAACAAGTGTTTGTCAACAAAAAATCGAACGTATTTTCTGCTTTTAGAGAAACCGTTTTTTCATTGCTTTCTTATTTCGAAGTATCTGACATTTCTTCGCTGACGGAAACAAGCTTTTTGTCGGACAGGAACTTAATACCCTGGCTGCGGCAGATTTTTCTGATTTCAATAGCCGCAATGATTGCCGCAAGAATGCCGCTGCACGTATTACTCACCACCATGACGATTCCTACACTGATATTTCCCAGGGTGGTAAACTGCTGTAAAGCCCATAATACCGGAATACGGAACACGAACACACGGCAGAAATTCATAAACAGTGTGATCTTTGTTTTTCCGAAGCCATAGAGCAGTCCCATTACCGCCGAATTCACGCCCAGCGGAATCGCCCCCAGAGCTTCCAGACGGTAAACCTCCGCTATCATTCCGGCAAATTCAGCATCATCACCGGCAAACAGGTGTGACAGCGGCCCTAAGAAAATCAGTGATAAGGTCATGAAGATAAGCCCGCACCCCATGTTGATACCAAGGGTCCACTTGAACGCCGAGATTGCGCGCTCAGGCTTTTTCGCCCCCAGATTCTGGCTGATAATGGCGGAACCTCCCTCCTGGAACCCGTTCTGGGGCATGGTTGTAATCCCGCCTATATTATTTGATATTCCGAGAGCACCTACGGTCAGTGAATCATAAACGGTGCTCATGGAGTTGACAACCACTTTTCCCATGGCAAATGCCGCCTTTTCAACAATGACGGGAATGGACAGCCGGACCATGGGTTTTACCACTTCACCTTTGAAAGCTATCGCCTTCAGGGAGAACCCAAACACATTTTCTCCCTGGTTCAAATTGATAATGGCGGCCGCAAGCAGTACAAGCTGGGACAAGATCGTTGCAATGGCTATCATGGTGACATCTCCGGCCAGCCCATAGACAAACCATGCCGTCAGCCCAAGTTTCACAACGATCACCGATGTGTTCAGATACAAAATACGCCTGGAATTTCCTCTGACCCGCTCTATGGCTATATACACACTGTTGAAAAAAGTGATTACCATGGCCACCAGCTCCAGTATAAAATAGGTACTTCCCTCCGCGATAAACTCCTCCGGCGTATTCATAAGCCGGAGAAACTGCGGTGTAAAAGGCGCCAACAGCAGCAATATCCCGCCTCCCAATATGGCGCACATGGAAAACAGGGTGCTGACCCTGCGTTTTACCAGTTCAAAATCTCCTGCTCCATAGGCTTCACTGATCTTAATGCTTGACCCTACGGCCAGACCGCCTCCGATGGCGGACAGCATCAGGTTGATCTGTGAAAGATAGGCGACTGCGGACACTGTGGAACTGCCGATGTGGGATGCCATCAGCGTATCAAGAATTTTAAAGAGCTGATTCAGACTCTGGTACAGCGCCAGGGGCAGGCCAAGCTGAAGCACTACCTTTCCCATGTGGCCGTTTTGGGCAAACTCCCGGAACTTCTCATCTTTTTTTGATAAAAATGCCTGCATAACATTCTCCAAACTGTAAAAGGTTTTTGTCAGAAATACTGACCCTGTGATATATAATATAACAAAAGCAGGAGTAATTCAACAATACCGGGATGATTCCTGACAGCCTGTTACAACTCGAACATATTTTTGGAATATATGTTTGCTTTTTGAAACCTACTATGGTACAATGATTATAAAATAAACAGAAAGCACCGAGGAGGTATATTGCTAATGGGATTTGGAAAAATTACTGCAAAGCAACAGGAAATTCTTGACTATATCAAAGATGAGATATTGAAAAAGGGATATCCGCCTACGGTGCGGGAAATTTGTGAGACGGTGAACTTAAAATCAACCTCTTCTGTTCACTCTCATCTGGAAACTCTGGAAAAAAACGGATATATCCGCCGGGATCCTACCAAACCCAGGGCCATTGAGATATGTGATGACAGCTTTCAGATGGTACGCACGGAAATGGTCAGCATTCCTGTTATCGGAAATGTTGCTGCCGGTCAGCCTATCCTTGCCGAAGAAAATATTCAGGAATATTTTCCCGTTCCCGCTGATGTGGTACCCAAAGGTGAATCCTTTATCCTCAATGTACGCGGTGAGTCCATGATAAACGCAGGTATACTCAGCGGCGACAGAGTTTTTGTAAATTCCTGTAACACAGCAAACAACGGAGATATTGTGGTGGCACTGATTGATGATTCCGCCACGGTCAAGACATTTTACAGAGAAAACGGACATGTACGTTTACAGCCCGAAAATGACACCATGGATCCCATCATTGTAGATGATTGCCAGATTCTGGGCAAGGTTTACGGTGTACTCCGTTTCTTTCGTTAAAAAAGTGTAACTGCGTTGAACTTATAAAAGAATGCGTTGCATTCTTCCCACGCAAATTAAATGAATATAAGTGAATAAAAAAAGGTTAAGTGCAGAAACTAATACAGCCGGTTCCAGAAACCGTGCAGAATGTGAGGTAGCTATGGGAAATAAATACTTGGACGGCACTGCGCTTACCCTTGTTATCATCGGTGCACTGAACTGGTTGCTGATCGGTATCTTCCGCTTTGACCTGGTGGCCTTTATCTTTGGAAACATGACATGGTTTTCCAGAATTGTCTACGGCCTCGTCGGACTTTGCGGGCTTTATCTCATCAGCTTCTATATGCACTTGGGCAGCCGGAGCAAAAATGCTTAACAAAAAAAGAATAGGCAACAAACAAACGAGGAGTTTCAACAATATGTTGAAACTCCCCCTTTGTTTGCTTTAACCTGCAGAATTATTTAAACCAACTACTAATGTCATCCATAGTAGTTTCCGCGCAGTCACTGCAGTAAATTACTTCTTCACCCAAAATAGTCATTTTAAACTGCTTACCTGTTTTTTCTTTACCGCATATATCGCAGGTAAAAGATTTACCGCAAGCAGCCAAAGAGATAACAGTAGTCAACGTTAACAGTAAAGCGATAATTTTTTTCTTCACTTTATGTACCTCGCCCTCATTAATTTACTTAAGCATTTCCTTAAGCTCCTTATAGCAGTCGTGACAATATGTAATCTCTACGCCAAGGACAGTCTCCGTATGCTTCTTGCCGGTCTTTTCCTCACCGCATAAATCGCAGGTAAAGGGCTTGCCGCAAGCAGTCAAAGAGATAACGGTAACCACAGTCAACAGTAACGCCATAATTTTTTTCTTCATCTTATATACCTCTCCCTCAATTAGTATCAATCTACATTATAACCGCTCTGTCATTTTTTGCAACAGTTTTTTGTAAAAAAACAAATTTTAATAATTTAGCGGTTCTGATATTCAAAATAGCTCTCAAGATCAATCGTGAGAGCCGGTCGGATGCCAAATCCTTCCAGTCCGACATTTGCCTTTTTCAGGTTACTGTTGATTTCAGCGTTTTCTATTCCATAACCGTTTTCGACTAAATATGCTTTGCTGGAATACCCTTCAACCGGAGTGCGAAGCCACCAGCAATACTCCGTTAATCCGTATTCCGATACGGAGACCTCGTACCACTGGCTCTTATCCTGCTCCAGTGCAGCTGCGGTGGGTTCACTGAGTTTGCTGATACCCGCTTCGTCGAACCAGTCAAGTTCCTCCTTTGACAACAGGAACACCCTGTCACAGGTGATAATGTCTCCATCCTCCAGTGCATTTCCCGGGGTGTGGCATTCACGCTCCACCAGCATTCCTATTTCTTCTTCTGTAAAGTTGTATAAAAAACCCGGCTCATTCTGATATCCGTTGTGAAGCTCCGACATTGCCGAGGATACCGGTGCCTGTCCTTCATAAGCCACAATCTCCGTCTCCGCATTCAGCCATGTCCGAATATTGGATTTCTGCCAGCTGCTGTTGCCCCGCACATAAGCCTGAAGCTCCATATCCGAATCTGCCTCCGACTCCCTGCTTATGTAATCCCGGTTTTCATCATGATTATATTTGCCGCTCTCTGCGGCATCAAAGGCTTTCATGGTTAGAATATATCTGGAAATCAACACGGCAGTCTGTTTACCATCCTGTTCCTCCAGACGAAGCACCCGCCACTGAATAGGCTCATTGTTATAGCTTCCAAAGACGAGAGAATCTCCCACCTGTATATCATATTCTTCCGACGCTGATGCGTTATTGCCGGGGCTGAACAGTCCCGCTGTATTTAAAACGAGACCGACTGTCGCAGCGGCCAGTGCCGCACATACGATATAGACCCATTTGATGTGCCTGGGCTTTTTCACGTCTGTACCGCTGTTTTTCTCCTTTCCTGACGGAACTTCCGCCGCTTTTTGCAGGTTTTCCGTCATTCTTTGCGAGTTTTCGACCATTATTTTCGGATTTTTCGTCGTATTTTGCCGGTTTTCTGTCGTTTTCTGCCGGTTTCCCGTCGTTCTTTGTCGATTTTCCGCCGTTTCCTGCTTGTTTACTTCAGTTCCCTGCAACTGTGCCGCCTTCAATATTCCTGCGTCATCACTTTCCTGTGCCAGTTCTCTGACGGCCTTCAAAATTTCTGAATAATCTCTCCGGTTCTCCTTATTTATCCACTGGTGGGTCATGAGAAAATATTCCAGAGATTTGCTCAGTTCCACATTCTCCAGCTTATAGACCAGAATGGGAATGTTTTTACTGACGGCGCGCTCCACCTCGCGCAGTACATGTGGGGAGGCGTTAGCCGCCTCAGACATCAGCAGCACCATGACAGTGGAACTATCAATACCATTTACAATCTCTTCTGCATATTCCCGGCCTGAACGGATATTTCTGGGTGCAATAAAACACTCTATCCTGTTTTGCTCCAATAATTCACAAATCTCCATTGCCGTCGCAGCGTCAGTGGACGAATGGGATAAAAAGATCATGTTGGTATTTCCTTTCCATTACTTTTTCAGATCATCGGCCTCTATCTGTTTCCCGTCTCTCCAGATGCGTTCCAAATCATAGAGAAGTCTGTTTTCCTTGTCAAAGATATGGATAATCACATCACCAAAATCCATCAGGATCCAATTTGCCGTATCGTAGCCCTCAATCTGCCTGACCGTATTTCCGGCTCTTCCCAGCTTCTCCTCCACATTGTCGCAGAGCGCCTGAATCTGGCTGCGATTGCTTCCGCCTGCAATGATGAAATAATCGGCAATCACAGAAACCTCACTGATATCTATAACATGAATGTCCTCCGCCTTCTTATCCTCCAATGCTTCAATTGCCAACTTTGCCATTTCCATTGATCTGTCTTTATCCATAAATACTCCTCTCTGTGCGCCATGGTCTGCACTCAAATCCTGTTCAAATAATAGCGGTAAACCTTCTCTGTCATAGGATCCGTCTCACCGCCTGATTTTTTCAGATGCTCCAGCGTGTCTTTCAAAATCCGCAGCACTGCCGCATCCAAATCCTCAAACGCAAGCTTCCGCACCTCCGGCAGATTGGGTGCATGTCTTCTGCCCGGTTCAATATAATCCGCCACAAAAATAATTTTTTCTAAAAGGCTCATGTCCTCCCGCCCCGTGGTATGATAACGAATCGCATTCAAAATATCAGGTTTGTTCCGGACTTCATATTTTTTTTCCGCCAGATATGCCCCCACCTTTGCGTGCAGTAAAAAAGGATTTCGACGCTCCACATCGGATACCGGAATATCATGTTTCTCACAAATCTTTAACCTTTTCTCATCCGACAGACACTTTGCACAGTCATGCATCACTCCTGCTATCTGTGCATCCGTGACGGAACTGCCGTATCGCATGGCAAGCGCCGCGGCTGTAAACTCTACCCCAAGCGTATGCTCGAAACGCTTTGCGTCCTGGGCTTTCTTCATTTTCTTCTCAAGCTCCCTCAAGAACTTTGCGTCCTCCATGACAGTATCCCTTCCCTATTTCCCTGCATTGCTCTTTGATGACCTGGAAACCGGCAGTTCAATCTTTGGCTTATCCTTATCCGGCTTATATAGAATTATTTTTTTACCTATGACCTGAACCACCTGTGACTGGGTTCGCTCCGCAATGATCTGCGCAATCTCGCGGGGATCATCCATGCAGTTCTTGAGAACTCCGACTTTAATCAGCTCATTGTTGTTAAAGGCTTCACCGACTGCCGTTGTCAGTTCCGGCGTCAGACTTGATTTTCCTACCTGAAAAACCGGGTTCAGATCGTTTGCAAGACTCTTCAGATATGCTCTCTGCTTACTTGTCATATTTTGCTCCTTATTTATAATAATCAAACTTCAGTCCGTACATGCGGACCGTATCTCCGTCCTGAATCCCCAGTTCTTCCAGCTGCTGCAGAATACCCGTATCTTTCAGGAAGTTTTGGAAAAATGCGAAGCCCTTCTCGCTGTCAAGGTTAGTATACCCCAGCATTTTTTCAATTCTGGGACCCTCTACCACATACTCGTCCTCGTCCCGGTCATAAGTCACCGTACACGGCCCATCCGAATCCAGGAGCGCTTCCTGCTCGGGGAAATATTCCTGTTCAAACACGGTAGTTTTCTCCCCAAGCCCCTCCAGCATCTTATTTACATGGTAAAGCAATTCCTTTACACCTTGTCCGCTTACCGCAGAAATTGGGTAAACGGCAATGCCCTTTGGCTCAAACTCTCCACGAATCCGGTCTATAGGATTGTTTTCCGAGTCATAGATAGCATCAATTTTGTTAGCAGCAATGACTTGTGGCCTGGCCGCAATATCCGGATTGTACGCTTCCAGTTCCCTGTTGATCGCATAAATATCCGCCACAGGGTCACGTCCCTCCGTACCTGCCGCATCCACAATGTGAATGATAACCTTGGTGCGCTCAATGTGACGCAGAAACTCATGTCCAAGCCCTACACCTTCGGAAGCACCTTCGATCAGCCCCGGAATATCCGCGATGACAAAGCCTCTGGTGCCCTCCAGATCCACAACTCCCAGATTGGGGTTCAGGGTGGTGAAATGATAATTTGCAATCTTGGGCCTGGCATTGCTGACTCTGGATAGAAGGGTGGATTTTCCTACGTTCGGGAAACCGACCAGCCCCACATCCGCAATCACCTTCAGCTCCAGAAGCAGCTCCAGCTCTTTCGCCGGCTGTCCGGGCTGCGCGTACTTCGGAGCCTGCATGGTGCTTGTGGCATAGTGCTGGTTGCCGTTGCCGCCTCTGCCGCCCTTTAACAGGATGACACGCCGGTTATCTCCTGACATATCCACAATAACCTTGCCGCTCTCCGACTCTCTTATGACTGTTCCCTGGGGAACCTTCAAGGTAATATCCCTGCCATCCTTGCCGCGGCAGTTTCTCTTGCTTCCCGGCTCGCCGTCCTCCGCTTTATACTTGCGCACGTTTCTGAAGTCGATCAGCGTGTTCAGTCCTTCGTCAACCTCAAATATTACATCTCCGCCGCGTCCGCCGTCTCCGCCGTCCGGTCCGCCCGCAGGCACATATTTTTCGCGGCGGAAAGAAACGAAACCGTCTCCGCCTTTGCCGCTCCTTACATAAATTCTGGCTCTGTCTGCAAACATATCTCAGTCTCCATTTTTTTCACTTTAACCAAAGAAGGACTTCAAACTCTTCGGTTTGAAGTCCCCTGCATTCGGATTACTGCTCTTTCGGGTAAACAGAAGCCTGCTTTCTGTCTCTTCCTTTTCTCTCGAAACGAAGAACTCCGTCAACCAGTGCAAACAGAGTATCATCGCCGCCGATTCCGACATTGACACCGGGATGAATCCTGGTTCCGCGCTGTCTGTAAAGGATGTTTCCTGCCTTCACAAACTGTCCGTCAGCTCTTTTCGCACCTAATCTCTTAGATTCGGAGTCTCTGCCGTTCTTGGACGAACCGACTCCCTTTTTATGAGCGAATAATTGAAGGTTCATATTCAACATGGCCTACACCTCCTCGAATTTTACTTGTAAATACTTGTCACCGTACTCTCTGCTTATATTTTCCAGAGAGAACACCATGGAGTCCATCAAGAATGAGGACTTTTCCTGCAAAGTACTCTCAAAATCACACCGGAGAAAGCCTGACTCCTCATTCTGAACAGTTTTCAGTCGTTCTCCCGCCAACTCCTCCAGGGAATTGACAGTTCCGATGGTCAGCGCTGAAATTGCGGCACACAATATATCCGGCTGTCCCTTTCGGGCGTACTCTGCATGTCCCATACAGTAAAAGCCTCTGTAGGAACCGTTTTGGTCTTTACAAATCACTACAGTTGTCATTTCATCTTGATCTTGTCAATCTTAACCTGTGTGTATGCTTGCCTGTGACCGTTCTTCTTGTGGTATCCGGTTTTTCTCTTGTACTTATATACAATAACCTTCTTACCTTTTCCCTGCTCCATAACGGTAGCGGACACGGATGCTTTCGCAACATCCTCGCCTACCTTGAGGGTTCCGTCACTTACTGCGATAACCTGGTCAAAGGAAACAGTATTTCCGGGTTCAACATCCAGCTTTTCAACCTTGATGATATCACCTTCAGAAACCTTGTACTGCTTTCCGCCTGTTGCAATAATTGCGTACATAATAAGGCACCTCCTATTCATGACTGCCGGGATTCATCAAAATCCCTGCCCGTCTTACTCGCTGGCGTTGGTGGCGGACGGCTGAAAACATTCTCGTCCCGCACTTATACCTGGCCATGCGGCATACGATGACATGATAGCATAAGGTGCCTAATAAAGTCAACTGTTTTTTTGATTTTTTAGCTGTTCTTTTTCTCAAAATCTTCAATGTACTGCACGATCAGCCTGACGGTGCCTTCAACTCCCAGAACGCTGCTGTTGATGCAGAGGTCATAGCTGTCGGCACGGCCCCATTTCTTTGAGGAATAATAATTGTAATAGCTCTGGCGCTGCTTATCCTTCTTGACGATCATATCCTTTGCCTTTTGCTCACTCAGATCATATCTTTCCATGATGCGTTTTGTCTTCGTCTCATTGTCGCCGTAAATAAACAGCCTTACCACATTTTTATAATCTGTCAGAGCATAATCCGCACAGCGGCCCACGATGACACAAGGTCCCTCATCCGCTATCTTTTTAATCGTGTCAAACTGTGCCAGAAAAACCTTATGACTGATGGGCATATCCACAAAGGAGGAAGCATTGTAGCCAAAGGAATAAGTGTCCATCACCAGGTTATACAGGAAGGAATTTGTAGGACGCTCATCATGATTCTGAATCATTTCCTCGCAGAAACCGCTCTCCTTCGCCGCTCTGCTCAAAAGTTCCTTGTCATAACACTTGATGCCAAAATATTCCGCCACCTTCTCACCTATCTCACGGCCTGCGGAACCGAACTGTCTACCGATTGTAATCACTGTATTCATTAGCCTACCCCTTTTCCGCCTATAGTCTGGAAGAACACAATCCATGCTCTTTCAGCTGATTCAATTATACACCAAATCGCATTTTTGCACAAGATAACCAAACAAAAAATCAAAAAAGCAGACAATTTATCAAACTTCCATCACACCAATATGTCCAGCAGGTGCCGGAAGTATTCCGGCAGGGGCGCATCCACCTCAATATACTCTCCCGTAACCGGATGTTGAAAGCCAAGTGTTCTGGCATGCAGCGTCTGTCCATTTAAATGATAAGGACATTTCCTGCTGCCGGCGTACACCTCATCTCCCAGAAGGGGATGTCCGATGCTTGCCATGTGTACGCGAATCTGATGAGTTCGTCCCGTCTCCAGCACGCATTCGATATGGGTATATTCCCGAAAGCGCTTCAGTACTCTGTAATGAGTCACTGCACGTTTCCCGTTCCGTTCGTTTACGGCCATTTTTTTCCGCTCTGTGGGATGCCTGCCGATTGGTCTGTCCACAGTTCCCTCATCCTCCTTCAGCACGCCATAGCAGACGGCCTCGTAGCGGCGGGTGACGGAATGATCTTTTAACTGTTCCGCAATACAGCTGTGGGCGGCATCATTCTTACAGACGATGACGGAGCCGGTGGTATCCATGTCAATACGGTGAACAATGCCGGGACGCATGACTCCGTTGATACCGGAAAGTCCGTCTCCACAGTGATACATCAGAGCATTCACCAGGGTGCCGCTGTAATGCCCCGCCGCCGGATGCACCACCATCCCCTTTGGCTTGTTAATTACAATCACATCTGCATCCTCATATAAGATGTCCAGTGGAATGTCTTCCGGCTCAATCTCCGGCTGCACTGCCTCCGGAAGTTCAAACTCCACCAAATCTTCCGGCTTTACTTTGTAGCTTGCCTTTGCTGCTGCGCCGTTTACCCGTACGTTCCCGGCATCAATCATTTTTTGAATATAAGAGCGCGACAAAGAATCGATAAGCAGCGCAAGGCACTTATCAATCCTCTCATCTTCTTCCCTCTCCGTAATCTCAAAGCAAAATCTGTCCATAATAATCGTTACTTCATTTCCCGATACCTGTTCTGCTTAAAGTTTAAGAACTCCAGATCCTTCTCCTTAAACACAAACAGAAACAGGATAAACAGCCCGATGACAGAAACTACAATATAGCAGTCTGCCACATTAAAAACAGGAAAATTAATCAGCACAAAGTAAATGAAATCCACCACATAATCAAAACGGAATCGATCTGCCATATTTCCGATTCCGCCTGCAATGACGGCAGCAAGGAGAATATGGACAATCCTGAATTTTTTTTCGCCCGGAAGCTTAAACAGAAAGAACAGGATAACCGCCAGGAAAACAAATCCTACAAAAAGAATAAAAAATTTTTGGTTTTGCAGCATTCCGAATGCAGACCCTCTGTTTTCCAGGTATTTTAATTCCAGTACACCTTTGATCAGTACAACCGCCGAATTGTCCTTCAGCTTTGTGATCGCCAGATATTTGGTAAACTGATCAAGTGACAACAGCAGCGCCGTCACCACCATGTCAATTAACAGCATAATCACTTTTGCGCGCTTTTGCTTCTTTTTATTCATGTGCATCCTCTTCACTGAAATAGATTTCGTTAATTGCTCCAAGAAGCTCTTCGTCTGTCACCGTGGTGTCCAGTACAGCCTTTCCGATCTTCTTAAGCAGCACAAATTTAATCTTTCCGGATTCCATTTTCTTGTCGGATTTTGTCAGCCTCAAAACTTCTTCAGGGTCGATTCCATCTATCGATATGGGGAGATTGAAGGGAACAAACATATCCCGGATCTCATAATATTCCTCCATGGACAGCAGTTCTTTCTTCCAGGAAATATAAGCCGCGGCAACCGCCCCCAGCGCCACGCATTCGCCGTGAAACAGTTCAAAATTCTTTGCCTTCTCTATGGCATGTCCAACGGTATGTCCGAAATTCAGCAGCGCCCGCTCTCCCTGCTCTGTAGGGTCTTTTTCTACCACCAGCTTCTTCACGGTGCAGCTTCGCATCAGCATCTCCTGAAGCACGCTTAAGTCTCTCTCACAGATTTCATACATATTCTCAATAAGCCATTCATAAAATGGAGCATCCTTTATCAGACCGTGTTTCATCACTTCTGCGAAGCCGGAGAAAAACTGCCTGTCATCCAGAGTAGACAGCACCTCAAGATTCATATATACGAGACTGGGCATCTTAAACGCTCCCACCATATTTTTATACCCGTCAAAGTCCACACCGGTCTTTCCGCCGATACTGCTGTCCGCCTGAGCCAGCAGCGTAGTCGGCACCTGGACAAAATCAATTCCCCGCAGATAGGTTGCGGCGATAAATCCTGTGGTATCTCCCACAACGCCGCCGCCCAGAGCCAGCAGCATGTCCTTTCTGTCGAATCCCTCCTGAATCAGAAATTTATATGCATCCCTGACGGTGTCCAGCGTCTTGTTCTCCTCGCCGTTCGGGAAGGTATACTTTACCGCTTTCAGGCATTTCCCCTGCAGCAGTTCAAGAACTCTGCTCCCATAGATTTCATCCACTTTGGAGTCTGTGACGATACAGACTCTCCTGTTTTCCACACCCAGGTTTTCCAATTCAGGCACAAGGTCCTGAAAATTCTGGGTGAACACAATATCATAGCAGGGCTTTTTGTTATACAGAATCGGTAATCTTTCTGCCATCTTTATTTTCTCCTTGGATTTTCTGTATTTTAACCTCGAGGCATTCGCCAACTGTACAAGCCAGCCAAGGGGTGGCTTTATACAAGACGATTCATTGCCGCGGGAATAAATGAGAGCCCGCAAGGCGGACTCCCACGTTTTACTATAAATTATCGGCTGTTGATTGGCATCTCAAAGGATCCGCCGAAAATATCCTGGAAATCACCCGAAATATCCACACTTGCGGGTGTGATAATAAAAATATAATGAGAAATCTTCTGCAGGTTGCCTGAAATTGCGTAGCAGGAACCGCTGGTAAAGTCAATGATTCGCTGAGCTATATCAACATCCAGCCCCTCCAGGTTCAGCACAACGGTTCTGTTTGCAAGAAGGGTCTCCGTAATCTCTCTTGCGTCCTCAACGGAAGTGGGCTTGATCACACACACTTCCATTCCGGCACCGCCGGATGTCCTTCTCGACGCAGGCTGCTTGATAGGTGTAATCTTACTGGCTGGAGCCGTCCTTCTCACAACCCGGTCTTCAACCTCATCATCTTCTTTCAGTTTCTGTGCCTGTGCTTTCCGGGAAGATGCGGGTTCTATCTCTTCCTCATCATCCAGATAGTCCTCATCAAAATATTCATCATCGTCCTCACCGTTCAGCTTCATGTAATTTAAAAACTTATCCATCACTCCCATATTTACACTACCATGCCTTTCCGCTCACCAAAGATTCCGGTTCCGACTCTCACACATGTGGCGCCCTCCTCTACAGCAACGGAGTAATCACCTGTCATCCCCATGGATAAAACATTCATACTAATATTATCAATGTTTTTGCTGTATATGTCAACAGACAATTGCTTTAACTTTCTAAAATGTATACGATTTTCTTCCTGATTTTCAACATAAGGTGCAATAGTCATAAGTCCTTCGATCTGAATTCCCGGAAGTTTTGCAACAGCTTCCGCCAGTGAAACAGCCTCCTGAACCGTAACGCCAAACTTACTTTCCTCCTCCGCAACATTCACTTCCAGAAGGATTCTGACTTTCACCTGCCGTTTCACGGCTTCTTTGCTGATTTCTTCCGCCAGCTCCAGGGAATCCACGCTGTGAATCATCCAGACCTTGCCCACAATATATTTTACCTTATTCCGCTGCAGATGTCCGATCATATGCCAGCGCACATCCTCCGGCATGGAGGGCATCTTTTCCATGAGTTCCTGAACTCTGTTCTCTCCAAAGTCCCTGGCTCCCGCATCATATGCCTCCCGGAGCATTTCAACAGGTTTGGTCTTGCTGACTGCTATCAGTGTCACTTCGCTCCGGTCCCGTCCGGCTCTTTTACACGCTTCCGCTATTTTTTCCTCTGTCTCTGCGATATTTTCCCGAATCATCCTGCAGTCATCTCCTATCTCTTTTTCAAGATTCTTGTTTTTATACTAATCCTTAGTTGAAAATCATCTGATTGCATCCCCGAACACGCGCTCGGCAAGATCCTGACAATATTTCAGGGAAAAGCTTTCGTCCTGCTTCACAATCTCGTTGCGCTCCGCAAGCTCTTCCGTATATTCCGAAAGTGGATAGACTGTAACGCCGCCGAAGCCCTTCTCCAGATGGCAGACTACGGGCAGTACCCCATATTCCGTAATCACCGCTTCCCCGTTTTCATCCAGGCCGATTGTGACCTGAGCCATTCCGCCTACCATACGGTTTGATACTCCTGCTCCCGTTCCGGATGTCCAGTTTACAAAATTTCCCAGGGAATAATAGACAAGCGCCTGATTCCCGTTTTCGGCGGTTATCTGCTCTATGGGTTCAATCACATGTGGGTGGGTCCCCAGAATCAGATCCGCGCCGTTCTCCGCAAAAAACTCCGCCCAATTCTCCTGATCCCCGGTCTGCTCCAGCACATATTCTTTCCCCCAATGAGGGCAGACTACCACAAAATCAGCAATTTCACGGGCTCTCTCCAGATCCGCGGCCACCCTGTCTTTCTGAAGCAGGTCCACAGCATAAGGCATATCTTCCGGCAGCTTCACTCCATTGGTGCCATACGTATAGTTCAACACTGCAATGCGGATTCCCTGCTGTTCATACACATAGATTTCCTGCTGTGACTCAGTGCTGTCGTGGATGCCAAGAACTGCTGTGTCCGGATAGTTCTCCCTCCAGAAGGACAGACAGTTCAAAATCCCCTGTTTCCGCTTGTCCAAAGCATGGTTTGTGGCGTGAAGCACCACGTCAAAGCCGGCGTCCATCAGGGCGTCTCCCAGCTCATAAGGCGCGTTAAAGGCCGGATAGCCGGATACCCCAAGCTCCTCGCCGCCGATAATGACTTCCTGATTCACCAGAGCCAGATCAGCCTCTTCGATTTCTTCCGTTAAATTCAAAAATACCGCACTGAAATCATAGCCGCCTTCCGGTTTCTTACCGCTTTCCGCCAAAGGCGTATGCAGCAGAATATCCCCCACCATCACAAGCCTTATCTCGGGTATCGGAACCGCTTCAGGAGTCGGCTCCGGCGTCGGTTCGGGAGTCGGTTCTGAAGCCTGCTCCGGTGCCGGTTCCACAGACGAAACAGTTTCCGGTGACTGTGTATATGCCGTCTCCGGAGACGTTTCCGGGGACTGCGTAAGCACGGTATCCGGAGAAGCCTCCGGCACAGGCACATCTCCCCGCGCTGCTCCTCCACAGCCCGAAAAGACAGCCAATGACAGGAGCAGACATAGTAACACTCTTATATTTTTCTTTCTGTTAACCTTATGGTTTATCACTGCACAATACCTTCTGAAAAATATTCTGACCATGAACCTGAAATATCACTTTGTAACCGCACTTTTCATAAAATTCATCTTCCTTAGAACCCAGTGTAATATATTTGAAGCCCTTATCTCTTGCCAAATCTTCAAAATAATACAATAAATTTTTTGTAATTCCCTGTCTCCTGTAGTCCTCATGACATGCTGTAAAGCCGATCACAAGACTCTCCTGATTCTCTGCCCGGCCCAAAACAGCCGAAACTATTTTTCCGTCTTTCATCGCAAATACTAACGGCTGTAATCCATCTGTAAATCTTTTATGCCACGCATCATAGCCATATAATTCATCGTTTTCCGTACCTAAAATACCATAACACATCTCAAGAACATCCCTCAGTTCCTGCTCTGTTTCGATTTCTTTCATATTTACAGAAGACTCAACATGTTTCCTGTAAACTCTGGACGCTTCTCCGTGTATATCGTTCATCATCTGATAAAATTCACATCCGTACTTTTCATATAATCCCGTATGGTTTGTTGATATAAAAATATCATGTAAATTTTCAGCTTTAGCCAATTCTTCAACTTTTTGAAACAGTTTTCCGACATAATGATGACCTCTATATTGAGGAAAGGTATATACAAATCCCATCCATGGGGTCAACGCTGTTGGCTGAATATCATCTTTTTCTGAATACGTACAAAATGAAATGAGTTCATCTCCATTTGTAAGCATCAGCACTTTGGAATGTTCGCCCACGATTTCACTGAGTTTATTTTTGCGTAACAATTCATGTAAATATTTCCCTGCTCCCCAATCACTTTTTTCTATCTGACACAGCCAATGCTCTGGTCTATCACAACTAAAATACTCTATCACTTGCATCTGTATTTCTCCTTTTTGATATACGGTTTTGCACTGATAACCTAACGGGTACATAATTCCAAAAAGGGAGTTATTTTATACTGCCTGTGCAGCCTTATGCGTCCGCTGCGTGGAGCCCCGAGCGCAAGCGTGCCAAAATTCTCCCGTGCCGCGCTCGCCGCCGGTAATTGGTGCCTTATATACCGGAAGCTGCCGAGACATATGGTCGTCGCAGAGCCGTTCAGCTCACGCCATTCGCAAAGCCGCGCCTCCGGCGCTTCCCGCTGCTTCACAGCTTTCTTTGCTCATAAAATGGCGTTCCCTCAGTCCGTATCAATCGGAAAAAACTCGTGCAAGCACGTTTTTTCCGATTTTCACGGACTGGCTGAACTATGGCTGAATATACTGAATAAACTGGTCATCAGTGACAGACGCCGCATCCAGCACAATATAATCATACACATTCAGCCCATACTTCGTATTGGACTTCACGATGGCATACTCGTCATTCTGGTACAGAATATTGATCTGCTTAAAGTCCGCATACCCTTTGTTCATGTTGTAAACCCCGATCAATGTGGCTCTCTTGCTCACGATATAGGTCTCCTGTCCGTCCAGCTTGTACAAAATATCGCCTGCGTTTAAAATGGAACTGTCCAGATAATATTCTTGTGTCTCGCTTGAATAGTTGTAGACCTCTATATCCAGCCGCTCACTGGAAATTGTCCCATCCTCCAGATAGCACTGCCGCATAATACTGCCCTCTCCGTTGTTTCCGCTGGAAATCAGGAAATCCTCCGGAATCAGGAAGAAATCCTTTTGCACAATGGAGGACAGCGGTATTTTCAGTCCGGTCTCATCCTCTACGATCAGCTCAATGTCCAGAAAGCGGTCATTGATAAAAGTGATCATGGAGTTGTTAAAATCCAGCTTTAAATAGGTATTACCGTCAGCGTTGGTAAGCATGGACACCTGTCCCCAGGACTCATACTGGTTCTTGAGAAAGCGCACTTTCACATATTCTTCCTGCAAAAGCCTGGCACCCCTCGCCGCATCCACCGGGATCACCAGAGACCAGTTCTCGTTTGTACAAAGCTTATATACAGGGTCATTCACAGCCATCAGCGAATTGCTCAGCATCTGTTTTTTTTCATAATTGCTGCCCCTGGTATCAAAAGTTTCCGCAGTCACATTCTGGGCTTTTAAGTCCTCGTATCCGTCCACCCAGTAAGAGACAATGCCTGTGATCGGCGTGTAGGCATAATTGATGATCCCTGCACCGGCCGCACTGTTCAGGTCGCCGATATTTTCCAGCATATTGGCATTTGCAAGCTTGAGCACCGTATTCTTAAGGGCATATTTAAAGTCATAAACACTTTCATAATAAGTGCTGTCATAGCTGTGGACAAAATTGACAATCTCGCTGCGGAACTCTGCAAGGTCTTTGTTACTCAGCGAATTATACTCCAGATTTGCCGTCTCAAACGCCTCGCTCAACCGTCCTGTCTCGTCAACAATGTACACCAGAGAATTCTTTGCCAGCCGTTCACCTTCACGGGCATAATAGTTCACATAACCGGCTGCCTGATTGTACATTACGGTCTCATCCCTGATGATTACACCCCGGTATACATTATCAACGGCAAGCGAGCCTTCCTGCACCTCATAGCGCACAATATGGCTGGTTTGAAAATACATGATGACACAGACGATGACATAAATGAAAATGACACCGAATATGATCATGCCTATATTCAGATTTAATGGTTTCCTATATTTTTTAATCTTATTTTCTTTCGCCAACCCTTTGCCCGCCTCTATACAAAAGCCCCGGAATTACCGAGGCTTTCATTACTTTACTTTCGAAACATTTGTCTCGCTTCTTCAAATTGTGCAACCCGCTTACAGGGAAATCAGAATTTTTTCCTTCATGCCTGCAGGGAGCTCTGACTCATCCATGGAAATACTTAAAATAAAATTAACATCAAACTTTTTGCTTAAGGCTTCCAACTTTTCAACGGCTGCTGTAATGTCCTGACCATCCAGGCATGCAATCTTCAGAAAACTGTCAAAATACATCTGCTGCAGATCGTGGTCCTGAGAAATGACTCCGCAGACAAACCCAATAAATTCACTTTCATTCTCAATCATATACTGGGATACATCGATAAGACGCACTTTGTTATTCAACTCATACATATGCTTCGTGCTCTTGTCAAGGTATACAATATTGCCGGAAATCTCCTTTATTTCACTATTCACTTTATCCAATAACTGTTTTGTCTTGCCCTTCCCCTTATTGCCTACAATTAATTGAACCATTGGAAACCCTCCTGTCGTAGTATGATACTTTAATTATAAGGGATACGCCCTTAAAAAACAACCCTATTTCTGAATCTCCTCAAGCAAATCTGTCATAGTCATATACAACTCCTGTGTTGATGGGACTCCCATGGTGACAGCTATGTAAGGCGACCCGTTTACATCCCTGGCCAATAATATGAGACAGTGCCCTGCCGCTTTGGTGGTTCCGGTCTTTCCGCCTATGACGGTGACATTTGCCGGCGCGCTGTAATCGGATCCTGCCTTGAGGAACTGGTTTGATGTGGATTTGTCAAATTCTTTCTCCTTGCCGTCCTTGTCATAATAAACGGTCTGATAGCTGGTCATGTGAATGATCTCATTGAAGGTCTCGTATTTGATAGCCTCATTAAAAATCAGGTACAGGTCATAGGCCGTAGTATAATGATTGGGATCAGTCAGACCGTGAGGATTGGCAAAATGAGTATTGGTTGCGCCGAGACGGGCAGCCTCCTCATTCATCATCTCAACAAAATGATCCACCGTGCCCCCTATGCTTTCTGCAATCATCATGGCAGCATCATTTGCAGAATAAATCAGCAGAATGCGCAGTGCCTGATCCATGGTCATGGTATCCCCGGCCTTCAGACCGCACAGCACAGCCCCTGCCTCCGTTATATTCACCGACTTGGTAGCGGTAAGCTTCTGATCCAGGCGGCCGTATTTCAACACCACAAGCGCCGTCATCACCTTAGTCAGGCTTGCCGGATTTAATGTGTTATGAACATTTTTTGCATAAATAGCCCTATTGTCATCCAGTGAAAAAAGAAGTGCCGCCGTTGCTTTGGATAAATCCGCGTCTGTTCCCTCCGACACATCATCTTTCACTACACAGAGATTCGACGAAAAAGGTACCGCCGTCCCGGTATCCTGTCCGGAAATGACATTAAAACTGCTGATATTTGAATCGGCGCTGTAAGCCATGTCATAGGCCAGATTACCGCAGCCTGAAAGAACACAGGACATGACCGCCAGCAGGCAGAGAATCACTGCCATATATCTTCTACTTGTACATTTCACGCCACTCTAAATCTCCTCTGTCAAGGGATTTGATCAACAGTTCCGCGCTGGCCAGATTCGTCGCCAGCGGAATATTGTGCATGTCGCATAGTCTTAAGACATTGTTCACATCCGGCTCATGAACCTTTGGTGTCAGCGGATCCCGCAGAAAAATCACCAAATCCATTTGATTGTGCTCAATCTGTGCTCCTATCTGCTGTTCGCCGCCCAGGTGTCCCGCCAGAAATTTATGTATATTCAGATTCGTTACTTCCTCGATCAGGCGGCCCGTAGTCCCTGTGGCATATAAATCATTTTTACTTAAGATACCCCTGTAGGCAATGCAGAAATTCTGCATCAGCTTTTTCTTTGAATCATGTGCAATCAGTGCAATATTCATAACTAGTCCCCCCTATTTTGTCTTTTAGCCTGAAGCCTTATGTTCAAAACAAATCCCATACCCATAAATAAACTCATCAGCGATGTCAGTCCATAGCTGACAAAAGGAAGCGTCAAACCTGTATTCGGAAGGATAAATGTAGCCACACCAATGTTTAAAAAACCCTGAAATGCAACCAATCCCCCCATACCGGAGGCAATGATCGCCCCCGCAAGGTCTTTCGCCCGCCTCGCCACTGAGATACATTCCAATGCAATTCCGAATATCAGCACAATGACGACAACACTTCCCCTGAAACCGAACTCTTCACCGATTACAGCAAAAATAAAGTCCGTCTGTGCCTCCGAGATAAAATTACCGTTTTTTACCGAGGTGATTTCATTATTTTTATATCCTTTTCCGTCAAGCTGTCCTGAAGCGATTGCCGTTACGGAGTTTAATTGCTGGTACGCCTCTGCATCCTTAAACTCCTCAGGTTTGAAAAAGGCCATGATACGGTTCTGCTGAAACCCCTTCAGTATTTCACTGTCCGGCTGCATCGCCAGGGAAATTAAAAGCGCCACTGCAGGTATCGCGATTACCAGCACACCGGCCACCACCTTCCAGCTGATTCCGCCCGCAAACATGATCACACAGAAAATGACAATGAGGACAATGCTGGTGGAAAAATCCGGCTGGTCGAAAACCAGATACCAGGGCACAGCCACAAGCAAAATGCAGCTGCCGATAATTCTGACAGTGTTCAGTTTCTCCCTATATTTCATAATAAACTGTGCAAAGAATAAAATCAACAAAATTTTCGCAGTTTCTGACGGCTGAAAGCGAAGTCCTCCTATCTCAAGCCACCGCTGTGCGCCGAGATGCCCTTCATCTCCCACCAGCGTTACCGACAGAAGCAGTGCCAGGTTCAGTACATACATGAGCCAGTTCAGTTTTATTATCCATGTGTAGTTAAAAAAGGAGATAATGATCATCATGACAGCACCCGCCACCACTCCCGCCAGCTGCCTGGTCTGGAGTGATGGCTCAGCACTTCCGATTGCCATGATGCCTATAATTGCCAGTGCCAGCACCATAAGCACCAATTTGAAATCATAATCCCGCAATCTGAATCTTGTAAACATACCTACCTCTAATCCCCATGAATCTTTTGCATGTCAACAATGGGAATACTTGCGTAAAGACTGGGCTTTGCCGCCCTTT
Organism: uncultured Lachnospiraceae bacterium; assembly: GCA_947174665.1. Classification (GTDB taxonomy): domain Bacteria; phylum Bacillota; class Clostridia; order Lachnospirales; family Lachnospiraceae; genus Acetatifactor. The sequence goes on from CAMWJV010000039.1 coordinate 21,814, forward strand.
CCGCCTTGTTTCCTTTCGTATTTATCTGAATTTCCATATTTTCTGCATCTATCTTCATGTATTTGGATATTACCTTGGCAATATCCGTCTTAATCAGCTCCATCATCTCCGGGGAGCAGTTCACTCTGTCGGAAATCAACAGAATTTTCAGCCTGTCCTTGGCAATCTGGCGGGAGCTTTTTCTGTGAAAAAAATTCCTCATCATGCTCCTCCCTATATTTTGTGAAAGATGCCGGTCACCCTGGTCCAGAAAGAGATACCTTTTTCAAAATTGAGAAAGGGAACTTCCTTTCCCTCCACACGCTGCACCACATTCGCATACGCCTGCCCTGCAGGGCTTGCCCCGCCCACAAGAGGTTCTCCCTGATTCGTGGAAATGACCACATTCTCATCATCCGGTATGATCCCGATAAGGGGAACCGCCAGAATATCCACAACATCCTGAGCCGACATCATATCGCCCCGTCTCACCATATCCATGCGCAGCCGGTTGATGATCAGATCCATCTGCTTGAAACCGTTAGCCTCAAGCAACCCGATAATTCTGTCAGCATCCCGAATGGCTGACACCTCCGGCGTCGTCACCACAAGCGCCCTGTCAGCTCCTGCAATGGCATTCTGAAAGCCCTGTTCAATCCCCGCAGGGCAGTCCAGTATAATGTAATCAAACTGCTCTTTCAAATGCTCGATCACCTTGACCATCTGCCCGGGAGTCACGGCGGATTTATCTCTGGTCTGTGCGGAGGGCATGAGATACAGCCCCGGATGACGCTTGTCCCGGATTAATGCCTGCTTTACACGGCAGTTTCCTTCAACTACATCCACAAGATTGTAGACAATGCGATTCTCCAGTCCCATAACCACATCCAGATTTCGAAGACCGATATCTGTGTCGATCAGACAAACCTTTTTCCCTGATTTTGCCAGACCTGTTCCTACGTTTGCTGATGTGGTGGTCTTTCCCACACCGCCTTTACCTGAAGTGACGACAATGACTTCGGAGCTCTTCTGCTCCTGGGAAAACTGATTTTCCATATACTGTTCCTCCATATTATTTTGTCGTCATTCTGCCGGATATGTCTAAAATCCTCCCAGCAAATCTTTGGTAAGCATCTCAAACGCTATCTTATCGTTCTTAACATATGCAATTTTCGGCTGTACTTTCGGGCGTATGCCCCACTTCGACTGCTTTGCAGGTGTTCTGTATTTGAAATCGCCGATTTTAATTTTTTCCGGCTCCATTTCAAGCGCTGCTATGAAAGCATCCGGCTGTCCGTTTCCGCCGGCGTATGCCTCCCCATACAATCCTCCCAGAATAATAATGTTTTTTGCGCTGATGATCGCACTTCCGGGATAGACATCTCCCAATATGATAATGCTGTTTTCCGTCTCCAAAATCTCTTTATTCTTCAGGCTTCCCTTGAAGAACTGCCCATCATCTCCCTTTGAAAGCTTTTTTTCCGTGTGGGCCAGAGCCTTGATAAACTTCTTGTTTGTGGCATCGTCCTTACCCACAATACAGACAATGGTCAGACCGCTGTTATTTCTGATGGCGTCCAGAATCATGATCTCCTCTGCTCCTGACACCTGTCGGTCTTCGATGGCAAGCGCCATGGACGCATTTCCGAAAAAGGCCCGTGCTTCGGAAAATTTATAGGAAATTTCCTCCAGCAGCTCTTCAAAGGGTGCCTCTTTATCCAGATGTAACGCTATTCCGTTTGGAAAACTCTTAATCAAAACCAAATCCTTCATCCGTTCATCACTCCCTTGCTTATGCCGCACATTATAGTTCATTGGAGATACCTTCATCCGATGCGACAGCCTCACCGGTGATCAATTCCTCCTCCTCAGCCAGTCCATAGTAATACTTGATAATATCTTTGGTCGTATGGGCGGCATAGTCGGAAGAATATCCAAAAGGAATCCTGGTGGCTATAGCGATTTCCGGCTGTTCATAAGGCGCATAGCACACGAATAACGCGTGGTTCGGCCTGGAGCTTACCTGCTCTGCCGTACCGGTCTTCCCGGCGACCTCCACTGCCAAATCACTAAAATAAGTCTTGTTCTGTACCACCTGTCGCATACCGGCGTGGATTGCGTTCCAGTATTCCTCCGGCATTTCAATCACATTCCTCACATCCGGCTCATGCTCCCGAATCAGATTTCCCTCCAGATCCGTCACCTTGTCCAGCAATGTCAGGTTGTAGCAGATGCCGCTGTTGGCAACGGTAGTCACATATCTGGCAATTCCCACTGTAGTATAGCTGTGGGAACCCTGACCGATGGCGGAACGGACCGCATCCTCCGTTGATACCTTGGGTGCTGCTTCCGCAATCTCGATTCCTGACTTTTCTGTCAGACCGTACATATCGGCATACTCGTATAGGGTGTTCAGCCCTTCCGTATCGTTATAGGAACCGTTTCTTGTGGCGAGGCGATACCCGACATTATAAAAGTAATAGTTGCAGGAATCCCTGATGGCGGTAGTGAGATTTTCAGTTCCATGGCCGCTCCGCCTCCAACATCTGGGTGAAGGCACAACTTCTGCAAAGGTACCAACACAGGTAACCCTGTCCCGCATGCTGATTATGCCTTCCATGAGGCCGGCAGTAGCCGTCACCATCTTGAAGGTGGAGCCGGGGGCAAGAGTAGACTGAGTCGCGTAATTCCATTGAGGGTTTGCCTTATCCGCATTCAGTTTCGCATAATATTCCGCATCCACGGAGTTCGCCATTTTATTATTGTCATAGCCCGGATAAGAAACCATGGCAAGGATATCGCCGTTACTTGTATCCGTGATAATGCAGGATGCATTACAGGGATCCAGCGCCAGCTGTGCCGGCGTAATATCAATGCCGATAATCCGGTTCTTCATAAACTCATAAGCGGATAGCTTGCCATTGTACAGCGCATTCTCGTCTTCCGGAGGAATCTCTACCAGTTTCTGCTCACATAGCACCATGCAGACCTGCTTCCCGCTGATAACATCCGAGAGCAGCATATATTTATAAAATCGTTTCTGGAATTCCGTATTCTTGTCCACCATGGCAATAATATAATCCAGAAGCACATCGTATATTTCCGCGGAATCAGAATATTTGTCGCCAATACTCAGTTTGCTTACATCAATCCAGTTTTTGGATATACAGTACTTAAGGTACTCATTCAGACTTATAACCTCGTTAGTAGCCCATGCAACCTGGGTTGCATCATTGGCATCCACCGCTTCGGTTATAATGACGCCGTTTCTGTTCAGCAGTGTCACAATGTTGCTCTCGTATATCTGATATTCCTTTGAAAGCTTATTGTAAGGTGTCTTCCCTTCTGTCAGCTCATACTCCAGCTTCTCATAAACTTTTGCTTTATACTCGAGGTACGCCTGATAGACAGCCGCTTCCGTTTCCCCTGCATTCTCAGATGCCATATGCTTCAGATCAATAACGGAATTGTTGAACATGGTATAATAAACATCATAGATAGGTATCTTAATGTCCGCGCTGCCGGCATTTTCTGCTGCCTTATACTCCTTCGCATTGATGATCTTGTCGGAGACAAGTCCCGCCAGCCTCTGTTCCAGAATATTGTAGACCGCCTTTGTGAGATCTATGTCGATTGTGAGATAGATGTCCTGTCCTGCCTGTGCCTCCTTCCGCTCTTCGATGGAGATCACCTTTCCCATGTTGTCAACCACTACCTTTTCGTAGCCCTTGACACCCTGGAGTGTGGTTTCAAAGGCTGCCTCGATACCGCCCTTTCCCACCACATCATTAATATTGTATACATCATTGCCTTTGCCAAGTTCCTCCATTTCAGCGTTCAGGGAGGTTAGTTCGTCCGAAGAAATCTTGCCGGTGTAGCCCAGCACATGGGCAAAATACTTACTGTCCACATATTTCCGGATCGTATCTTCCACGATAGTGACGCCGGGCAGTTCTTCCGAATTTTCCATAATGACAGCCACCGTTTTTTCGCTGACATCCGTGGCCACCGTAGTGCCTATATATTTGCGGTAGGAAGTAAGGTCCATAGCGTAGCGGATTGTGACAACCTTCAGCCAGTCCTCTCTGCTGTATCCCATTCCCGGAATAAATTTACTTTTAGTATCCTCCGGGTCCTCATATTCACCAATAGCAAATTTCTTTTCGGAAAGGTACTCCATGACTGTTTCCGCAGTGGCGGCTCTCATCTCATCATCCAGTTCCCCAACCGTTCTCTTTCCGTAAATATCCGCCAAAAAGCGCAGCAGGCCTGTCCCCTCTACTGTAAACGCGAATTCACCATCCTCGTCCAGCATAATCTTGAAATCTGTGATAACATGTTCCACGTTTCTCTCAATCATGTGAATCAGCTTCAAGACAGTCTCATTCAGATTTGCATT
>CAMWJV010000040.1 GCA_947174665.1 uncultured Lachnospiraceae bacterium
GGTGGTATGTCCGGCTTCCCTGGTGTATAACTGGAACAGTGAGATCAACCGCTTTGCTCCCGAACTGCCGGTGAAAATGGTGGTGGGGAATGTACAGGAGCGGCAGAGTCTGTTGGAAGACTGCGGTGCCGGAGATATTCTGGTCACCTCCTATGATCTGCTGAAGCGTGATCTGGAGCTTTACCGGTCCCTCAAATTTACTACACAGATTATCGACGAGGCTCAGTATATCAAAAATTACAATACCCAGGCGGCCAGAGCCGTAAAGGAGATAAAGGCCGGATTTAAGCTGGCACTCACCGGCACGCCTATTGAAAACCGGCTCAGTGAGCTGTGGAGTATTTTTGATTATCTGATGCCGGGATATTTGTACTCTTACACGCACTTTCGGGATAGCTATGAGACACCCATTGTTCAGGATCAGGACGAGACGGCACGGAAACGTCTCCAGAAAATGATCCGTCCTTTTGTGCTCCGAAGGCTGAAAAAGGATGTGCTGACAGATCTGCCGGACAAGCTGGAGGAGAACATGTACGCCCGCCTGGAGGGAGAGCAGCAGGAGCTTTACAGCGCCCATGTGGCGAGACTGCGCCTGTCGCTGGATGAAAAGTCCGATGAGGAATTTAAGAAAGCAAAAATCCAGATCCTGGCGGAGCTTACAAAACTGCGTCAGCTCTGCTGTGACCCGGAACTGCTGTATGATAATTACACAGGCGGCTCTGCAAAGACTCAGATGTGCATGGACATTGTGCGGAATGCCATCGGCGGCGGACATAAGATTCTTTTGTTTTCCCAGTTTACCACCATGCTGGAGCGGATCTGCCGGGAATTTCGGAAGGAAAATATTTCCCACTATGTATTGACAGGGGCCACCGGCAAGGAGGAGCGCAGAAATCTGGTGGAGAGCTTCCAGTCGGACGATACCAGCGTTTTCTGCATTTCCCTGAGGGCCGGGGGGACAGGACTGAACCTGACGGCGGCGGACATTGTAATTCATTACGACCCCTGGTGGAACCTTGCGGTGCAGAATCAAGCCACAGACCGCACCCACCGCATCGGGCAGGAGAACGTGGTCAGCGTGTACAAGCTGATTGCAAAAGATACCATAGAGGAAAAGATCATGCGGCTGCAGGAAAAAAAGAGGGAGCTTGCCGACCAGCTGCTGAACGCCGAGGAGGTGGGCAGCGGAAGCTTTAGCAGGGAAGAGCTTCTGGAACTGCTGCAGTAATGTCGGCCACACCGGGAACAGCTCAGTTTGAAGCCTTTTCCGGGCATCACATGTCATGCGATACCCTGCCTGTTGCTGCTGAAAACACAACTTTCCGCAACTTGAAAAAAGGTATATTTGTAATGAGATATCTGCGGAAAAACAGAACAAATGTGGTTTTTGTCCGGTGGTCATGGTATAATGTAACAAGCGCAGCGGCATTTGATTTTCCTGCGCTGTTAACTTGCTATTCAAGTCAGTAAATGTCCGAAGGAGGAAACGTTATGAATCTTGTGATTACTATGAGCCGCCGGTTTGGCACCGGTGCAAGCATGATTGCGGAGGAGCTTTCCGGAAAGCTGGATATTCCTGTATATGACAGAGCCTATATCGAAAACGAGCTTCATGACAGCAATTATTCGGATGAAGCGGAGGTCATCAGGGAGCTGGCCAGGAGCGCCTGCATTATTTTAGGGCGCTGTGCCTCCGAGATTCTGAAGGACCAGCCCAATGTATTCAACATCTATGTCTGTGCCGATAAGGAGGATAGGATTCAGCGGATCATGAAGAAGGAATCTTTGTCCCATGACGAGGCAAAAGAGTTGATAGAAAAGAATGACCGAGCGCGCTCGGAATATTATCACAGCAACACAGGTAAGGTCTGGGGCGATGTGAGCAACTACCATATGATTCTGGACACCTCTGCCCTGGGCGCGGAAAACTGTGCGGATATACTGATTCGGTATTTTGAGAGAATTGAGATTATCTGATAAAACCTTTCTGTAAATGATTATCTACGAAAAGGAGAATATATTTGTTTGAACAGGACTACATTATGCGGCTTATAAATGAAATAGTAAGAGCAATATTGAAGCTATTATTTGGCATTGATACAGCGTCTCCGTCAGACGAATTACTAATGGAATCCGAAGAAAAAGAAACTTTGGACAATCTATGTGATCTGGTAGATGCGGGGAAAATCAGTGAAGCTGAAAATATGATTTATGACCTGACAGAAACGGGAGAGATGGCCAAACTGGAAATTGCGTTACTATTTTATGCTTATCTTAACGACAAGGATGATGATTTTCTTGAAGCAAATGCTTTTAGCCGTGAGGAGGTCAAAAACGGGCTAACTGATATTGTTTCAAGATATGGATTGAATGGTATTGTAGAGACGTTTTTAACTGAATAATATATCATAAAAGTGGCAATTGAAGAGAAGGTGTATACGAAAAGGTGGCAGTAGAGTGAGAAACAGCAGTATAAGAAACAGCAGTATGAGAAAACAAATCGTATGCAGGTACAGCATACTGCTTGCTCTATGTCTTGTAAGCTGCGGCAGTGAGGCGCAATCCAGGCAGCCGGGACCGCGTACAGCGGAAACTTTCGGAACAGAGACTGTAGATATTTTAGAAGATCGGGAGAATCCATATGCAGGATCCATGTATGATCTGCTGGCTGAAGAGGATGTGGAGGGGTATCTGAAAGGCCTGGGAATGGAGAATGTAAGCCCGGTCTGTTTTTATGACCTGAAGGGAGCGCCAAAGCTGAAGCTGTATTATGACCGGGAGACGGGCCGGGGCTGCGGGCTGGAATATGAGGAGACGGAGGAAGGCTCGGATCTGCTGAAGTTTGAAATCAGTGGTTATGACAGTTATGGGTGGAATCGCTATTGGAATTTTTCCAATCCTTACTCAACACAGATTGAATATGGTGAAGCCAGGCGGATAGACCGAATTCCTTATTTCATATATGAGAAGACCACAGGGCTTGAGGAAACCTATACCTATGATTCGGAGAACAGGCTTTGTGCATATCATCTGAGAGGCTGTGTGAAGACAGAAGGGGAAGAGAGTAAACAGGAGGAGATTTTTACCGTCTTTTTTTTTCTACAGAGAGAATGGCACTTTACGGGAAAAAGAGTATCAGTTCAATGAAAAGGTTTTTGGGCACGAGAGTGTGGATTGGAATCCGCATTATGTCTATGACGAGCTTGAGCGGCTGCTCTATGTGGAGCAAGGAAGGTTTGATACCTTTTACATGGTCTATGAGGGTGATTCTATGATTCCCGCAGCCTATTTGGAGCTGGATTATTATTTTCTGAAATTTGTACCTTTGGCGGAGCAGGACTATCACAACAGAGTGAATGTTCCCAGGGATGGTGTGGATGCATTCTTAAGTCAGGTGGGACTGTCACGGCAGGATAAATTTCATGAATACCGGTGGCACAATGAATCTTCTGATACCATAATCTGGTCCCATTCCGATGTTGTCCTTACCCTGTATTTCGACCCGGAGAGGGAGCTGGGCTGCGGGTATCTGGATTATCCGGGAGAGACACTAACAGATATGGACGGATTTATGTTTAAGGGATGCATAGAGATAGACTGCAAAGAAACTGATCCATACGGGGTATATGCCTTATACGAAGGGGATAGTATGGACGAAATACATTTGGGCAATCTGCCGCCGGACAAGCTGCCGGATGCTTATGAGTATGAGAGTGATTATATCTGCGAATATGACGGCGAGAGACTGATGCGCATATGGATGTATGGGACAGGGTCGGACACGGAGCGGTTTTTTATCTATGACGGGGACAGCGATATGCCTTTATATTGTCTGAATCTGGTTAATGGTGTCACGCATGGCGCCACACTGTTTAGGTTTATATATTCCCGCTAGCAAGTTTTTGGAGAAGCAGCAGCAGAGTCACGCTGATGACAACGAGGTGATTGAAATGGATATTTTTCTGCTATGGCATACACATGACCTGACGGACGATTATGGTACGCATGAGGAAGAAAAACTCATTGGCGTTTTTTCGTCTGAAGAAAAAGCAAAAGAAATAATCGAACAGTTAAAGGACCGGGAAGGTTTCCGGGATTTTCCGCAAAGTTGTTTTCAAATATTTAAATCAAAAATGGATCGGCCGGGCTGGGTCGACGGTTTTTCTACCGTCCGATGGACAGACTGATCTATAGACTGCCCTCTGCTATTTTGCGGAGGGCTTTTAAGTCCTTAATATAATATCCCTGCTCTGTTTTTTCCAGGATACTGCGTTTTACGAAATCAGCAAGTACATAGAGCAAATGACGATAAGATACGCCTAAAAACTCAGATACTTCTGTATGTCTTTCTCTGTACAGCTGATTACAGGAAGTCAACAGGATAAAATCTGCCAAACGTACCTCTAAAGGATAAGATTGATTTTTTGAGTAATTATAGGTGTTCCCTATTGCCTTTTGGCTCAGGAACAGGCAAAGGTAACGCAAGAATTTTGTATCGTTCAGTATTTGGGCTTTGCATTTTATTATATCAATCGCATAACATGTACAAGGAGTGATAGCGGTAACACCATTTGCCGCTTCCTGCGCACCAAGCAATTCCATTTCTCCGATAAAGCAGGGAGCTTTAAGAAAATTGATAAGAGAAATACGTCCGTTTTCCTGAGAAAGAAATAACTTCGCCCGACCGTCTATCAAATAATACAGAAAACAGGGATTTTCACCTTCACGAAGAATACTTTCAGCATCGTCAAATTTTACGATTGATGTATAAGGACGTATATCAAAGCTGAAATAGTCCGACAAAGGGAAAAGAGTATAATATTCCTCTAATGTTTCTCGTTCGCTTATCTCTATCATTATGGCGTCCCTTCAAACAGTGTGAGATTTCTCATAACAGGCTATCACAGATTTTTGTATAATGCAAGAAAAGGAGGTCAATAGAGGATGAAACAAGAGGAATATTGGAACAGTGTATCAGATAAAAAGGAATTTACCACGCCATTTCAGGCAGAGGAATTTGCAAAATATGTAAAAAGAGACAGCTATATCCTTGATGTCGGCTGCGGATATGGGAGGACACTTGATGAACTGTATCATAATGGCTATCACAATTTGATCGGTATTGACTTTTCAAGCGGCATGATAAAAAGAGGGAAACAGCGGTTTCCATATCTTGATCTAAGGGTAAAGGAAGATATAGAAATAGATTTGCCGGACGCAAGTGTTGACGCAGTGATTCTCTTTGCTGTTTTAACCTGTATACGGACGAATGAAGAGCAGGAACAGTTATTGTCAGAAATCAAAAGGGTGTTGAAGCCCCGGGGAATTTTGTATGTAAATGATTTTTTGCTGAATACAGATGACCGTAATCTATCACGCTATGAGGAATTCAAAGAAATCTACGGCATATACGGTGTGTTCGAATTGCCTGAGGGCGCAGTATGCAGACATCATGATGAAACCTGGATAAAGCGGCTTCTGAAGGATTTTTCGGAACAGGAATACGAACATTTGACATTTACAACAATGAACGGACATAAATCCAATGGTTTTTATTTTATAGGTGCAAGAATGTAAAAAGAAAACACCCCTTTCAGCACATCTGCCACAGATGCCGGAAGGGGTGTTCTCTTATATCTTAAGCGGGGATATGTACTGTTCAGCACATGTCCTGCCTGTGTTTACGCCTGCTTTTTCTTGTGGCTGGAGACCATGAAGAAACTGATCAGCAGAGAGACAATATACAATACAATCGTCAGGTACAGCACAGACTGATAACCGGTGGGGTTAATGCTGTATTCATGTCCGTCAACAACGATACTGCTCCAGTTTCCTACCTTGTTTACGATCAGGGTTGCTACCTGGTTGCCTGTCAGACCTGCAATAGCCCATGCAGAAAGGGTAATGCCGTGGATGGCGCTGATATTTCCCATGCCGTAGTGGTCAGACAGCAGGGTGGGAACATTACTGAAGCCGCCGCCGTAACCAGCATTTACCACGAAGAGCAGAATCAGAACCAGTACGGTGAGCAACATGCTGCCGGAGGCACCGCTTATAATGCTGTCGCCCTGTTTGGTGATCGCCTGTGTGACAATGACAAGAGCGGTAGCGGCTATGGAAAGTATGAATATGATCTTGTAAATGGTATTTCTGTCCTTCATGGTGTCAGCCCATGCGGAAAAGCCCAGACGTCCGCCCGCATTGAAGACTGCTGTCACGGAAGACAGGACGCCGGCCATTGCGCCGAGACCGATACACTTGATGATCATTTTTTCCTGTGAGATCAGAGCAAGACCACATGTGATGTTGAGATAGAACATAAGCCAGATGCCTACGAATACAACGGGTTTGGTCTTGATGACATCGATGGCCTTCTGGCCTTTTTCCTGCTTTGCAGGTTCATGCCACCCGGCAGGCTTTGCCAGGAGCAGATGTCCTACAAACATCATGACAAAGTATACCACCGCTAAGATGAGAAACATCTGCCAGATACCGTTCTTACCCAAAGACTCCAAAAGCGCCTGCATGATAGGGCTTGCGATAGCCTTTGCCGCACCGAAGCCTGCAACTGCAAGGCCGGTAGCCAGACCCTTGCGGTCCTGAAACCAGAGCATCAGCGTTTTTACAGGGGACAGATAACCTGTTCCCAGACCGATACCCATGATAAAGCCGTAGCAGACATAGATGCCGATCAGCGCAAGTACGCTGCCGTGACCCGTAGCAGCATACTGTTTGCCGCCGTACCAGATAAAAAAGCCGCTGCCCGCCATGCCTGCGGCAAAGCAGATTGCCGCGATCAGGGACGAGCGGTGTATGTCTTTTTCTACTATGTTACCAAGAAAAGCTGCAGACATGCCCAGGAAGAAGATGGCGAAGCTGAACGCCCACTCGGTAGCACCCTTGGAGAAACCTATATAATTGCCGATCTCTTCGCTGAAGATGGACCAGCAATAGACCGTACCGATACTGCAGTGGAGCAGCAGCGCGGGAATTGCAGCCCTTATCCATTTGTTTTGAACTTTCATGGAAAAACCCCCTTTTTTCGATAAGTTTTTTTTATCGCTTTCATGATACTCTTGTTTTTGAAGAAATGCAAGAGGAAAACAGGCCAAAGAAAACGGTATACAAATTCCCGGCGTTACTTTATAATATTATAATAATGGTTCAGCCATGAAATAGTTTGTAAGCTTTTCATGGGTGTTGAACCGTTATGTAACAATACAGCAGGAGGAAACATATGCATTCACCTATAGAAATTGCAAGAAATTTTGTGGAGATCGGAATACATAAGGTAAGGCTGTCTATCTGGAAAATGCTGATTCTGGGCGCCTTTGCCGGGATGTTTATCGGTTTTGCGGGAATCGCATCAACCACCATATCGGCGACGGTGGAGAACGCCTCTGTTGCCAGACTTTTAAGCGCCGCTGTCTTTCCGGCGGGAATGGCCATGGTGCTGGTGGCGGGCAGTGAACTTTTTACCGGAAATAATCTGATCATCATCAGTGTCCTGGAGAAGAAGATCAGGCTGCGGAGTATGCTGAAAAACTGGGTTTTTGTTTTTCTGGGCAATTTTGTGGGAGCAGCCTTTGTGGCAGTGCTGGTGGTTTACGGGCACACCCCCGATCTGTACGGCGGCAGGCTGGCGGAAAAAGTAGTTGCATCAGGCTTAAGCCGCGTGACCCAGAGCTTTCCGGAGGCTCTCATCCGGGGCATACTCTGTAACATTCTGGTCTGTATCGCGGTCTGGGCGGCTTTTGCGGCCAAAAAAGTGTCCGGTAAGCTTCTGATGAGCTTTTGGCCGGTGATGTTGTTTGTGCTCTGCGGTTTCGAGCACAGTATTGCAGACATTTACTTCTGTATTGCCGGTATTCTGACATCCGCAGAATACGGCATCGATGCAGGGAGCCTGAATGTGGTGAGCTTTCTGCTTAAGAACCTGCTGCCGGTGACCCTGGGCAATATTGTGGGCGGAGCCGGAATCGTGGGAGCGGGCTACTGGCTGATATATCTGCACCGCACGCCGTATTCAAGGGTATCCATTGAGGCCGAGCAGGAGGAAATGGATATTGCTGAGGAATATTAACAGAGGCATCAGAGGAAAAATACAGTAAGGCGCAGCAAGAAACAGCAAAATACAGCAATAGAAAACATTAAAATACATCAATATATAAAGTAATTAAAATCATTGTTTTTGCTCAAAAACGTGATAATATTAGTAAAATCAAGATTAAAAATGAGCAAAGGGACAGGATAAAATTATGAGTAAAGTGAAAGTAAAAGAAAAGTACAAGAAATCATACCACATGCCTCCGGAGGTCACCTACGACTGGGTAAGAAAGGACAGCATTGACAAAGCCCCCGTCTGGTGCAGCGTGGACCTGCGGGACGGCAACCAGGCGCTTATCGACCCCATGAGCCTGGAGGATAAGCTGGAATTTTTCAAGCTGCTGGTAGAAATCGGATTCAAGGAGATAGAGGTAGGCTTTCCCGCCTCCTCCGATACGGAATACAATTTTATCCGCGCTCTGATCGAACGGGACATGATTCCCGATGATGTGACGATCCAAGTGCTGACTCAGGCCAGGGAACATATTATCCGTAAGACTTTTGAGGCGGTGAAGGGTGCACCCCATGCCGTTGTGCACCTGTATAATTCCACGTCGGTGGAACAGAGGGAGCAGGTGTTCAAAAAGGATAAGGAAGCAATTAAGAAGCTGGCGGTGGACGGTGCGGCGCTCTTGAAGAAGCTGGCGGAGGAAACGGAAGGCAATTTTACTTTTGAGTACAGTCCGGAGAGCTTTTCACAGACAGAGGTGGATTATGCTCTGGAAGTCTGCAATGCGGTCCTGGACGTGTGGAAGCCGGATGCAGAGCACAAGGCGATCATCAATCTGCCCACCACGGTACAGGTGGCTATGCCCCACGTCTTTGCCTGCCAGATAGAGTATATGCACAAACACCTGAAGTACAGGAAAAACGTGGTACTGAGCGTGCATCCCCACAATGACAGAGGCTGCGGCGTCAGTGACGCGGAGTTCGGCATTCTGGCCGGGGCTGACCGGGTAGAGGGAACTCTGTTTGGCAATGGTGAGCGCACGGGGAATGTTGACCTTGTGACGGTGGCGCTGAATATGATGTGCCACGGTGTGGACAGCGGGCTGGATTTCAGCCATATCATGAAGATAAGAGAGGAATATGAGCGCTTTACGGGTATGAGGGTGCATGAGAGGACGCCTTACGCGGGAGATCTTGTGTTTACAGCCTTCTCCGGTTCCCATCAGGACGCCATCAGCAAGGGTATGACATGGCTGAAGGAAGGGAAGAGCGGAAAGCGCTGGGATGTGCCCTATCTGCCTATTGATCCGGCAGATGTGGGACGGGAGTACGAATCGGATGTCATCCGCATCAACAGCGTTTCCGGCAAGGGCGGTGTTGCCTTTGTGCTGAAGCAGCAGTTCGGGTACTCGCTGCCTGCAGCTATGAAGGAAGAAGTAGGCTATCTGGTTAAAGGCGTTTCCGACAGACGGCATCAGGAGCTTTTGCCTGCCGAAATTTTTGCTATCTTTGAAGAGAATTATATTGCTCCCCGGAGTGTGTTCCGGATTCCCGAGTGCCACTTTAAGCAGGAAGATGGTATCCGTGCGGAGGTGACGATAGAGCAGGGCGAGGTCAAACGGGTCATCAGGGCTTCCGGAAACGGACGGCTGGACGCGGTAAGCAATGCAATCAAGACCTTTTTCGGCATGAGCTATCAGCTCTCGGTGTATGAGGAGCATGCCATTTCCAAGGGCTCAAGCTCCAAAGCCGCGGCATATGTGGGCATAATGTGCGACGGACAGCTTTACTGGGGAGTCGGAGTGGATGAGGACATTATCAAGGCATCCATTGCTGCTTTGGCTTCTGCGGCCAACAAGCTGGCGGCAGAACAGCATATCACTTCCGGCAGAGAGGAGCGCATTGTTGAGATCATCAGCTATATCCAGAATGATTACAAAAACGTAACGCTGGAGACTCTGTCTGAGGAATTTCATCTCTCCAAGCCTTATCTCTCCAAATATATTAAGGAAAAGTCGGGAATGACCTTCCAGGACGTGGTGAAGAAAGAGCGCATGAAGAAAGCACGCACTATGCTGCGGGAGACAGGCCACACGGTGGAGACGGTTGCAGCAGAGGTGGGATATGAAAATGTGGAGCATTTTAACCGTCTCTTCAAGAAGACCTACGGAATGACGCCGGTACAGTACAGGAAACAGGGATGATCATCATTGCTTGTGTGTGCGGAGATATTCCTCAAACTCAGGTGTCCTTGACCAATATTTGATTCCCCAGTTTTCGAAGCTCCATTGATCCATATAGTCGTTGCATTCATAATCGATATAATACAGCAGCCCGTTTTGTACAATAAAGTTGGTCGGGAAATAATCGATGTTCAATCCTGCGGCCTTTGCCTGGGCCGCCATTTCCCGAACCTGTTCCAGATAGGGCGCAACGGACACATTGTTTTTTACCAGTTCAAATATGGTATCTCCGTCGACGTACTCTTTTACAACTCGTTCCGTGTCCGTATCAATATCAAGCATTTTCGGCATTCTGATGCCGGCGGCAAGCAGCTTTTCATAATCCTGCTGTTCTGCCGCGATTTTATTTCCAAAGGTATAATAGTCACAGGGTTCATGATGAATCTGCTTCAGGACAACCTGTTGATGATGCCGCTCTACGAGGTAGGAATAGCCGCCTTTGCCATGGCCCAGAAGCTTGATAATACTGTACTTCAGTCCGTTGACAAGCAGGGGCGTCCCCTTTCTCTGAGCCGCAGGCTTCAGGTGGAACAAGCGCTCTATGAGGCTTCTGGGGAGAAAGTAATTCAGCAGAAGTGCTACGGCCACCCCGATGCCGGTGTCAACCATACGGTGCAGAGCGTATTCGATATGGTGGGCAGGGGTGCTGAAGAGGATGATGCACAGCACGACGCCGCCCGGCTGAACTCCGCCCGGCCAGTGGAAGAGCACACACAGGCAAATCATTACAATAATGCCCAGAAAGGTCAGGGGCAGCCGCAGCCAATAGCTGCCATCCGGGAACATAAGATGCTCCAGCCAGTACAGAAACATACCGATAAAGCCGCCGATTATGGTGCCGAAAAAGCGGTTGCCGCCGCTGCGGCGGGACTCTTCCATATCGGCTCCCATGCCGAAGATGGCACCGATACAGGCGAAGGTGGGGTTGCCGCCGAATAAGGGAATGGCATAGAGAAGAGCCGTGACCATCACGGCGAGGCCGGTCTTGATGCTTCTCAGGCCCAGACCGGGGATAGGTGCATGTACGGAATGGTGATCTTCCATATGTGTTCTCCTTTCTGACGACCACACAATGTATCCGGCAGCACGGCTGTCCTGAGAGACAGAGAGTGCTGCCGGATTATTTCCAGGGTAATCTTATCTGTGCGCTTTAAGCGTTAGGAGTTTCAAAGCCGGGTTCAACAGCCACATGCTCTACGGTATTGTAACGCAGCTGCAGGAACTGTGCGCGGTCCTTGTTGAACATTTTTCTCAGGTCATCGGAATAGCCGACAACAACCCAGGGGAAAATCTCGTTCATCTTCTTCAAAATGTCCTGAGCGGTTGATTCATCGGGAACGCCGATATTAAATGAGTTCTTAAAGCCATCTACATAAACCATGACGCTGTAGGTGGTGCCGGTCTTAACGCCGTTGGTTCGGTGGGTGGTGGTGTTCTGGTATGCCCACATCATTTTATTGTTGGGGATTGCTCTGGGTATTGCGCTGTTCATCCCGTAGTAGGTACAAAGCTTGCCGATCCTTATGTCGTTGTGTTTGGTGTAGCAGGTTGCCGAAGCGATGTCGGACTCAATGGCGGAATCGGTATATCCGGCAGTCTGGTAATCACCGATGAACCGTTTCAGGAAACTGCCATTGGCACCCTGAATGATACGGATGATACCCCACAAGATCAGCGCAGCGCCTCCCACAAAGAGGAACAAATAGCCGTATTTCACCGTATCCATGCTCAGGTTTACGTCTATGTAGTAGGGGATTACATTATCCTTAAATTCCTGCTCGCTCCATTCATAATCATCTACAAAGAGGTCATGGAAATAGTTATAATACTTGTCGGGCCAGAATCTTTTCACTTTTCCTGTAACCTTCAGTGAGTCGGAAGCCGGCATACCGTAGCTGTACCAGTAATCCATGATGGCATCCATCTGCTTGCCGAGACTCTTGGGAACCCTGATGGCCATATAGCGGTAATTGTCTTCGTCGAAATCCATTGCATAGATATCGCCTGTGGAGATGATATACCAATAATAGTTGATGGTGGTGCGGTTTGTGGACGTATTCTTGGTACCCTGCTCCAGATAACACTCATACACAATATTTATATCCGCCTCAACCAGCTTGCCGCCGACCTGATTCGGCTTCAAGTCCTCAAACGTTGCATACCCGGCCAATGCACAAAATGCGCTGCTTGCATTATAGATTGCCAGGACCAGACCGACGATTATCAGGATAATCGACAGCGGCAGCGACTTTTTAAACCCTTTTTTCTTAAGCTCTTCTAACATGTTTGCCTCCTGTTCATAAGAAAATTATTATAATTAAAACTTTAACACAGAGAGAAAAGGTTTGCAAGGTTTACTACTTATTTATTTACAGTTTGAAAGGAATCGTGTAAAATATAGAACGTGGCTGCGGGGTGATGTGCCGTCTGCCGGAAGAAAAACATAAGGTTTCAGAATGGAGGAAAAATATGAAATTCAAGGATATGCCGTACGAGAGAGTGGACTTTGAGCAGGTGGAAAAGGAGCTGATGGCTCTCATGGAGGAGTTCGACGCCGCAAAGAGCGGGGAGGAGCAGTTTGCCGTACATCAGAAATTTTATGAGCTGAATGACAGGGTAAGCACGCTGTACACCATCTCCCACATCCGCTTTGATATTGACACAACGGATGAATTTTATGAGAAGGAGCATGAGTACTATGACGAGAAGCTGCCGGTATACAGCAATCTGGTGCTGGCTTACCAGAAAAAACTATATGAGTCTCCCTACAGGGAGTATCTGGAGAACAAGATAGGACCTGTAGCCTTCAAAAACATGGAGATTGCCCAGAAGTCCATGGATGAAAAGCTGATTCCCCTGATGCAGGAGGAGAACGGGCTGACAATGGAGTACGATAAACTCATCGCCAGCGCGAAGATCAACTTTGACGGCAAGGAGCTGAACCTGTCCCTGCTCCGTCCTTATCTGGTGCACCAGGACAGAACTGTCAGGGCGGCGGCGTGGAAGGAATACAATGCCTATTTTGAGGCAAACGCGGACAAGCTGGATGAAATCTATGACAAACTGGTGAAAAACCGCACCGCCCAGGCGAAGCTGATGGGTTATGAAAATTATCTGCAGCTGGGCTATTACCGCATGGGGCGCAATTGTTACGGACAGGCTGAGGTTGAGGCATACCGGGCACAGGTGAAAAAGGATTTTGTCCCCTTTGCGGAGGAGCTGCATGAGCGCAGAAGAAAACGGCTGGGCCTGGAAAGCTTAAGCTGCATCGACAACGCGGTGTACTTCAGGGAAGGAAATCCCGCGCCTACAGGTACTCCCGATGAGATTCTGGCAGCAGGCCAGAAGATGTACGGAGAGCTTTCTCCGGAGACGAAGGAATTCATGGATTTCATGATGGAGAATGAGCTGTTTGATGTATTGGGGCGCAAGACAAAGAGGGCAGGCGGCTATATGACCTATATGCCCGTGTACAATTCCCCCTTCGTGTTTGCAAACTTCAACGGCACCAGCGGGGATGTGGACGTGATCACACATGAGTGCGGACACGCATTCCAGGGCTATCTCTCCGGCAAGGATCCTATCAGGGAGCATGGGGATATCGGCATGGAGACAGCGGAGATTCACTCCATGTCCATGGAATTTTTCACTCAGGGCTGGATGGAAATGTTCTTCGGCGGCAGGGCGGAAGATTATATCGAGATGCATCTGGAGGATTCCGCGGCGTTTATTCCTTACGGCTGCATGGTGGATGAGTTCCAGCATATTGTGTATGAGAATCCCGACATGACGCCGGCCGAAAGACATGCGGCATGGCTGAAACTGGAAGGTGAGTACAGGCCCCACATGGATTACAGCGGTTATGAGTTTTTTGAGAAGGGCGGATTCTGGCAGAAACAGACCCACATTTACACATCACCACTCTACTATATTGATTATTGCCTTGCCCAGACCTGCGCGCTGCAGTACAAGGTAAAGATGGACGAGAACTTTAAGGCCGCGTGGGAGAGTTATCTGAAGCTCTGCAAGCTGTCAGCCAGCGATTTCTTTACAAATATGATAAAAGAAGTAGGGCTGGACAATCCCTTTGAGCCCGGCTGTATGAAAAATATTGTGGAAAAACTTGAAAAATATGTGAAATGAGTTGCGAAAGCAACAGACCATGGAGTATAATTTACAAAATTTGTAACTATACAGAGCCATGCAAATATAATGAAAAAGTTTGCTTGCAAAGACTTTCTTCATTATATTTACATGGCGAAGTAACCACATGAGCAAAAGGAAAGCTGCAAAGAAAGGATCATTATGTCTAAGAAAGCTACAGAGAACTCAGAAGAAAAAAAGGTTGTGACGAAATACGACCTGAAAATGCAGAGAAAGGAAGAAGAGCGCAAAAAGGCCAGGCGGGACGAGCTGGTCAGCAGGATTACGGGGATCGCAGTTGTTGTGCTGCTGTTCTGCCTGGTGGCATCTTTTCCCATCCGCAGCTATCTGACCATAAACGGTACATTTATTGAGGTGGCGGGAGAGAAGGTATCCAGATTGGAATTTGATTATAATTACAATCTGATGAAGAACAGCTACATTACCCAGAACAGTTATTACCTGAGCATGTTCGGAATTGACCTGAGCGGGGACCTGTCCACCCAGATGTACACTGATACGCTGACCTTCCAGGATTATTTCGAGCAGCTGGCTGTGGAAAATATTGCCGGCAACAAGGCGCTGCGGGATAAGATGAACGAGGCGGGATTTACCTATGATACCACCGAGGAATATGCGAAATATGAGCAAACGCTGAAGGAAGCCGCCGCTGCCGCAGGTATGACGGAGAAGGCTTATATACAGCAGCTGTACGGCACATATGCCACGGCTTCCCGGGTGAAGGGCTTTGTCACCGATACAATGAAGCTCAGCGCATATTATGAGCAGGTTTCACAGGAGAAAGCGCCGTCTGAAGCGGATATCCAGTCATATTACGAGGAGCATGCGGATGACTATGATTCTGTGAATTACCGCGTCATTACAATTAATGCGGAATTGCCCACTGAGCCTACGGATTTGGCCGACCCCGTGGATGAGACGGAAGGAACTGAAGGAAACGGCACGGATGCGGCGTATCAGCCCTCTGAGGCAGAGATTGAATTTGCCATGGGAGAAGCCCGCGAATCAGCGGAAGCGGCCCTGGAGAATATTATCCGGCTGGGCGATCTGAAGGAGAACGTAAAGCGAAGCGCAGTTGCCAGCCTGCTTCGGGACTGGCTGTTTGACAGCGAGAGAAAGGCCGGGGACACAACGGTCATTGAAAATACCACCGGTCATCTCTACTATGCGATAGAGTTCGAAGGCCGCAGCCTGGATCAGACGCCCACGGCAGACGCCAGGATCATTATTGTGAGTGCGGATTCGGCTGTCAGCGCGGATGCCATGCTGGAGGAATGGAAGAATGGCGCCGCAACGGAGGACAGCTTTGCAGAACTGGCGGACAAGAACGGTTCTTCTGTTGAAGGAGGCCTGCACGAGGGACTGACGGCGAACAGCATGACGGATGCCCTGGCTGACTGGATATTTGACAGCGCCCGGATCAGCGGAGAGACCACCGCAATTTTGGGCGGTGAGGGTGAGAGCTCCTATGTTGTCTACTATGTGGGGACAAATGACCCTGCCTGGTATCTGGATATAGAAAGTACGCTGCTGACTGAGACAATGAGCGCTTATATGGAAGAAATTGCGCAGGGGTATGAGGTGACGAATGCCCGGGGCAATCTGAACTATCTGAAGGTTCAGGAGGCTGCCGCCGCTTCCGGATCCGGTGATGCTTCCGGCGAGAGCGGGGAATAGCATGGAAAGAGTGCCGTAAGCCGACGGCATGGGAGATCAGTATGAAAAAAGCGTTGGTTTTGGATATTGATGGGACTCTGACGAATTCAAAGAAAGAGATTACATCCGCCACCAGGCAGGCGATTCAGGACCTGATGAAGCGGGGGCAGAAGGTGATTCTCGCCTCAGGCAGACCCACGCCCGGTATGCTTAAGTATGAGAAAGAGCTGGAGCTGGAGAGATACGGAGGCTATCTGCTCTCCTTCAACGGCGCAAGGATCGTGGACTGCTACACGGGGGATATTATCTATCAGAGGCTTCTGCCGCTTCCTCTTCTGCCGGGCTTGTACCGTTTTGCAAAAGACAACGGGTGTGGTCTGATTACCTATCTGGGGGATGAGGTTATCTCAGCTTTCCCCCCGGATAAATATGTGGAGCTGGAAGCCTGCATCAACGGTCTTCCGGTGAGGGAAGTGGATAATTTTACAAAGTTTGTGGACTTTGACATCAACAAGTGCCTGATGACTGCAGAGTCCGAGAAGGCGGAGCGCCTGGAGCAGGAGCTCCGGGAGCAGTACAGTGACCGCGCCGACATTTACCGTTCCGAACCTTATTTTATTGAAGTTGTACCGAAGAATGTGAACAAGGCGGAGTCTCTGGATAAAATTCTGCCTGTGCTTGGGGTGACAAGGGAAAACACGGTGTGCTGCGGCGATGGCTTCAATGACATTTCCATGATCAAATACGCAGGTGTGGGCGTTGCTATGGGAAACGCACAGCAGGCGGTGAAGGAAGCTGCAGATTATGTGACAGCGTCTAACGATGAGGACGGGCTGATACAGGTAATTGAAAAGTTTTTTAATTAATTTAGAATACTAAGGGGGGAAGCGTGGGCAGTAAGCTTAAAATAACGGTGCCGGACAAGGCTGCGCATATTGTGAAGACCATACAGGCAGCAGGCTTTGAAGCCTATGTGGTGGGCGGCTGCGTGCGCGATTCCCTTTTGGGAAGGGAGCCCCAGGACTGGGACATCACCACCTCCGCCACGCCGGAGCAGGTCAAGGCTCTTTTTCCCCGCACTGTGGATACAGGACTTCAGCATGGAACCGTCACGGTCCTGCAGGATAAGGAAGGTTTTGAAGTCACTACCTACCGTATTGACGGAAAGTATGAGGACAACAGGCATCCCAGTGAGGTAACCTTTACGCCGAATCTGGAGGAGGACTTGCTGCGCCGGGATTTTACCATAAATGCCATGGCCTATAATGACGAGGCAGGGCTGGTGGATTATTTCGGCGGCAGGGAGGATATGCGGATAGGAGTGATCCGGTGCGTAGGCAAGCCCGAGGAGCGGTTTGAGGAGGATGCTTTGCGCATTTTGCGGGCTATAAGGTTTGCAGCCCAGTTGGGATATCACATTGATGCATATACTGTCACGGCAATTCGGAAGCTGGCTTCCAACCTGAACAATATCAGCGCGGAACGTATCCAGGCGGAGCTGGTGAAGATAATGATGTCACCTCATCCGGATTATCTCAGAGGGGCATACGCCATGGGCATTACAAAGGTGATTCTGCCGGAGCTTGACCGTGCCATGGAGACACAGCAGTATCATCCCCACCATATTTACAATGTAGGCGAGCACATTTTACGCTCTCTGAAAGCCGTCCCGCCTGACAAAGTGCTGCGGCTCACTATGCTGCTGCATGACATGGGAAAGCCGGATACTCTGACGGTGGATGAGGATGGGATTACACATTTTCACGGACATGCGAGGGTGAGTGCCGAGATGGCCGGAAAAATCCTGCGCAGACTGAAATTCGACAATGATACCATCAACATGGTGTGCAGGCTGGTGATGTACCATGATTACGGAAATGATGTGGAACCGGATGAGAGAACGGTACGTCACGCCGTAAATAAAATAGGGGAGGACGCATTTCCCCTGCTTTTTCATATAAAATATGCGGACATTTCCGCCCAGAGCGATTACATGAGACAGCAGAAGCTGGAGCGGCTGGAAAAGTGGAAGCAGCTGTATGCAGAGATGAGAGAGAAACAGGAGTGTGTGACCCTGAAAAATCTTGCTGTCACGGGCCATGACCTGATTGCCGCCGGAATGAAGCCGGGGAAGGAGCTGGGGGATGTCCTGCAGAAGCTGCTTGCTCTTGTGCTGGACGACCCTTCCTGCAACACAAAGGAGAAACTGCTGGCTGAAGCGGAAAAGCTGACGAATTAACAACATACTTTTTTGCCCCACCTCATAAGATATGATGAAAGCAGGAGCTTTCGAGTCTGAACAAACATATGCAGGAGGGGCGGTCAGTGAATGATAGGGCAGTGGAATTACTGGAACAGTATGATATAGAGGTGCTTCGAACCAGAAAGGGAAGAGGCGCCATCGTGTGTGACACGGCGGATGGATGTCTGATCTTTAAGGAATACAGCGGGAATGACGAGAGGGCTGAGCTGCAAAACAGGCTGCTGCAGAGGATTGCCGCTGCCGGAAAGGTGCGGACGGAAAGCATTGTACCCACCAGGGAAGGCGGACTTTTTGTTAAGGACGGGGATGGGTCGGCTTATATCCTGAAGACCTGGCAGGAGGGCCGGGAGTGCAGCATCAGCGAAAGAGGCGAGTGTATACAGGCAGTGAAACTTTTGGCGAAGCTTCATGAGAGCATGGAACTGCCTGCTGATGAGGCCGGGAATTTTGCCATGTATGCACCGGAGAAGGAGTATGAAAAACACAACCGTGAAATACGGAGAGTGAAGAAATATCTGAAGCAAAAGGGACAGAAGCTGCCCTTTGAGGTCAGTCTTATGGGTTCCTGTGACTATTTTCTGGAGCAGGCTCTGGAAGTTACGGAGGAATGGAATCAATATAAAGAAGCTTTTCAAAGAAGGGACGCCGGGGCGGAGAAGGCCGGAACCGTCACATTCTGCCATGGGGATTACCAGTATCACAATATCCTGATGTCTCCCGGCGGCTGGTTTGTGACGAACTTTGAGAAATGTCTGCCGGACCGTCCTGTGAGGGATCTGTACCTTCTTCTGCGAAAACTGCTGGAGAAGGGAAACTGGTCGCCCGCAATGGGTTCGGAGCTGCTGCAGGCATATGAGAAGGAGCATCCCCTGTCTGCTGAGGACCGCATTGATCTGTATTACCGACTGGCATATCCGGAGAAATTCTGGAAAATAGCAAATTTCTATTTCAATTCGGGAAAAGCCTGGATTCCGGGAAAGAATCAGGAAAAACTGGAGAAACTGATAGCACAGGAGAAAGAAAAACAGCGGTTTTTGAATGAAGTATTCAGGGATGTCCACGGAAGCGGGCAAGAGCGGCATTTTTCTCATTGATTGATATGCGTGCCGGAGCACGCAAGGAGTATAAAGATGGAAGACAAAAGAAGGAAGAGATTCGGAATCAGGGTAGTTTTTCTGACGGCGGTATTGGCGGTGTCGCTGACGGCCTGCGCCAATCCGTTTCAGAAAGACGGAGAATACGGAACCGACGAACCCTCCTCCGGAGACAAGGCGGATACAGGGTTTGTTGTGACGGGACCGGACAGCTATGATTCGGCGGACACAGCCATATTCGTGAGCAGGGACGGTGAGAAGGGAACGGCTACCTTTTTGAATCTGGAGTTGGGGAAGAGGTATACACTCTCAATAGATGGCACTACCCGGTTTTATGACAAATACGGGGAGAGCATCTCCTTTGAGCAGGTGGAGATCGGTGACATTGTGGATGTGACCTTCCTGAAGTCCAAAAAGCATCTGACGACCCTGCAGCTCTCCACCGGTGCCTGGTCCTATGAGGATGTGGAGAAGTATGAGATCAATACGGTGCGCGGTGAAGTGAGTATCGGTTCGGACATTTATAAGCTGACATCCAATACACAATATCTGTCGGAGGGCAGAAGCATGGAAAGCATGGATCTGAATCCGTCGGATGTCCTGAGTTTTCAGGGAATCGGCAGCCAGATACTCACCATCCGGGTGGAAAGAGGACACGGGTATTTAAGGCTGGCCAATGACGAAAATTTTGTGGGTGGGTGGATTGAAGTCGGACAGACACTGATCCGCAGGATTACGGAGGATATGCTGCTGCTGGTGCCCGAGGGAAACTATCAGGTCAATATCAGCAATAAGGGCGGCGGCGGAATTAAGAGTGTAACCATTAACCGCAACGAGGAGACTACGCTGGACATCGGAGACCTTGAAATTCCGGAGCCTCAGTACGGCATGGTGCTTTTTTCGCTGGATCCTTCTTATGCGGAGCTGTATATTGACGGTGAAAAAGTAGACCCCTCCGGCCCGGTGGATCTGCTGTATGGGATTCATCAGCTGATTGCCAGAGCTGAAGGGTATCAGTCTGTTACACAGTATATCCGCGTCGCTCAGGAGTCCGGAGGGTTTAACGTGGTTCTGGATGCCAACAGTTCGGAAGAAGACAAGAAGGAGAGTACGGAATCCTCCACAACGGCGGTTACGGATTATTATAAGGTATTTGTGGACGCTCCCGAAGGGGTTGAGGTATATCTGGATGGCAACTATGTAGGCATTTCTCCCTGCAGCTTCCGAAAAAATGCAGGGGTTCATGTCATTACGCTGCGAAAAAATTATTATGAGACCAGGAGTTACACGATACAGGTAGACGATGAAGAAAAAGATATATCGTTTTCCTTTGCCGGACTTATTTTTAATGGAGGCTCCACGGTTTCCGGAAATTCGGCCTCAGGAAACTCTTCTACGAGATAAAAAATAAAAAAAAGCTGTAAAAACAGTATAATTGCGTAAAATGCCTTGACAAACTATCGGAAAACAGATATAAATAGTTATAGGTGTTTTAAGAGGACATCTGAGAACATACAAAAAAGAAAACTCATTACAGGAGGAGTTCAATATGAACAAAACAGAGTTAGTTGCAGCTATGGCTGAACAGGCAGGCGTATCCAAGAAGGATGCTGAAAAGACACTGAAGGCTTTCACAGACGTTGTTGCTGAGGAGCTGAAGAAGGGCGGCAAGGTTCAGCTGGTAGGATTCGGTACTTTCGAGGTATCCGAGAGAGCAGCAAGAGAGGGAAGAAATCCCCAGACCGGTAAGGCAATGAAGATTGCAGCTTCCAAGGCACCCAAGTTTAAGGCTGGTAAGGCTTTAAAGGACATGCTGAACTAAGTTGAGCTTTCGATTACAGCGGAGAACCTTCCAGAAGGTTCTCCGTTTTCGTTTGGAAGAGGCGGAAAGGGAGAAATTATGAGACTGGACAAATATTTGAAAGTATCGCGCCTGATCAAGCGCCGCACCGTGGCAAACGAGGCGTGCGACAGCGGACGGGTGAAGATCAACGATAAACCTGCAAAGGCCTCCGCAAATGTAAAAGAGGGCGACATCATTACCATCGCGTTCGGCAACAAAGAGGTGAAGGTGGAAGTGCTGGATGTGCAGGAGACCGTAAAAAAAGAAGAGGCAAAAGAACTTTTCAGATACATTTAGTGCATGAACCGGGCTGTATCCGCATAGGCTTTTAAAAAAGGAAATCTGAACGGAGGGGCTTATGGAGGATCTGAACAGCAGCACACGTACGCACAGGATGACCATGACAAACCGGAAAAACTGCACTGTAAACGGTGTAAATGATGTACTTTCCTTTGACATCCATGAAATTCTTCTGGAGACAGAGCAGGGAATGCTGATGATAAAGGGAGATGACCTGCATGTGAGCAGGCTTACCCTGGAAAAGGGAGAGGTGGATATAGATGGCAGGATAGACAGCTTTACATATTCTGATGCGGCAGGAAGCGGGCATAAAAGCGAATCTCTGTTGAGTAAGCTGTTCCGGTAATTTTTTATGGCAAATGAAAACCAATTTCTTTTGCATGCCCTGTTGATGGGCATTTTTATTACATTTGTCTATGATGTCATCAGGATATTCCGCAGAGTGATTCCCCACAACTCCTTTTTTGTATCGCTGGAGGATCTGGGATTCTGGATCTACTGCGGGGGTTCCGTTTTTCTGCTTATGTACCATGAGAGTAACGGTGAACTGCGCTGGTTTGCCATATTTGGAGCTATTGTGGGAATGCTGCTGTACAGAAAGCTCTTCAGCCCTCCGTTTGTAAAGTATGTGTCTCTTATCCTGTCCAAGGTGCTGACGGGACTGAGAAAAATTATTGGCTGGTTTTTGCGGCCTCTGAAAATTCTGTTTAAGAAAGCGGGAGCGGGAATAGGCTGTATCAGCCACAGAATCGGACGCAGGATCAGAAAAGCAGTAAAAATAAGATTGACGTATTTTCTTAAAATGCTTAAAATAGGCTTAAAGGGAAACTAGATGCCGGAAAGGAAGGTCTATGGCAAGAACAAGACGCAGGGTTGCTTACCGCAGGAAAAATCAAAATCGATTAAGTATGTTTCTGGTGTCATTGGTGGTGTTGATGATCATGGTGGCAGCCGCATGGCGGAGTGTGGAACTGCAGAAAAAGATTGATGCCAAGACCCGGGAAAAGCAGCAGCTTGAGGAACAGATCGTCCAGGAGAAGAATCGGTCCCGGGAGATTGAGGAGTTTGGGAAGAAGATTCAGACGAAGGGCTATATTGAAGATATAGCGCGGGAAAAATTGGGACTGGTTTATGAAGGTGAGATTATGTTTAAGGAAGAACGGTAGCAGGAGTTGAACGGCTCCTGCTTTTTTTGTCGCAAAAATTTAAGTCTGCCCTGCCCGGTTTTGACAAAAAAAGCAGGTACAGAAATCTATAATCTGCGTTACAGTTCACATGTCAGCCTTTAAGCTTAAATTCCATGCTTGCATGAGAATTTGAGCTGACAGGCTGACGAATGGCGCGGTGTGAACTGAAAATAGAAAGCGGGGCATGAAATGAAGACAGTGGAAAGCGAGCTTCGGACGGCACAGGTATCGGAACTGTGCAGGAGAAGACTTTTAAATTATGCGGACAGCTTTTATGAGCTGGCAAGAAGCTATGATGGGAGCTTTTGCCCGGAAACAGAAGACAGACAGGAAATTCTTTCCGAGAGAAGAATCTGGGAGAATCGTCAGATACTGAAAAGCCATCTGCAGGAAATGGCAAAGATCATGACGGATGTGGCCGGCGAGGTGCTTTGTTACAGACCTATGGAGGACAAAAAAAGGCGGCTGATCATTCATGCCATGAGGAATGAGGGCATCAGGGCCGAGAATCCCTGCTACATAATGGGAGACGACGGAAGGGAGGCCATCGTGATCACCATGAGCACGGGCAGGGGAGGGAGCATATCTGCGGAGGAAGCAGCGGACATGCTTTCCGTTCTGCTGAACAAAAGATTGCAGCTTTCGTCGGGAAGTCCCTTTATGGTGGAAAAGGAGCCCCGCAGCTATGTTTTGGAGGGGGAAGCCCGCTTTGTGGCGCTGACCGGGTTTGCCAGAGTGACGGAGGAAGACGAGGCGATCTCAGGGGATAATTATGCAGTTCTGGAGGCGGAGCGGGGTAAGCTCACCGTGATGCTGTCCGACGGCACCGGTTCAGGGGAACAGGCTGCAAAAAACAGCGGACAGGTGCTTGATTTGATGGAAAAGCTCCTGGAAGCGGGGTATGACGCTGAGGCGGCGGTGGAGATGGTAAACACAGCCCTGTTTGTCACGGGGGAGGACAGGAATCACCCCACTCTTGATGTCTGCAGCATAAACCTTTACAGCGGGGAATGTGAGTTCAGAAAAGTGGGCGGCGCCGCTGCCTTCTTGAAAAGAGAGGAGGAGATAAAGCTGCTTGCCGAGGGTAATCTCCCGCTGGGGGTTTTTCAGCAGACAAAGATTCAACCCATACAGGTAAGTCTGCGGGACGGGGATTATCTGTTTATGATGTCGGACGGCGTGATAGATGCATTCAGCGGACAGGGCTATGAAAGCGCCGTGTGCAGGGCAATTGGGGACATGAAGGAACAGAATCCGGGGGAGCTGGCGGAACGGCTTCTGCGGATGGCTCTGATCGCCGCAGGCGGCAGAGTGCGGGACGACATGACAATAGCGGTGATCGGGGTGTGGGAAAACAATCTTTAAATAATTTCCTAAACATATTGCAATTATTATTATCCTGTATTAGTATAATGTATTAATGTTATTATACTGGAGGATAAAGAAATGAAGAGCAGATACCTGGGGAAAAAGCTGAAAAGAGCCCTTGTCATGGTGCTTACAGTAGCGCTGCTGGCATCGGATAACGCAATTCTTTATGCCGCCGGGGCGGATGCCGCAGGAGCAGACGCCGTAAGAACGGCGGGGAGTGCAGAGGTGCAGCAGGAGAGCGTTGCCGGTACGGATGGTACGGAGCGGCAGACCGATGAAAATACAATTGCGGTCTCCGGAGGAGATGCCGGCAGCGGTACTGTGGGTGCGGAAGAACCCGGGGAAAATGATGTGAACATCCCCGGCGCTGTGGAGGTTACCCCGGGTGAGGAAGATACCTCTGACACAGCAGATAACGCAGATGCTTCCGGGGATGGGGGAACTGTTCCGGCAGAGGATCCGGGAACGGTATCGGGAGGAGACGCAGCTTCGGCAGAGGACCCGGGAACAGTATCGGGAGGAGATGCCGCAGTCGGAGAAGATGCCATCCTTACCGAAGAATTGCCGGCGGAGACTCGTCTGCCTGAGCAGTTTTATGAAGAAGAAAAACAGGAGGCTTACGGGACTCTGGTCTCCTTTGATGAATACAGCCGCACCTACCATGTGGACGGCAATCAATATGTAACCGTTGTGGGAAATGACGGCGCCACCTTTATAGACGATGATGGCAACCTGATGCCCGTGGACAACACACTGGAAAGGGAGACCGCCAGTGTCTTTGGCATGTTCGGTGGAGAGCAGGAGGCAGGCTATGTCAACAGAGCAAATGATTACATGGTGCTCCTGCCGGAAAATCCTGACCTGGAAGAAGGCAGGGGAATCACCATTGCAAACAGGGACGCCCTGATCACACTGTATCCGGCGGAGGGCAGCTTTCAGAACGGCCTGACGAGGGACAATGCCATTCGCTACAGTAACGTGTTTCCCGGCGTGGATTACCAGTACACCGTGTTGGGGAACAGTGTAAAAGAAGATATTATCCTGCTGGAGCAGGGAGAAAAGAGCAGCTTTTCCTACTTTATCGATACCAATGGGTTGGCTGCGGAGATCAGAAATAATACGCTGTATCTGTATGAGGCCGGGACAGATCCGGAGGCGGATGCCGTGTTTGTGCTGGAAGCGCCGGAAATGATCGACAGCGTCGATGAGATCAGTTTTGGTGTCAGACTCTCCATGGAGGAACAGCAGGGCATGGTGCTTGTGACCGTGACTGCGGACGAGAGCTGGCTTTCCGCACCGGAGAGAGTGTATCCCGTGCGCATAGACCCTACGGCCATTCAGGTGACGGGAAGTGCCATCCGCATGGCCTGTGCGGAGCAGGGCAGCCCCAATACGGTCATCGGCGATAACCAGTACCCCTATGTGGGCTATGACGACGGCGTTACTTCCGGCAACTATGCAGGATTCGGAAGCAGACACTTAAACTGCAGGACATATTTTTCCATCAATTATGATTTCGCCTCCCTGATGTCCGAGGCGGAGATCGTATCGGCGGCATTCCAGGTGACTCAGAAGACCAGATGGAGCAAGGGAA
>CAMWJV010000041.1 GCA_947174665.1 uncultured Lachnospiraceae bacterium
CTGCGTTCTTCCTCTGTCTTTCTGCGCTGCTCTTCCGTTTTTCTGCGTTCTTCCTCTGTCTTTCTGCGCTGCTCTTCCGTTTTTCTGCGTTCTTCCTCTGTCTTTCTGCGCTGCTCTTCCGTTTTTCTGCGTTCTTCCTGTATGCTGATTTTCTCCATATTTTCAAATAAATATCCCATATCTCGCGCTTTCACTTTCCGAACACATTGCGTTCTCTCCTCATCCGACACCTCCATTTTGAAACACAGGCTTTCCATGACTGTCACCAAAACCTCCACTACATGTTTCGGGCTGTTTTGGATGATCCGGTTAATCTCATCCGGCGGGATTCGTATAAAGTTTTCTAAGTCCGCAGTGTTCTGTATTTTATTGATCAACATGATCAGGGACATCTCATTTCCCCGATTCAAAAGCTCTCTGTCGCTGTAATCGTGAATCCGGACTACCTCATACTGAAAATCGGGAATCCACTCCGGAAACTCCGAACTGTCCCGGATTCGGCCGCCCAGACGCCTGTCCGCTGTCCATTCATGCTTACCCTCGTAATACACAATGGGAATGATTACCGGATAACGGAACCCCGTTTGAACGGTGCATCCTTCTCTTCGACTCTCCATCTCTCTCCGATACTCTGTCCATATACATACCATATACCGAAGCAGCTGCATGGAAACATCATAGTCCACAAGGCTTTTATGCTCAATGAGAGATACAAGAAATGCCGGTTCTGCCCTTCCGTCTTTCTTCCCTTTTTCAATGTCCAGAATTCGAATCCGCTTCACAGAATCCGAATTGAACTCCGTGCCCAGATAAGGATAGTAGCGTTCGGACACATCCTCAATATCCTCCGGCTGTACATCCCTGAGCACCGGCATATTTAGGTTATCCCTCAAAAACTGAGCACACAGAACAGCATTGCCGAACACGGTCTTGCTGCTGATGTCCCTGTTGTGTTGATTATACTTCTCTTTCACTGCCTGAGAAATCCCATCTTCCTGAGATGTCAGGACAGTCTCTGCCGCCGGTTCTTCTGCAGGCGGCAGCACATTTTTTCTGTTATTCATTTGTTCCTCCTGTTCCTGTGCAGACAGGAGAAAACCTTTCGCCTGTCTTGTACATTGTTTCATTATTTTGTCTGAATCGATGGCGAAAAGCCGATACACGGAAGCATGCATACACTTCCGATTACAATGAAAATAGAAATTATCCGTAACACAACGATACATTCAGATTCTACATTATGTTTACCGATATGCTATGTTTACTATAACACAGACTGACACCCTGCACAAGTATTTATTTGCAGTTATTTACTTTTTAATACAACAATAGGATCCACGCTTCGCGAGAATCCTATTGTCATGAATATCACCCTGACCGGTAAAATACATCATAGTTATGCGCATATTATTCCGCAAACACATCACGGACGATAAACTGGATATCTTTGATTTCGGAATCCATTTTAGTGTATATGCTCACCTGTTCTTCATCCTCCGGGTCATACTGCACATCGCTGGCATAATGGAGAATATAGGTTTTGTCTCTTGTTGCCAAAATATAGCGGTAAGCTGTGAAATCCAGTCCGTTTTCCACAAACTGCTCCTCTGTCATAGCTTCATCATAACAGACAATATAGAACAGAACCCCGCCGTCAAACAAATCTATTCCCTCGCTGACAGCTTCCCTGATCTTGGTGTTATAAACAACATAGTTTGAAGAGTTATACCTTTCCACCGAGTATAGCCCTGCCCAGCTGTCGGGCAATATCAACGTAAGTTCAACCCCTTCCAGCTCCAGAGTTTCCTGTTCTACCGGAATCTCGCGGGCAAATACTGTCGCACCTAAGCTAAAGCTGGATATCATGAGGGCAAGAACCGCAACCGCCGCACAGAGCTGTCTGATCCTTTTCCAGCGATGCCGCATCGCATAATCAGGGATTCTCTCTGCCTGCTGGACAAGTTTGTCATCAATGTTTCCGATATGATGTGAAAGTTGTTTTTTATTCATACTTCAATTCCCTCGCTTTCCAAAAATATTCTCAGTTTTTTTCGCATTTCATGTAACATGGACTTCACTTTGCTCTGTGTAAATCCCGTACTCTTACAAATACTTTCAATAGAATCAAAATACCAATACCGTCTGATAAAAATGTTCCTCTTTTCTTCTCCCTGCCGCCAGAGGAATTTATCAATTGTGCGTTCTATCCGCCGGGTTTCCACTTCGGATTCCACGCTGTCCGTTCCTGATACACAATCACCCAGTTCCTCCAAAGACGTGACAGCCGCCGGGTTTCTCTTTGCGGCAGAAATGTATTCAAATTTTTTCAATGCAAGATTTCTTGTAATTCTGCAGACAAAGGCGGAGAACCTGCTGGGGCGTTTATCCGGAATAGCATTCCATACAGCCAGATATGTGTCATTCACGCATTCTTCACTATCCTCGTAGCTTGAAAGAATATTCTTTGCAATATGGGCACATAACCTGCCGTATTTCAGAGAGGTTTCCCTGATCGCATCTTCCTCCCTCTCCCAATATAATTCTATAATCCTGTTATCATCCACATGCGTTTCCCTCCTCATGACATCTCTTCTGTGAAAGCCGCTTTCACTATACAAGTACGGTTTTTCCGCCGCAGGTTGTAAATGTTTTTAAATTTTTTGTAACTATTCAGAACCCATTCGCAAGAGGGGCCTCGGCCACCTCTTTATTGCCTCTGCGAGGCTTTACTCATTTGGAACTTTAGTTCCAAATTGCTCATTGTTGGTTCTGAACAGTTAAAATTTTTTAATTATATCAAAAATTTACAGCTTATTCATGTCATAGAAGGTATTTTTAAACTCATTATCATGAAAAGAAAGGGACGTATTTTTTACGTATTCCCCTGAATATGATAGATGCCGTAATAAAAAGAATGCCCGTGATCAACATCCATATCTTCGGCCCGAATTTCCCGATGGTCATGGAAAACAAATAATAATTCTTCAATTTACTTCCCATTCCATAGTTTAATGTATAGAAAACGATGGGTATCATATATCCGATAACTGTATTGCCGCATAATGAAGAGGTGATCATGCCCAGTGAACCAAGAAATATGGCATCAAACAGAGTTCCCATCATCAGCCGCAAATCCACATCACAATCGCGAATACTCATATAACCCGAAAATATGCATATAAACAGCACTATAGCGATTATGGAATATATCGTTCTGATCAAATAGATTCTCATAGTGCTGATATATTTTGACGAGACCAGATCATCAATCTCCGCATTCTGTTCCGGCTGAAATACAGGTGTTAACATCACAATTCCGATCAATGAAACAAACATTTCCAACGGCACTGCCGACGTATTTTTATCTAAATTTGCCGTTCCGACAATGACAGGTATAAGGAACAGCAAAGCCGCCGAAACAGCGATCGGTAAAAGAGCGTTATGCTTCAGATTGATTCCTGCGGCTTCTAATGCCGGAAATCGCCTTTTTGAAGTTGAAGTTTCCATATAATATCCCCTTTCTCTTAGCCTCATACACCAAGATCGTAACTGCGATCAAAAGCATGGATAATCCTGCAAACAATAAACGATTCGCTGTCAATCGACGGAAATTGTCTATATAATCCTGAGTTCTGAAATACGACATTTCTCCTGCGTTATGTCTTGGCGCCAGTCTGAATATTGCATAACCATCGGAAACCGATCGAAAACCTGCATTCACATCAAGCAACCACCAGAAACCCTGCACGGCAAGTGCTATCGGTGTATTGGTCAGTTCGGTCAGACACATGCCCACTGCCGCCGCGATCATAATACCGGGCATGATCCACCCCAGATCATATTTTAAAGGAGCAAAATAATCCAATTCAGCGCCATCATATATCCCCCACACAGAACTGTTTGAAACATAAGACAATATAATGACAGGTATCATGACCGCTGTCATAATTGCCAGATATCTGCAAACAATTATTTTTGCGGAAGATATCTTTCTTGTATAAATTATCTCTGTCATCTTTGCCTGCCGGTCCTTCATGCACATAAGAACAGCAGGGAAAACCGGTAACAGGGACATGACCATAGCTACCGCGTAATCCGAAAACAAACGGGCATATCCCCCCGTTATCTTATCCCGGCTTAAGCACAGATCATATCTTTGTACAGCTTCCTCATAACTGACGGGAACCGTTCCGAATCCTATTAAACTTTTTGCGCTATAATCCGAGCCCCCTCCTAAAATATCATCGACCCTCTGCATTAAATCCCTGAATTCAGAATAATCCATGTCACTGCGAACGGTAATCATAGTTTCTTTGATATCCGTGATATCATTGGTATCATTGGCATTATCCTCTTGAGAAAAAACTATATTCCCATCGCTGTCTATCTGCATGTTCCCGTCCATTCCTATCACAAATTCATTGTTACCGACGTCCGCCATGTCAGCCTGAGCTCCTAAAATGGTATCTTTATCAATACCCGTGATCTCAGAAATGATTTCCGCTATTTCTGCCTGCTCTCTGTCATTTAATCTGACATTCTTGATCAATCCGATAGGGTATGTCACATAATGATTTTGGCAAAATTCTCCCCAGAGTCCTTCCAATGCGGCAGGCATGATGATTTCCGGTATTTCCTCATGTTTCGTGCCATAGTTTCCACCGGGCTGAGGCCTGCTTATTCTGCCGCCGCTGAAATGAAAAACGCCCTGTGAATTCAGCGCAAACACTATCACGATCAAAAACAAAACATAGGAAACAGAAAAAACAATTTTCTTAAGTTCCTGTAAAAACAACATTATATGCCACCTCCAAACTCTTCTTCCCCCAGTGATGTGTAACTTCCGTTTTTACTCAGATACAGCATATAGGCATCCTCAATATTGGGCTCACTCACCTCGGCATCAACAGCCCCCTTATCAGACAAAAAACGGACATACACCTTCTTACCCTGGGTGTGCATACCTGTGATCGTCAGCACCTGTTTCAGCTTTGGAAGCTCCTGTCTTTCCACAGCTTTCGTAAATACCTTTCCCTGTGCCGTGTTCAGAAGATCATCCACCGTTCCGTTATACAAAACTTTTCCGTCATCCAATATGGCGATGTCCTCACAGGTGGCCTCAATATCACCGACGATATGCGTAGAGAGAATTACGATCCTGTCCTCTGCGATCTCAGAAAGCAGATTGCGAAAACGAACCCGCTCCTCCGGGTCAAGTCCGGCTGTGGGTTCATCGACTATAAGGACTTTCGGGTTATTTAATAATGCCTGTGCAATTCCGAGCCGGCGTTTCATCCCTCCGGAAAGCGCCTTGATCTTTTTATTTTTATGCTCTTCCAGATTAACCTTTTTTAAGAGTATTCCGGCCCGCTCCTTTCTTTCCGCCGAACTTAATCCGGAAAGAATCCCGAGATAATTCATTGTCTCCGCAACACTCATGGAAGGATACATGGAAAACTCCTGCGGCAAATACCCGATGATCCTTCGAACCTCTTTTGCGTTTTCAATCGGTATGCCGCAGACCGTGATCTCTCCGTCTTTCTTTTGAAGCAAAGTGGCAAGGGTTCTCATCAGTGTGGTCTTCCCCGCACCGTTTCTCCCAAGCAGTCCAAACATACCCTGATGAATGGAAAGACTGACATTTTGCAATGCCTGCTTCTTTCCGTAAAATTTGTTGAGATTACTTATTTCAATAGAATTGCGGATATCAACAGCTTGATTCATTTTTACAACTCCTTTCACATCCGATATCTCTATTATAGACCGTATTTTTCAACTTTTTATCTACATCGAAAGGATTTGACGCCGACTGCATTTCCTGAAGCATAGCATCAAAAAATCTCCTTACCGAAGATCAGTAAGGAGATTTTGTATCAATTACTGTCCGAACACAGCCAGGACAACAGCACCGCCGTCATTTTTCAATTCCAGATGGCCGCCATGCTTTTCACAGAGTATCTTACAGATATTAAGCCCCATGCCGAAATGCTTATTATCAGTTTCTGTATCTGCCTTATAGAAAGGTTTGACAGCGTTTAAAATATCCTTATCGGTAAAGCCGCTTCCGTCATCCGAAACCGTAAACTGAAAGCAGTGCTCCTTAACTTCAACAAAAACTTTTACCGTATTTTCTGCAAATCTGAAAGCATTGGAAAGCAAATTTTCATATACCCGCATAACAATCCCAAAGTCCAGATTCACCTCACTGATGCCTGCTGTCGAATTGTTAAATATGAACTTTTTTCCCCGGCAGACAGATATACCTGTGGAATGCATTTGATCTATAACATCACCGACCGCTGTGATCCTTTTATCTACTTCAATATCCTCCAGGCGCTGCAAGTCATTCATTGTATCTACATACGCCTCAAGTCTCGTAATGTGGCGCTGCATCATCTCCGCGGTTGAAACTACTTTCTGCGCAGGCATCTGAGGAGCATATTTGATGAGCATTTCACTTTGTCCCTTCAGAACGGTCAGCGGCGTTCTCAGATCATGGGCAAAGGCTGTGTTAAGCCTCTTCCGCTCTTCAATCTGCCGCCACATTTCAATATTATTATCCTGTAATGCGGCACGCATTTTTTCAAATGAAGAGCATAGTTTTCCCAGTTCATTCGGGCTGTCGTAAACAATTTTGAAATCAAGATTGTTATCCGCAATGTTATCCGCGGCTTTATCCAGAATTTCCAGCGGCTCCTGTATCTGCCCTTTGTAAAACAAAAGACTTGTTATGCCGATACAGATACCGAAGCAAACCGGCCAAAAAACAACGCTCATGATTCCCAGAATATTATAGATCAAATCTTCAACCGGCGTAAAAAGAGAAGCGATGTCTTTTGTAAAATAGCGGATACTCCCGCTGAGTCCTTCTTCTGTTTCCGTTTCTTCATGGAAGTTTACTTCCATCCCAGAGTTTTCATATTGAATCACATATTTTTCATAAATCCGTGCCTGTCCGAATTGACAGATTCCGGAGAACAAAAGTGACAGTAATACCGCTGACAGAATACATATGAGCATATAAATCGTAAAAGATGTCCTGATCGATCTTCTATGAAAAAAATTCCTCACTTTGCCCATTTATATCCCACTCCCCAGACGGTTTCTATATATGTTTTCATGCCTGCTGCCGCCAGCTTCGCCCGAATCCGGCGGATATGCTCGGCCACAACGGAGCTGTCGCCGTCGCTGTCATAATCCCAGACAAGCTCATAGATTCGTTCCTTGCTGAAAACCTGACCGATATGCTGAGACAGAAGTTCAATAATATCAAATTCCTTCTTTGCCAATGGGATGATTTCTCCGTCATTGTAGAGACATCTCTCGGTATAG
This sequence comes from uncultured Lachnospiraceae bacterium, assembly GCA_947174665.1. GTDB lineage: Bacteria > Bacillota > Clostridia > Lachnospirales > Lachnospiraceae > Acetatifactor. Next base: position 7,333 of record CAMWJV010000041.1, read on the forward strand.
TCTATGGCAAGTTTGTCATCAAACCGGACCTTTGCGGACTCTCTCTGGCGACGCTCCCGCCTTAAATGAGCGGATACCCTGGCTCCCAGTTCATCTATTGAAAAAGGCTTTACAATATAATCATCGGCGCCTATACCGAATCCCCTGATCTTATCGCTGTCTTCAATTCTGGCAGTAAGAAACAGAATGGGACAGGCTACAAAGTCCCTTATCCGGGAACAGACTTCCATACCATCCATACCGGGCATATTGATGTCAAGCAATATAATATCCGGCTGCTTTTCAGCTTTCTTTACAGCCTCCGGCCCGTTAACAGCAGTGGTCACATCATATCCGTTATACTCAAAATAATCCTTCAGCATGGATACTATGTCGGGTTCATCGTCAACGATCAAAATCTTATCTCTCACAGGTACACCTCCACAGAGCAGATTATCATATAATTATCAACTTTTTATCTACTTTTTCCGCCCTGTTTCATTTTAATCAAAACAGTCTGAAAAGACAACGCAAAACAGCCTTCTGTTTCCTGCTTGACCTTGCCCCCGGGACATAGTTTATACTGCACATAAAGTCAAATATGCGGGAGAATTATTTTGAAAATTTTAAAGAGACTTATTAAACTACATAAATTTCTTTCTATAACCGCGATCCTGTTCTCTTTCCTGCCTGTCATCCTGAATTTATGCTGGAATAATTACCTGGCAAAGCTGATAGACATCTTCGGATATGCCGCCACTGATAATCCCGGGAGCAGAACCCGCGTGCTTTTTACTTTTTTACCCACCGGGCTATTTATTATTTTCTTACACTCCGTATGCGAATATTTATCATCCTGCCTGGCTTCCTTCACCTGCGAGATGTTTGCTCATGAAATGCGGATCGGATATGCAGGATACTTTTTACAAAGCGACATCCGAATGCTCTCAAAACTTAGTGTGGGGGAAGAACAATCTGCCATGCAAAATGAGCTGAAAGAGATTTCAGATTATTTAAAGGAGAACTTCTTTTCATTCATAAAGCAATTTGGTACATTTGCGGTTACGGCTGCGTTTTTGCTGTACAAAAATTATAAGCTGGCTTTACTTTCCACAATTCCGGTAATCCCGCTGATCCTTTATTGCTATTTCTCCGGCAGGATCATTAAAGATCATGCAGAACAGTGTCTAAGCAGTAAGAAAAAAATCAACGGACTGGCAGGTACGATCTCTGACTTGTTTCCTGTTATTCAGGTTTACGGTGCGTACAACCTGATCAAAAGCGCGTTGAAGAAAAATCTTTCAGAGTGGGAGTATGCCAATGTTCAAAAAGAAAGAATTTCCGCCAGGCTTATGTCTCTTTCGGGTGCGCTTTCATTTATACCGCTTTTGCTGTTGCTGGGATTTGGCGGAACTATGGTGATAAATGGTGAGATCAGCACAGGGATTTTCTATATATTCATCAATCTGTCCGGGAATGTCTCCGGCTTTTTACAGAATATGCCGGGAATATATGCCAACTTTCGGCGATTCAGTGCATCTGTCAACAGAATAGAAGATAAAATTGAATGAAAAGGAGCGAACATGAATCAATACGCAGTATATCTGGAGGATATTTCATTTTCCTATGAGGATAAGACAGTGATAAAGAACCTGTCGCTTAGTGTGAAACCCGGTGAACATATCGGGATCGTGGGGAATAGCGGATGTGGTAAAAGCACGCTTTTAAAGATACTTGCCGGTCTCTATGAACCAGATTGCGGGAAGACTGTCATAACAGGCGAAAGTCTTCCGCAGAAGATCAGAGCGCAGGTAGCGCTTGTCATGCAGCATAACAGCCTGTTCCCGCTGTCTATAAGGGATAATATCACCTGCGGTCATGATGTTCCGGAGGAAATAGTATGGACCGCCTGTCAAAACGCAAGCCTCACGAAATGGATCGAGAGTCTTCCATATGGCTTGGACACTAATGTGGGTGAACGGGGAAATCAGGTGTCAGGCGGACAGGCACAGCGGATCCAAATAGCCAGGGCACTTTGTAAGAATTCTCCCGTCATTCTGCTGGATGAGCCGGTCTCGGCTTTAGATAAGGATACCGGATATTCCGTTTTGAACACCCTGAAGCAGCTGACGGACGGTAAGACAGTGATCCATGTTACCCACCATCAGGAGACCTTAGACAAAAGTTATGCACTATATCATATGGAAGGTGGAAAGCTGGTACATGAATGATTTGTGGAAATTGATAAAAAGAATGGGCATTCAGCGAAAATACATCATTTTACTGCTGTTAAGATCTCCTTTTGACGCGCTCAGAACATGGATGCTGGCCGGGCTGATGAAATCGGTTTTCCTCTTTCCGGAAACGGAAGCCTGCGTTACCGATTCTCTCCCTGAAATATGTGTGGTGTACGGATTGATAAGTACAATGCTGTTTGTTTATAATGGTGTCATATGGAGCATGTATGCTGCATTTTCTGCCAGGGCAGAAGCCTTGCTTCAAGAGAAGATACTGGAGAAGTTTCTGGGCTTAACCCTGAAACAGGCAGACAGCCGATTCAGCGGTGAATGGATCACAAAACTAAACAGTGACATACAGGCGGCCTTTACAATGATGAACGGCCCCTTGAATATTCCGCATCTGGCAGTTTCTGTCATAAATACAATGTTGTCCCTGCTTTTGATGTTCAGAAGCAGTCTGCTTTTTTTATGCGTAACCTGGATATTTATTCTTGCGCAATTATTTTTTAACTATAAGATTGTGCTTAAGCCAATTCCGAAATTGAAAGAAGAAGCACAAAATGCCATGTCCGAAAACACTTCTGCTATCAAGCCACTGATCACGGATGCAGACGCAATTTTGTTATATGACGCAGGCGGGCTGATGATGAAAAAGTGTGATGAGAGCAGCAGAAAACTAATGAGGATCAATATGAAGATACATGTGCGAAACGCTTTAAGTGATGCAGGTATGCGCTTATTCGGCGCCACAGGATACCTTGTGATTCTATTCATAGGATACGGATTTGTCTGCAGCGGGACAATGGCTTTTTCGGATGTGGTTTATTGTTTTCAGGTCAGAGGTTCTATGATTGCGGGAGTGTCCATGTTCATCACCTGCCTGAATAATATAAAAGCAAATTCGGTTTGTGTAAAAAGGTTAAATGGAGGATTCTTATGAAAAATAATCTCATGCTGATCGGAGAAATGGCGGACTTTTTCGGAATTTCAAGAAAGGCAATGCGGCTGTATGAAAAGAAGGGCATCATCAAGCCGGTGAAAACAGATGCAGAAAATGGATATCGTTACTATTCGGCAGAGCAGATACAACAGCTAAATGCGTTATTGGAATTAAAGGCATTAGGTTTTTCCCTGGATGAGATCAAAATGATCATTGACGGAAAAACAGCGAAAATACCGCTGCTTGAAATGCTTGAAAAGAAACGGCAGGCATGGCAGGAAGCAATGAATTCCGCAAACTATAAAATGGAATGTCTGGATAACATCATCAATAATCTGCGCGGCTCTCAAACTGCAGAAAGGATTGCTGAAATGACAGAGGAGGAACGGGCGTGGCTGCTGGTAAAAATGGTATGCATTGAAGATATCAGAACCCAGAAGGCTTTGAGTGAAGCAGTGTGGTTGTAATAATTTTGGGCTGTCGCACTTTATGATATGTTCATTTTTAAGCTGGACAGCCCTGTAAAAATTTAACAGATTTCCAGGTTTTCCATGCAGGTTTTGCCCGGCATTTCATTCCACGGGAATCAGTCCCTCCTCAGTCAGCCGATACACCTTCTCACACACCTCCTCAATATATTTTCTGTCATGGGAGATGCTGATGATGGCACCCGGGAATTCCGCCAGCATTTTTCGTATGACCGGTCCCGACAGGGGCGAAAAATTCCGCGTGGGCTCATCCAGGATCAGCACATTGGCCCCCGACAGGCTCATCTTTAACAACAGTACCTTCGCCTTCTGCCCTCCCGAAAGCTGAGCTATGGGATGATCCATCTCATCGGCGGTATATTTCAGCGAACCAAGATATGTCCTGATTCTGGTCCTCTCCTCCTTATCCCCGGAAGTGTCAAGATAGTCCACGGGGGTCATTTCCAGGTTCAGCATATCTTCATAATTCTGCGGCATATACTCCGCATGGATATCTTCCCTTCCCAGAAGTTCCTCCGCTATCTGCCTTAAGAGCGTGGTCTTCCCTGCTCCGTTGCTTCCTACGATACATATCTTCTCTGAGCCGCGGATCAGGAGCCGGACATCTTTCGCAAGGATCCTTCCCTCTTCCGGCGCGCATAATCTGTCCAGGGAAAAGTCTATAACACCCTTCCCTGCCGGGATTGCGGCGCTTTTGTCCCCCAGCCGGAAATATATAGCGCTTTCCTCCTCAGGTATTTCCGTCATATTCCGATCTTCCCGTTCAAACCGCCTCTCCATGGATTTTACGGCGTGCATTTTCTTCTTCAATGATGCGGCTATCCCCGGGCTCTGTCTTGAAATAACGGCCTGTGCATGCTCCACGCTCTGATAGATCCTTCGAAATTTTTCATCCCGAATCTTCTTTTCCCGTCGTTCCTCCATGGCCTGCTGCTCCTGCTTTGCAAACTGATTCCGCCGTTCTTCCAGGTACTTTCTGTATGGCAGGCGGGCCACAGTATGCCTGGTCTTCGTTTTCCTCTGAATCTGCTCTATATGGATCACCAGATTAGCCGTGTTCTCAATCAACGTCTCATCATGGGATATAAAGAGAATGATATGCTCCCAGTTGTTGATCATCTTCTCCATCCATTCCAGTGTCTCCATGTCAATATCGTTGGACGGCTCATCCAGCAACAGCACGGTGGGTTCCGACAGAAGCAGCCGCATCAGCTGCGCCTTCACTTTCTCCCCGCCGGACAGGGTTCCCATAAGCTGTTCCCCGTAAAAGAACTCCTGCGGAACGTTAAAATCCTTTGCCAGCTTTCCCAGTTCTTTCGGTGTCCGCTCATAAAAGGAAAGCTCCTCTGCAAAAAATTCGTAGACCGATTTTCCCACATACTCTCCGGGCAGTTCCTGGGGCAGGTAGGCAAGCCGTTCTCCGCTCACAATCCTCTCTCCGACAGCCTCGGCATAATCTTCTATAATGTCAGGGTTGTATATCCATTTTAACAGCGTGGATTTCCCGTCTCCTTCCTCCCCGATAATCACCGCCCTGTCCCCGTCATTCAGCACACATGAAAAATCCTGTAAAAGTATGCGCATATCTTTTTTATGAGTAATATTCAAATTCTTTATCTGTAACATAAATGCCTCCATTCTCAGAAGCCAGCTTTTTCCTATTCAGTCAAATACCCCGCAGCAAGCTGACGGAGCGTCAAGCTTGTTACGCAGCAGCGCTGCGGGGTATTTGACCCTCGCGGCATTCGCCAAATGCTCATGCAAGCATGGCACTTGGCTCATTGCTCGCGGGAATAAAAAAGCCTGTTCCCGTTGCCGAAAACAGACTCATACACAAATAAAACCTCTGTAATTTGCCAAAGGAAATATACCTCTGACACGATCGATGGTTCCAAAATGAGTGCGATAATCTGATTCGGCGTACACAAACTAAACAAGCCGGCATTCCAGCTTCTTACACAATCAACGTTTGTTTTCTCCTTCTCAAACTACCTGCTACTCATCCCTTTACCCTACACATTCCTGTGCCTTTCTTTATCATATAACTGCATTCTACCACGAAACACTGTAATTGGCAAGCCACATCGGAGTTTTTCCTGCCGACCGGCAACAGTTTAACCATGCTTGCAATCACCATACAAAATCAGATATAATAGCCTTATGTTCCGACGGAATGAAAGGAGACAACACGAATAATATGAAACCTCTGGAGAATCTGAAGAAAAAGAAACTGTTTCTGTTTGACATAGACGGCACCCTGGCGGTGGGCGACACTCTGTACGAGGGCAGCGCCCGGCTTCTGTCCCACATTGACTCCATTGGCGGAAAAGCCTACTATATCACCAACAACTCTACCAAAAGCGGCAGAGACTATGTGGAAAAATTTCGCACCGCCTTTTCTCTGGAGACCACCGAAGACCAGTTCATCACATCCGGCTTTATGACTATTCGTTTCCTGAAGAAAAAATATTCGGATAAAAAAATATTTGTGCTGGGAACCGCCTCCTTTGTGGCTGAACTGAGACAGAACGGGCTTCTCATCACGGAGACCGCGGAAGAAGGCATCGACTGCGTGGTTGTGGCTTATGACAGTGAACTGAACTATCAAAAGCTGGTAGAAGTGTCAAAGGTGCTGTTGACCACGGATGCACCCTTCTACGCCACCAACCCGGACCTGCGCTGCCCCATAGATTTCGGCTTTATCCCGGACTGCGGCTCCATATGCAATATGATCACTGCTACCACGGACAGGGAGCCTGTGTATCTGGGGAAACCCAGCCGTGAAGTAGTAGACCTGTGCCTGGAGCTGTCCGGCTTTACGCGGGAGGAAACTCTGGTGGTGGGCGACCGCCTCTACACAGACATCGCCTGCGGCATCAACGGCGGAGTGGATACCTGTGTAGTCTTCACCGGAGAAGCGCAGCCCGCTGATATGGCATATACTCTCTACCCTGCCGACTACGCTTTTTCCGATATAGAAGAACTGCTGGCCAATATCCTGAAATAGGATGACCGCCGACAATAATTAAAATTGTTTCTTGTTTATAACCGGAATACTGACGAAAATGCACACCGCACACGCAGCAACAGTAATAATGACAGCCTTCATATATGTGTCCGTTCTCTCAGCACCGCTTAAAAGAGATGTGATATCCAGCAGCATCGTTGGAGTATATGTCCTCACTTTTGGCAGCATGCCCACAAAATACGCCAGTAAAACCGTCCCACCGGCACACAGGGAAACTCCCGCGCTATTCCGCAGCAATGACGAAAACATAACAATAAGGCATATTACCCATACACCGAACAACCACCATGCAGCAGCCGCGTGAAATAAATTATGTGCGATACCATTGTCCCAAAAGTAAGCATTATACCCGTAGGTAATAATGTAGCAAAGTCCGTAACCGAATGTCCAGAGCGATAATAACAATACAGTTTTTGCAAGTACAACTTTGTATCTCGACAGGCCTTTTGTCAGTACAAGCAGTAATGTTCCGGATTTGTATTCTTTGGTAAATATATCGCTGAAGATCAGTACAAAAGCGATAAGAGCCATAGGAATGTTCTTGAAAAACTGTGTCCATGAGGTCATTGCGTCCACCTGAATGTTCGTGAAGACCAAGCCGCTGCCTGCCATGGTATCTTCATACATTTCCATCAGCCAGGGTGTCAGCTTCGCAATCGCAGGATTCATAATGCCAAACAGCACAAACAAAAGCAAAAGGATGATGAGCTTACCTGTCCGTGCTGCTTCAGAATATTCTTTTTTCATAAAGCTAAGCAAAGGCTTCATTTTGTCACCTCCAGAAATAATGATTCAAGCGTCGGCTCTATTTGCTCGATTTTCTGTACAGATATTCTATTTTCAGCAACATATTGCATGATGGAAAAGAAACGATCCTCGCTGCCGTGAAAAACAAGCTCATTTTGCTCTGTGCGTCGGAGATCGCCAAATGCTTTTATAAGCGTATCGGCAGCTTCTTTTTGTACAGTTTCAATGATAAATCCGTCCGATGACCGTTTGTTACGCAGTTCTGCTATGGTACCCTGCATGGCAATTTTTCCATCGTTCAAAAAAGCAGCTTCTGTACAGATACGTTCCACATCAGATAGAATGTGGGTGGAAAAAAGCACCGTGGTTTGCTCCCTTACTGCAAGAAGTATATCCAGGATTTCCTTGCGCCCTGCGGGATCAAGTGCCGATGTGGGCTCATCGCAGATTAAAAGTTTCGGACGATTCAGAAGCGCCTGTGCTATCCCTAAGCGTTGTTTCATGCCTCTTGAGAATCCTTTGATACGGTGGCGTTCCTGTCCAAGCCCAACCAACTCCAACAACTCTTTACTTCTCGTCACAATGTCAGCTTTGTCCATCCTGCTTACTTCTCCGCAGAGTTTCAGATATTCAGGCGGCGTCATATAGGAATAAAATTCCGGCACATCGGGCAGATAGCCAATGTAACGATTGGTATTGGTCTGCCCAAAATGCACCTTTTCACCCATGACTGATATTTCTCCGCTGTCCGGTTTCAGAAGCCCGACGATCGCTTTCATCGTCGTTGTTTTTCCTGCGCCGTTTTTACCGATAAAGCCGAAAATACTGTGTTCAGGTACAGACAGATCAAGTCCGCAAAGTACTACTTTACTGCCAAAGCGCTTTTTCAGGTTTTGTATCGCCAGCACTTCCATGTCAGTCATCCTCCTTTCCGAGCAGGAAGTAAAGAATCGGCCCGATAAAGTTCATGAGAACGATCGTGATGATCAGCCACAGAGTTCTATTGCCTCTTTTATAGTACTTATGGGTCAGAATGTGATAAAGCGTATAACTAAGCAGGGCAAACTCTACGATCATCAGCGGAATCAAAAACGGAAGAAACTCCACAATCTTATCCATTATTTTGTTCCTCCTTTCCGTAAGTTTCCACACAGAAGCCCTTATATCCGCAGCAGGTACAGGTCAGTTTTCTGAGTGTGGGGGTATGATTTGCCCAGAAAGCCTCCTTAATATCAGGCTTAAATAACTCGTGGCACTGTGGGCAGATATACGCAACTCTTTTAAAATAAAAGTTCGTTATCCAAACCGCATATGGAATGAATACTAAGACATAAAGGGCAAAAAGCTGCCATATTCCTGCGGCGATCCAGAGAATGACAGATGTCCACTGAACTATGGAGATGGGAATACCCGTAATCAGCAGGATCGCATGCAGCTGTTTCATTTTCTTTTTGTTTTCCATTGCATAAGCTATATCACCGATAGAATCAACGGAGAAATTGGGGGCGTTCTTCAGCTCCCGTTTTATCCCGTCAAGCATATCAAGTTTTGCCTGTCTTTCATTTACTTCTTCACGAAGAAGCTGTTCCTGCTGTTCAAGCAAAACGGAAATAACACTTCCGGGATCATCTCCGGACAACAATTCTCCTATGTTGTTGATTGAGATACCGGCATCACGAAGAAAGCAGATGATCTTCATCCGCTTGAGGTCCTCCTCTGAATAAAGCCGCCTGCCCCCCTCGGAGAGTTCGCTGGGCATCAGGATTCCACGGGTATCATAATACTGCACCGTTCTGACGGATACGCCACAGAGCTTTGCCATTTCTCCGGTTGTGTATTTGGACATAGCTCTTACCTCCTTTCATCCTCATTTTACTACATTACGCAGCGTCACAAGCAATACATAACCCAAGGTGATTTTGAAAATTTGATATTTTAACTTACCATATTTTCCTGCAACAAGACTCCTCCGGCGGGAGGAATTTCCTATAAAATGAAAAAAGAGGCTGCCGCGCTAAGTAATTAGTACGACACCCTCTCTCATTCTGCCTTTTTTACTGAAAAACCATACTGTTTTCCGGAAAGTATATCAGTCCGCGGTTATCAGCGGTGGATTGCTTTCTCGATCACACCGATTCCTAAAGGATAAGGCCCGGTATGTACTCCGATTGTGGCGCCAATCTGGTACGTGGGAATCTCCTTTACTTCATAGCCGGCGGCCCGCAATGCTTCCACCACACTGTTCCGGTATGCTTTCCCTTCCTCAATATCATAGCCATATCCTATGGTAATGCTGTAGCAGTCAACTCCCAGCCTGCTCTTTTTCAGGTAATCCAGCAGCAGGTCTGTGGCTTTCGCCGTACTGCGCTTTCTTCCCCTGCCGATTCCCGACGGAAAAATCTCGCCCTTTTTCAGGGTTATGACAGGCCGAATGTCCAGAACACTCCCTGCCAGCGCGCTCACTTTGCCGATACGCCCGCCGTGTTTTAAATATTCCATATTACCCACCGTGAAAAATATTCTGCCTGTGTTCTTGATCTCCTCCAGGCGCGCTGCAGCATCCTGATAGCTGACTCCGGCATCACGCAATTCTACAGCTTCCAGCACATACAATCCCTGGAGCACTGTATCAACGGATGAATCAATCACAGTAATCTCCGCGTTGGGATAATCCTCCCGCAGAGCCTCCCGGGCATTTACCGCTGACTGCATGGAACCGCTGAATTTCGTGGTGATGCAGATGCATATTACAGGCACTCCTGCCTCCGCATAGGGCCGAAACGCATCTTCAAAATCCTTGGCTGACGGCAGGGAAGATTTCGGATACACACCCTTCCTGTCCACCATCTGCTGATAGAATTCCCTGATGTCAATTTCCACATTCTCCTTCAGATAATGTTCATCATCAAAGGACACATAAAAAGGAACCACTGTTATATTTTTCTCTTTTGTAAGCTCTACAGGCAGATCACAGGAGCCGTCGCTGATAATATGGAACGCTTCACTCATACATTTACAAACCTTTCCCTAAATGCGGATTACAAAATATAGATTACAACGTATAGGATACCACTTATCTGGCGAAATATCAACAGGAAATTTGTTTTTTACAATTACATTTTGTAGTTTTTTTATCTTTTTTACATGGTTTTCTTTACTACATATCTATTTTTACCCGGACAAATCTCCGTTTCCCCACCTTCAGCACATCTCCTGTCTGAACTTTTTCTTCCATATCCTTCACCCGCTCTCCGTTCTTCTGTACTCCGCCCTGGGCCACCAGCCTGCGAAATTCCGCACCGCTGCCCACATAACCTCCGTTTACCAACGGCCGGACACAGTCCAGCAGATTTCCTTTTTCCATGATAACCTGCAATATGTCCGCGTCCTCCGGCACAAGGCGCTCAGTAAAGGCTTCCCTGAAAAACTTTTGAGCTGCTTCCGCTTCCTCCTCCCCATTGTACAGGGCCGTGATTGTCCTGGCCAGCAACAGCTTTGCATCCCTGGGATTCCCGCCGTCCGCCAGTTCCTCCTTCACCTTGTCCAGCTCCTCCGGCTGAATGTCCGTCGCCAGTTCAAAGTACTTGATGATCAGACTGTCAGGCACCTGCATCACCTTTGTGAACATGGTTCTGGCATCCTCGTGCACACCGATATAATTTCCCAGGCTTTTACTCATTTTCTCCACGCCGTCAATTCCTTCCAGGACAGGCATGAACAGCGCCGCCTGGCATTCCTGGCCCCGCTCCCTCTGAAGACTTCTTCCCATGAGGATGTTGAAGGTCTGGTCTGTTCCTCCCAGTTCCAGATCAGCCTCCAGCACAACAGAATCGTAGGCCTGCATCAGAGGATAAAAAAATTCATGGAGCCCGATGGGAATGTTATTCCTGAAACGATTCTGAAAATCATCCCGCTCCAGCATCCTTGCAACCGTAATAGTGGATGCAAGCTCCAGCACCTCACTTAAATTCAGCCGTCCCAGCCATTCGCCATTGTACCGTACCTGGGTCTTCTCCCTGTCCAGAATGTGAAAAATCTGCTCCTGATAGGTCTGGGCGTTAACAAGTACTTCTTCGTCCGTCAGGGCCTTCCTGCCCTTGCTCCTGCCCGTAGAGTCTCCGATCCTTCCCGTAAAATCACCGATTACCACAACAACCCGGTGTCCCAGGTCCTGCAGCTGTTTCAGCTTCCGCAGCGCCACAGCATGCCCCAGGTGTATGTCCGGCGCGCTGGGATCCATGCCGAATTTAATGGTCAGAGGTTTTCCCGTCAGGATACTGCGCCTAAGCTTCTCCTCCAGTTCTTCCTCTCCGATAAGCTCTGCTGCACCCTGCTTGATGACTCTCAAACTATGGCGGACGTCATTCTCCACACAAACTTCATTCTTCTCTCTTTTTTCCATGATCCTTCTCCTTTTCCTTCCTTTTATTTTTGTTTCAAAATTTGCCCGGCTTCAAGCCTGCACATGTTCAGGATGCCGCGCCTGCCGCCACCGGTAACAGTTATCCTTCCATACGCAAAAAAGCTCTCGTCCTTTCAAAAGGACGAGAGCCTAAAGCCTCGTGATACCACCTAATGTTCACAGACAGTTCACACTGCCTGCCTCTTCGAGTACGGCTGCCGACACAGCTTATACTCTAGCACGATAACGGATGCGGGAACCGTCACAGCCTACTATCCGCAACCGCGGAATTTGGTGTGAAGCTCAAAGATGTATTCACATATAGTTTCCCATGCGCCTCTCATCACCCGGCTGCTTTCTGTATGTTTCACTATCTGCTACTTCTTCTTGTCATTGCTTTTTATGAATCAATCACTTGAATATGAAATTAGTTGCATTATAAAAGATTAAGACCCGTCTGTCAATACCTTTTTGCAGTTTCTATCGTTCAGGTTAAGCTCAACGTGTCACTGTATACCCGCAGCACGTTTCCGCTGAATACCAGATCCAGCTGAGACTCCATAAAGCCGGCTGCCTTCATGGCATCCCACAGTTTTCCCATGCTTTCCGCCCCCGGCAGCTCTTCGTGGGTGTCAATGCCGTCAAAATCACTGCCCAGTCCCAGGACCTCAATTCCTCCCACGTCCGCGATATGCTTTGCATGCCGAACCACCGCCGCAATGGTTCCCGGATTCTTCTCTCCCGCCGGCACCTCCTCCAGAAAATCAGCACAATAGTTCAGACCCATAACCCCTCCGCGCTCCGCCAGCTTCCGGATCATGTCATCCGTCATATTGCGAACATTGGAGCAAACGGCTCTGGCATCGGAATGGCTTGCCACGAAGGGCTTTTTTGTCACTGCAAGAACATCATAAAAACCGGCATCCGACAAATGGGATACATCGGGAATCATGCCCAGACTCTCCATTTCCGCCACAAACTCCCTGCCCCTCTCCGTGAGACCTCCCGTCAGATTGGGAGTGTGAAAAAAAGCCTCAAACGCCGGCTGAGCCTGTTTCTGTAAAGTCTGATATTCCGCGCTTTCCTTCGGACATTCTCTCAGCCGCCTTCTGAACTCCCTTGCTCTCACTCCCAACTCCCTGTCACGGTTGGGATACCCAAGCTCATTGGGGAAATTCCAGGTCAGGGTAAGCATGCGAACTCCCATATCATAGAGTTTCCGCAGTTTTTCGATTTCTCCTCTGCACACGGCGCCTTCCTCCACTGTCAGCATGGCAGACAGCTTTCCTGCGGTCTCATTGGCGGCAATGTCACTGAACGTGAGTACAGGAGCAATCAAATCACTGTTTTTTTCCATCTCTGACCGATAGCGCTCATACAGTCTGCAGACTGCCTCCCAGGGGTCATTGTTCTGTTCCAGCTCCACAAACAGAGCAAAATTCTGAAGCAGGTATCCCACCTGCTTCATACGCAGCAGATCCAGATGCCCTGTATTCTCCCTCAGTTTCTCCTGTGTTCCTCTGTCCTCAAGCTCCACCAGTCTGCTGACCGTGTCACAGTGCATATCCACAACTCTCATGTCATCCTCCTTTTCCGCTTTCAATCCCGCACTTGCTTTGATCGAGCAGGGAAGATTTTCTCCCTACTCGCCGCGCGGGCCGCATGCTGCAAAGCAGCTGGATTCCGCATGCGGCCCTGCGGATATAAGAAAGGAGTGCCCGCCGACACTCCTTTGCCGTTTTAATTTTATTCGCAGCAGTTATAAACTATGAATCAGTTCTTCTCCTTATTCATGACCGCGAAGTTCACCCCTGTATCCGTAGGCTCTTCCTCACTGAATACATAGTCCTTTCCGGGCAGCACCGCATTCAGGATAATACCCACAAGAGCACCTACCGCAAGACCGGAAAGGCTTATGGTAACAGAGCCCACAGTAAAACCAATGGCTCCCGCCGCACTGTACTTGATTCCGATGGACAGCACCAGGATCAATGCTGCAATGATGACATTGCGGCTCTTGGAGAAATCACAGCGGGACTCCACCACGTTGCGGACACCCACCGCGGAAATCATGCCGTAAAGCACCAGGGATACGCCTCCTACTGTTGCAGATGGCATACAGCCAATGACCGCCGCAAACTTGGGACAGAATGAGAACAGGATTGCAAAGCCTGCGGCCAGGCGGATTACCATAGGATCAAATACCTTTGTCAGAGAAAGCACACCTGTATTCTCACCGTAGGTTGTGTTTGCAGGTGCGCCGAACAGAGATGCCGCAATTGTAGCAAGACCGTCACCCAGCAGGGTTCTGTGCAGTCCGGGATCCTTGATATAGTTTTTCCCCACAGTGGAGGAAATGGCGGAGATATCGCCGATATGCTCTACGATAGTAGCAAGCGCAATAGGCATGATAGTAATGACGCTGGTAAGCAGCAGCGAGGTATCCGTATTCTTAAAGATTGCAAACACGGTACTATCCCAGTGGATAGGCAGACCGATCCAAGCTGCCTCCCCCACACTGGAAAAATCCACTCTCTGCAGAATAACAGCCAGCAGGTAAGAACCGATGACACCCACGATGATCGGCACGATCTTTAACATTCCCCTGCCCCAGATGTTGCAGACTATGATCAGCACAATAGCTACGAGTGCAATAAGCCAGTCGGAAGAACAGCTGTCAATGGCTGATTGAGAAAGAGTAAGACCGATGGCAATGATAATGGGTCCGGTGACGACGGGGGGAAAGAATTTCATTACCCTGCCGGTGCCAAAGAGCTTGATCAGAAGAGCCAGTACCAGATACAACAGACCTGCGCAGGCCACGCCGAAGCAGGCATAAGGCAGAAGTCCGGGTTCGCCATTTGGCGCAATGGCGAAATAACCGCCCAGAAATGCGAAGGAAGACCCCAGGAACGCGGGTACCTTTCTCTTTGTCAATAGGTGGAACAGCAGTGTGCCGACTCCCGCAAAAAACAGTGTAGTGGAAACATCCAAACCTGTCAGAATGGGAACCAGGATCGTAGAACCGAACATTGCAAACATATGCTGCAAGCCAAGTATGGCAACCTTAGGGGCACCAAGGACTTTTGCCTCATAGATGCCGCTCTCGCCGAGAGTCGATTTCTTTTCACTCATATACATTATCCTCCTGTGATCTCCCCGCATGACGAAGTGTCTTACGGGTTAGCTTTCTCGCACAATGAGGCCGTATGACCGGCCTCATTGCACTTTCTTTTCTATGATAATCTCTCACCTGACATGCGTCAAGAAAAATTTATCTGAACAGCATTCTCTTTCAGATAGTCCTTCCAAATCTGAATATACTTCGCTTTCAGATGAACCCCGTCAAATGTGTAGGAATCCACCAGTCCTCCTGTCTCGTCACAGATGAGCGGATTCACGTCCAGATAAAAAATACTTCTGTTGTCTGCCAGCTTCTCCAGTTCCAGATTGCGCGCCTCAATCCCCTCATTGTTGATATAATCCCCCTGATCAGAACGCTCAGTTGTCACCTTGATAATACCCTGAATATAGATGATCGCATCAGGCTGAAGCTCCTGCAGATGCTCCACCACTTCCCTGTATTTTTCCGTAAAGGTCTCCACTGTACCGACTCCCATCTCGTTGATGCCGATCATCAGGTAAATTTTTGCAAAAGAGTTTTCCTCCAGTGCTTCCTCTATGGTAATCTTCTTTTTCTGTCCCGGCACCTCCACAATGGCCGCGTCAAATATCTTGTACACCGTGAGACCGGTGGAAGCGTAAAAAGTGGAAATCTCCTCCAGTCCACCATACTCGCACATCCCTACAGTTCTGGAATCCCCAATGAACACGGCATCGGCAAAATACTCATCCTCCACCGTCACAAACACAGGTTCCGTTGGTGTGCCCGGGTCCGGCGGTACGCCCGGTTCTGTCGGTACGGCCGGTTCCAGCGGTGCGCCCGGTTCTGTCGGTACGGCCGGTTCCAGCGGTGCGCCCGGTTCTGTCGGGCGTGTTATCGGCTGTTCTTCTGCCCCGGCTCCCTCCGCCGTTCCCGCTCCGGTATTGGCCACATCCTGCCCTTGCCCGTTTTCGGCGTCTGCCATGTTCTGTCCCTGTCCGTCATCAGCAGTACCGAACGCTGCAGAAGCCAGGTTTCCGCTGCCATCCGCAATGTCCCCGGGTTCCACCACATCCTGCCCCGGCCCAGAATCATCCGCGTTTTTTTTCTGATTCTCCTGCTCCACATCCCCCAGACAGAACTCCTTCACCTGCTCAATGACCTGAGCATAGACCTTCCACCGGTCCACCGTACTTAAATAGACAATTCCCACCGTCACCAGCAATATCAAATAATAACAATTTTTTAACCACTTCACTTTATCACTCGTCTCTCCTAAAACAACCTGAAATACATGAAAGGATTGTTACCCTCCACCTGAAGCCGCCACACGCACACCCAGAAGAGCGCCACCAAAATAAGGGTGCCCGCCACGCTGTCCTTCCATTTACGAAACAGCCTGTGCAGTACAGGCGTACACGCAAGAGCGCCGATGCCGAACAGATACCAGTAAGTCTGCAGAGCCCTGATCCAGTCTCTTGCGCTGATTCTTATGCCCTCCGTCGTGCCAAACATCCTGCCCAGATAGATATGGAGCTGGGATATATCCGTCACCGCAAAACAGATCCAGGTCACCGGAATGACTGCCCACAGGTATAGGTGCGGAATTACTCGCAGAGGTCCTTTTTTCAGTATCTTTCCTGCCCCCAGGGCTTCCAGCTGCCTTTCAAACACGATCAGCAGCCATAACAGCATCCCCCATATCAGGAAATTTTCCGTACTTCCATGCCAGATTGCCGTCAGCCCCCAGACCGCCAGCAGATTAAGCACTGTCCGTAATTCACCCTTCCGGTTGCCGCCCAAAGGGATGTAAATATACCTGCAAAACCATCTGCCCAGCGTAATATGCCATCTGCGGTAAAACTCTCTTACAGAGCCCGACATATATGGTGTTCTGAAATTCTCCGGCAGTTCAAAGCCCAGCATCCTGCCCAAACCCACTGCCATAAGTGAATAGCCGTAAAAGTCAAAATAAATCTTCATGGAGTAGGCTGCAGCCGCCAGCCAGGCCAGAGGCGTAGATATGCTCTCAAAGCCCGTCACCTGCACCTCCCGCCACAGAAGCCCCAGCCGGTCTGCCAGAAGAACCTTTGATGCCAGCCCCAGGGTAAATACTTTTAATCCTTCCTGCAGCTTCTCTGCGTTGAACTCCCGCTTATAAAGATGCTCCCGCACCTCTCCGTAGCTGACGATAGGTCCTGATACCAACTGCGGGAACATGGTGACATAGGTGGCAAAGCAGACGAAAGATGTCTCCCTTCTCTGCTCTCCCTTATATACATCAATCAGGTAAGAGAGAATCTGAAATGTATAAAAGCTGATGCCAAGAGGAAGTGCGTTCTCGTCGAACACCACCTTGCAGACTGCCAGCACTCCTATATTGATCACAACCGCTGTGATAAAAATTCTTTTACGTTTTCTGTCATATTTTATTTTCTTTCTCTTATTCTGCTTCCCCTTCTGTCTCGGCATCTGCTCCAGGCAAAGTCCCGTAAAATAATTTGCCAGCACGGAAACCATGAGCAGCACCAGATATTTTGGCTCTCCGAAAGTGTAAAAAATAAGGCTTCCTGCGAGAAGCACCACATTTTTTATCTTATCGGGAGACAGCCAATAGAAAATCAAAAAAACAGGCAGAAATAGAAGCAGGAATTCTATACTGCTGAATATCAAAGTCCATCACATCTTTCGTCGAATCTATCGTTATGCGTTACACCGCTTGCTTATTTGTTGTGCTAACTATATAATAACCATAAAGCAAGCTTCTGACAACTTAAGAAATCTTAATTTTAGTTGCCAAGTTGTTACAAAAAAGTAGCAATTATGTAAAAAGAGAGGTATCCACATGAAAGAACAGTTATACACCATTCCCTTAAACGACGCCATAGACGCCAATGACGAGTGCCCTTTCTGCTTTATCGAGCGGAGCATTGAACGCGACCTGCTGGATTTTGTGCTGGGCAGCAGCGCGTCCTACATGGAAGCAGACATTCGTGATATGACGGACAAAGCCGGTTTCTGTCGTCTTCATTTCCAGAAAATGTTCGACTACGGCAACACTCTTGGCAATGCCTGGATCTTAAAGACACACTACCAGCGGATGCTCGGAGAGATGAAAAAGCAGTTTACAGGCTTTAAACCGGGAAAAAGCTCTCTGATGGGGAAACTCGGAAAACGCACGGAAAGCAGCAATGCCATCGGTGTCTGGGTTCGTGAAAAAGAAGCCTCCTGCTACATCTGCAGCCAGTATAATGATAC
>CAMWJV010000042.1 GCA_947174665.1 uncultured Lachnospiraceae bacterium
CATATCACGAAGGGTATCTCTGCCCGTTAAAATCCTACAGTAAATTTACGCCGCCAACAAATTACTTGACATTGACGTAACGTAAACCCCTATACTATAAGTACAGGCATAGTGAATCAGCATGGCGGGACAGCCCGGGATATGCAGGCAGGGACAGGATATGGAGAAAAAATATACAGCGGGCGAACTGGCCCGGTGGGCGGGGGTGTCCGCCCGGACAATCCGATTTTATGAGGAAAAAGGCATATTGCGGCCCAGGGAACGGTCAGCCGAGGGGTATCGCCTGTATGACGACAGCGCCATCGTAAGGCTTCAGGAGATACTGATGCTGAAACATGTGGGATTGTCCCTGGAAGAGATTCAGCATGCATTGCAGCAGGGGGAAGAGCTGTCGGTGAGCGAGCTGCTGGCCCGTCAGAGGAATCTGGTTCTGGAAGAGCGGAACCGCCTGGATCGTATTCTGACAGTTATCAGTCAGGCGGAGCGGCACTGTCAGGATGGACAACTGCCCGTATCCCGCTTTGTGGAGATCATGCAGCTTGTAACCAGAAATCAACAGGCCAATTTTCGCTATGGTCTGTATGAGCGCTACGCGACCAACAGACAGAGGTGGCATGAATGGCTGTTTGACCGGCTGCCCCTGAAGCCCGGGATGCGTGTGCTGGATGTGGGCTGCGGCCATGGGAATGTCTGGCACAGCAGCTGGAAGAGGATTCCCGAAGACTGTCAGATTACCATGTTGGACAAGGAGACGGATGGATTACAGTTTCTGCACGGAATTTATCTGAAGCGCCGCAGGGAACTGGCGGAGGGAACGGCGTTTTACTTTCTGTGCGAGGATGCGGAAGAATGGGAATGTCGGGCGGCAGGGTATGACTTGATTCTGGCAGGGCATCTCTGGAGCTATATCCGAGAACAGGAGAAACTGCTGAGAAAGCTGCACCGTGGACTGGCGAAGGGTGGCAGGCTGGTGTCCACCTTCACCTCCCAGGTCTCTGTTCCGGATGTAAACCGGATATTGGAGCCCGTGCTGGGAAGGAGCGTATTAAAACCATATGAGGAACGGAAGCAGGCTTTCACGTCCCGTATGGAGAGACTTTTTTCCGAAGAGTTTGGCAGTGTATCGCGGATGACATTTCATAACAGTCTGCGGATCGGGCACCCGGAGGAACTGCTGCGGTATTTGTACGATGTGGACGGTGAGCTGGAGATGCGGATCAAATCACGGGAGCAGGAAGTTCGAAAATATCTGCAGGAACTGATCCGGCAGGGGCAGACACCGGAGATTGGCACAACGGCGCATTGCTACTGCTGCGAGTGACGGGTGTGGCATTGCCGATCGGGCAGAAATAGGTTCAAAATTTTTTAACAGGAGGAAAAGAAGATGATACCGACAAGAGAAAAAGCGGAGGAATTGCTGATAGATGCTGAATTATGCAATCCCGGCCCATGGGCGGACCACAGCAGGGTGGCGGCCAGGTGTGCAGAGCGGATTGCCGCAGCCTGCGGGGATATGGACCCGGATAAAGCCTATGTGCTGGGCCTGCTTCATGATATAGGCCGCAAATTCGGAGTCAAACATATGGGGCATATTTATGACGGATACCACTATATGACAGAGCTTGGGTATGATGAGGCGGCCCGAATCTGTCTCAGCCATTCTTTCACCATCCAGAAGCTGGAGGACTATGTAGGCAACCGGGATATTTCCATAGAACAGCAGGAAGAACTTCGATGCCTGCTGGAAGAATTGCAGTATGATGACTATGACAGACTGATTCAGGTCTGCGACAGCCTGGCGGGAATTACTGTGGTGGACATGGAGGAGCGCATGGCAGATGTAAAGCGGCGTTATGGCGCTTACCCACAGGACAAGTGGGACAAGAATCTGGAATTGAAGGCGTATTTTGAGGAGAAAATGCGGCAGGATATTTACAAGGTTGTGGGGAAAGAGTAAAACATATCAATACTTTCAGTAATTAACCGGATAAGGAGGAAAGGGTCATGGCTTCATGGATGGTGCATTTGCGGGTGGCGGACAAGCTGTTGGAGCGCATTGAGGGGATTAGAGAGACGGAGTTTATCGTGGGAAACATCGCCCCGGACAGCGGCGTACCCAATGCAGACTGGACGGTCTATGCACCGCCCACAAAAGTGTCTCATTTTAAGACCCAGCTGGAGGATGGAACATCTGAAATAGATGTGGAGAATTATCTGAGGCAATATTTCACGGCAGAAAAGAGAGCGGACTACAGTCAGGAACAATACTCCTTTTACCTGGGATACCTCACCCACCTGCTGACGGATCTTGAATGGGCTGCCCATATATATAAACCCAGCATTGCCAGATACCCGGAGGCCTATGCGGCGGATTCTTACAAGCTGCTGTGGATGCTGAAAAAGGACTGGTATGATCTGGACTTTTTGTATCTGAAAAAGCATCCCGACTTCAGAGCCTTTCAGATATATGAAAATGCTGTGGGCTTTATCAACACTTATATGGATATTTTTGCGGAGGATGCCTTTGAGAACCGGCGGGAATATATTATCGGCTTTTACCGGGGCGGCAGGGAAGATATCGAGAGGGAGTATCAATATCTGACTGAAGCCCAGGCGGATCAGTTTGTGGAGAACTGTGTAGAGGCTGTATTGGAGAAATCGGAGAGAATATGAAGAACAATGACTTTGTAATTCTGGTGACAGGGATTCCGGCTTCAGGCAAGAGTATGCTGGCGGAGAAACTCTCCACAGATCTGGGCCTTCCGTGGTTTTCCAAGGATCGGATCAAGGAGGAACTTTTTGACACTATCGGTTTTGCATCCAGGGAGGAAAAGGTAAGACTGGGCGTAGCGAGCACGGAGGTGTTATATTATCTGGCGGAACAGATGATGCAGTGCGGCAGGTCCTTTATTCTGGAAAATAATTTTGAGGCGGCTTCCGGGCCGGGTCTGGTGAGGCTGCTGGAACGCTATGGATATCGGACGCTGACTCTGCGCCTGACGGGGGATTATGCCCGTATCTATGAGCGTTTTGTTCAGCGTGAGAATAGCCCGTCAAGGCATCCCGGCCATGTGACCAACAGCCATTATTCCAGGGAGGAAGGCGCAGCCCCCAGTCCGACCATTACCCTGGAGCAATATATTGCGGGAATCCGGGCAAGGGAGATGGACAGTTTCTGTATAGGCGGTCCGGCGATTACTTTGGATACGACAGATTTCTCCAGGGTGGATTGGGATAAACTTTATCAGGAGATAGAAAAATTTGTATTAGAAAAGTTTTAATTCTATGAAAATAAATTTCATTGAATTTTTGTAACTTTTATGATATGATTTTTGTGTGATGATAAATCATTAGGAGAGTACCCATGACAGGGTGGTAGCCTCCCGAGCCGGTACACTGACACTTATGTGTCAGAAGTACATAGGAGGGGAGGTGCGTAATATGACGGCGTTTGAGATTATCTCGATTTTCATCGGGATATTAACTTTGCTGGCAACCTTTGGCAGCCTGCTTATTGCGTTTCTTGCCTTTCTCACCAGAGATAGGAATAACAAGAAGAAATAAAAAATGCCCCTCTGTCTGAGCCACAGAGAGGCGGTGTCCTTAGGGACAAATCACCAATCGGGAGCATCCACTTTGGAGTGGGTGCTTTTCCTATGTTCAATATAACATAGCAGCAAATGAATTTCAACAACAATTTTGGCACGCAGTGCCAGCCAATCTGTACGGCAGGGAGAAAAGGAAAGCTGCAGAGGACTGTCTGAGGGAAAATCCCGAGTGCGTAATGCTGCGGCAGTCATGGATGTATGATCTCAGTCTCCAAAACCTTTCAGATAAAGAAGATTTTCAATAATGACCTGACCTTTCCACCAATTTTTACTGATCACCCATTCATCATGATAGTTCTCCCATTGCCACGGAATTTCCCAGGAACCGTCCGCAAGTTGAGTCTTGATTATATGCTCACATTCATAATCGGCAATAGCTTTGTTCGCCGAATAATACTCGCTTTCTTTTGAATCGATAAAACAAGAAGGCTTACACACATAACCGCTCCATTTCGATATATCAGTATCGATGAGTTGATTTATGGACTTGTGTAATTTTTCCTTAAGTTCACCAAAGGAAATATACTCCGTTACTTTTCCTTTTTCAAAAAGCTCCGCCATCCGCATATAGCAGGCACAGGTGTGCTTATCCGATATCCCATCAGGCGAAAGAGCCGAAATAGCTTCATTGGCAACCTTGACTCCAAGCTTAAAACACTCACTATCTTTCTCTGCGTAGCGAGCAATAAAACCTGCAATTTGAGCTGTTCCGTTATAGTCAGTGTGGCAACTGCTGACGCTCTCCGTATGCCACCAGGGAGCGTGAGGGTAATCATTATTGCTTTCTACTGTTATTGCCCAGCATTTACCGTTAAAATGCTCTCCCGCTGCATACCATTTCAAGAGTCCTTGAATGACCGGATGCTTCGCATCTTCAAAATCAATTTCTCTTATAATGTCGCCTGCCGCACCGGAATGTAAAGGTATGGAATTTGGATTCCAGCAATCTGCTTCAACCGCATGGCCAAAACCGCCATCTTCGTTCTGGTAGTAAGATAATACATTCATAACCGCTTCTTTACTGCCATTTTCAAAATGATATTGAAAACGTGCCAGATCAAGTGGTCTGGCATTTCTATACATAAATGTTTTCGCTTTTTCAAAAGTTATATTTTTCATTGCAATCTCCTTCTCAACCATTCCTTCAGCATGCCAGACTTAATCTGCCAGTCATACAGATCTTTTATGGTACTGACCACCTGTTGTCCGCCCAGCCGGATTTCTTCGGCATCTGCCGCCTCCAGTCCCAGCGCGCGTTTCAGATTGTAATCCAGCCACCCAAGCATCCCCGCAAAGCTTCCTGCAAACACGCTGTCCCAGTCAGCCTGTTCCAGGCTCATGTGTTTTTGATAAGCTGACGTCATTGCGCCAAAATATTCCTGCCTGATCCCCCCCTTCCCGTCACCGGTCCAGTAATTGACCACTTCCAGGAACTCCTGAAAGGGGTTCACATATCCTGCGGCTTCCCAGTCAATAATACAGGGGGTCATCCCATTCCACAGCACATTTTTAGGATCCAGGTCTCTGTGGCTGATGACCATATTGGCCCCAAGGCTCTCCTCTGCGTCACAGGCTGCTTTATTCCATGTCTGAATGTCTCCGGCCGCCTTCCTGTATCCGACGCACCACTCTGTATCCTGCAGTCCCTTTTGTGACCCCAGCCTCAGATATTTCTCCCAGTCATACATCTCCGGGCGGTCTTCCTCCGGAAGTACCCCTTCACCGCTCACATTTAACCCATGCATCCTCCCCAGTATATCCCCTATGGTCCGGCAGTGCTCTTCCGCTATTTCCGGAAAAAACACGGAAGTTCCCTCTGCCCATGGGAATATCATATAATATTTTCCGTCCAGCTCCTGAACTTGATTTCCCTTAATCTCCAGAGAAACCACCGCCGGAATCTCACGGCTGAAATTCGCCGCAATTTTTTCAGAACAGATCATATTCCGCAGGGCAGACGGTCTTTTCATGATTTCACTATTCAATACTTTCACTGCATATGTTCCCTGTGAAGTTACTACACGATACATTTTGTGCAGCAATCCGCCATGGATTTTCTCCGGGCTTTCAAGCAGTTCTCCCAAACCAAGGGCTGCTGCAATTTTTTCCAATTCTTCACGCTGTTCCATTCTTCTCTCCTGCCTCTAAAATCTCTTTCTGCTTCTTCCTGCTGAAGCCGCCAAGCACAAGCAGGCGTGATTTGTCCAGCAGGTCCTTCAGCAGATCGTCCGGCACTGCTCCGTCCGGTTTCACCGAATTCCAGTGTATCTTGTTCATGTAAAAACCCGGAATAATGTCCTCATACTGCTGCCGCAGGAAATGCCCTTCGTCCGGCTCCAGTTTCAGCGTAATGTAATATGGTTCATCATTTTCTCCCAGGCAGACTGCGGCAAACATCTTATCCCCGATCTTATAGCGGATCCAGTTCCAGTCTTTCTGCAGATCTTTCGTCACTCCCGGTTTGCTCAACAAATAGTCGTCAATCCATGTGTATCTCATATTTTTCTCCTTTATGATTACAGCAAGTCTCTGCCCTTTGCGGACATTATACCATGTCAGCAGGAAATCAAGCGCGAACGCAGTGAGCATTTGATTTCACCTGACATGGTAACGAAAGAATCTTTGAGCGCAAAGCGCGGCAGCTGGATTCTTGAGTGTATTATACCATGTGCGCAGAAAATCAAGCGGCCGCATAGCGGACATTTGATTTTCAAGCCATGGCCGTCGGTATAATGCGCCACGTAAGTGGCGGCAAGACAGCATAAGCTGGCTTGAATTCTGCGTCAGCAGAATCATTATACCATAACAAACACGCCACCTGTATGACATGTTTAAAATATAATAAAAATTGAGCTGCACCGACGTTATCCGTTATTCTTTCAGCCTTGTGCTGATGCAGTTGTCTTAACATAGGAAAAAATCAAATTTGCTGTCTCATCCACCCCGATGGAACTGTCAACGCAAAGCTCATAGCTGTGAGAGTCTCCCCACCTCTTATTGGTAATACTCTCATAATACGCCTTTCGGGCCGCATCAGAACGCTCAATGCTCTTTTCCGCCTGTTCCTGAGTGTCCCCGTACATCTCCATCACTTTCCTGATACGGTATGTCTTCGGCGCCGTAATGAAAATCCGCACAATATTTTTATGATTTCTCAAAACATAATCCGCCGAACGGCCCACAATAACACAGGAGCCTGCGTCCGCAAGCTTGCGTATTGCCCGGTCCTGAGCCGTGATCGCCTCCTGAACCACATTGCTTCCCAGGTACAGATCACGCATCACTGCATTTTCATCGGAGTTCAGATTGGAGATAAACTCCTGTGTCAGTCCGCTTTCATGTGCCGCAACTGCGATCATTTCCTTGTAATAGCACGGAATCCCCAGTTTCTCCGCAACCAGCTGTCCGATTCGCTTTCCCGCAGAGCCATGCTCGCGGGACACCGTGATCACCACGCCGCTCTTTGTGGGATATGCGGGCAAGACACTTTCGGAAACCCTGCTCCCTTCCGCCGCACTGAGTTCCTTCCAAAGTTTTGCCATAACTACCGCCGTAATCGCGATTGCAAGGATATCCGCCGCGGGAGCCGCCCAGAAAATGCCGGTCACTCCAAGGAATATCGGTACGATCAATGAAAGCACGATCAGAAACACATCGCGCAGTACGGAAAGAGGCGCTGCGGCTTTGGCATGACCGATTGACTGCAGAAAAATCGCACATACCTTCTGTACACAGGTGAAGATGATCAGCGACAGGTAAATCCGCAGACATCCCACTGCAAACAGGGTGTAAAGCTCTCCATCCGCCCCAAACATACGAATGAACACCTGGGGAATTGTCTCAAACAGCACCGTGCAGACCAGGCAGACGACAAACGTCCATGAAACAACCAGTTTCAACAGCGATTTCACTCGTTCATATTTTCCTGCCCCATAATTATAACCCACGATCGGCTGTGCGCCGGCGGCAATACCGATGGCGATATTCAGCACAATCTGGAACAGCTTCATAATGACAACAAATGCCGCAAGCGGAATATCCGCACCATATACGGATTCGGCGCCGTAACGCACCAGCAGGATATTATTTACTACGGTGATCACCACAATGGACAGCTGTGTCAAAAGACTCGATGTCCCCAATGCCATAGTTCTCTTTAATATCACAAAATCCAACCGAAAACTGCCTGCCGAGATATGAAACGTTTTACTTTTCAACAGATAAGCAGCGCAGATGAGAAAGCTTACAAACTGGCCCAGAATCGTGGCGTATGCGGCACCCTTGATTCCCATGTCCAGCACAAAAATTGCCACGGGATCGCCGATGATGTTGATCACCGCTCCCACCAGCATGGCTCCCATGGCATAGCGGGGACTTCCATCCGCACGGATAATGGATGCCAGCGTATTCTGCACCATGGCAAGGGGCATCATTGCATAAATGATAAATCCGTAGTCATGGGCCATGGTGAGGTTTGCATCCGTTGCGCCGATCAGCCGCAGCAGACTGTCTCCGCAGAGATAGCTGACTGCAATAATGACCACGCCGGAAAGAAAGGAACACAGAGCGGCATTTCCCACTGACCTGTGAATTGTTTCCGTTTCATTGCGCCCCAGGGACACACTCAGCGATGCCGCTGCGCCGTCGCCGAAAAACAGCGACATTCCCCAGCCCACCACGGTAATGGGGAAAATAACACCGGTTGCGGCATTGCCCAGATAACCGATACCATTGCCCACAAAGATCTGGTCTACAATGTTGTAAAGACATGAGATAATTAGTGAAAAGATGCAGGGTATTGCAAACTGTGCAAGCAGCTTTCCCACCTTTTCCGTACCAAAATATTGATTGTTTTCCATAATTCCTCCTGATTCCTCCTTTTTTGCGCAAAAAAAGACACGTGCAGCATCCGTACCGTAATCAGATTTACGCGCGGTGCGCCACATGTGTCGTTCATTGCTCTTTAATTTACGAATGATATTTTACTGCCTGAATTTTTACAAATCAACGGACATTTTTCACAATTTTTACGAGGAATGCGCTTGTGCAGATTGCTGTCTTCAGGCACCACAATTGACCTAAGTTTCCTTCATTGGCTTTATTATTTTATTGTCTGCCCGGAACATAAGCGCAACTGCAGCCACAAGCGCTGCAAGCTCCGCAATCGGGAATGCCCACCATATCATAAAGACCGCGTTTTCAAGCCTTGCAAACAGCCATGCAAGCGGCAGCACGACCACACACAGCCTGAGCAGGGAAATGATCAGCGAATCCAGCCCCCGGCCCAAAGCCTCAAACACACCCTGCACCGCGATATTCCCTCCCGCAAACAGAAAACCTGCGGCAATGATCCTCGTAGCCAGAATGCACAGTTCTTCCGTTGCCTCAGACATGGCGAATAACCCAATCAAAGGCCTTGCGAATATCTCCAGCCCGATCAAACCGGCCAGCATAATAATCTCTGTATACAGTATGCCGTAAAAAATACCCTGCTTTACGCGCTTCTTATCCCCCATTCCATAATTGAATGATACGATAGGAGTAATAGCATCGCGAAGGCCAAACCCGGCAAAGAAAATGAACTGCTGAATTTTATAAAAGATGCCATACGCCGTTACTGCCGCCTGTGAAACGGTTCCAAAGATAATATTCACTCCATATGTCATAAATGACATCAACGCCTGCATTATAATCGCAGGAAGGCCGATTGCACAGATTTCCTTTATCAGGTCGCTGTGCGGCTTCAGATACCTCCAGCCTGATCTTACCTCCGCATTTTTCTTATAATGGAAATACATTGCTGTCAGCATGGATACTATCTGCCCTATCACGGTGGCATATGCCGCGCCGCTGATCCCCATGGCGGGCAGCCCGAAATATCCGAAAATCATAATGGGATCAAGAACAATATTCACAATGGCTCCCGCCACCTGGGCGATCGTGGAATACACGGTTTTCCCCGTTGACTGCAGTAGTTTTTCATAAATGGAAAACATTACAATGCCGAAGGAAGCCATCGAACAAATAGAAAGATATGTGCTGCCCATCGCAAAGACCACTTCGTCCTTTGTCTGACTTCCGATATAAACTCTTACGCCGGTCAGACCAAACAATAAGAATGCCGCATAGATAATAAGGGCCAGAAATACTCCGTTTCCCGCTGTCCTTGCAACCTTTTCCTCATCCCGCTGTCCCAGACTTTTTGAAAGCAGTACATTGACACCCACACCTGACCCAACGCCAAACGCTACGATCAGCATTTGCACGGGAAACGCCAGGGTCAGTGCGTTTACCGCATACTCACCCATATTTGTGATGCCGCCGGAATCCGGAATTCTTGCCACAAACATGCTGTCCACAATGTTGTAGCAGGCCTGCAATACCATTGACAGAATGATCGGTATTCCCATTTTCAGCATAACTCCGGAAACCGCTTCGGTTCCCATTTTGTTTCCTGTTGCCTCTTTGTTCAATTTTCCTCCTTTTTTTGAGAAGCCTGCTGTAACACTACGCTCAAAATGGTGTTCTGTGCGGGTTCTCAGGATACTTTTCCGGAAAGCTGCCATAACCATATTTCGTCATTTCACCAAACAAAAAAGCGTAAACCCGCTATCTGGATTTACGCTCTTCGCTACTCGACTGCTTTATTATAATTGCTTTTTTGCATTTTGTCAAAAGGTTAATTTTGCGCTAATGCACTCTTGTACGCCTGCTTCCTTTCGTACATCATAGCATCAGCCCGTTTCATTGTGCTGTACAGGCCGCCGCCATCCTCATTCTCCGCATAGATTGCATATCCCACGGCAACACTGACTGTCACAACAAATCCCTTGTTGTTCAGCTCCCGGATTTCCTTCTCCAGCAATAACAGTTTTTCATCGATCTTGTCCTGAGAAATATATGGCGCCCAGGCGCAGAATTCGTCTCCGCCGATGCGGTAACACTGGCCATCCTGTGCAAAAAGTTTCTTTAAGACATCCGCTGCCATTTTAATATACCGGTCACCAAAGTCATGGCCGTAGGTGTCGTTACATTTCTTTAAATCATTCAGATCAAACATGAAAACAACGGTCGGCAATATGGTTTCCCTTCCTGCTGCTCTGTCCGGCTCCATGCGCTTTTCCAGGTCCTCCCTGAAAGCAGTACGGTTGGAAAGCCCTGTCAGCTCGTCAGTATAAGCAAGCTTACGATAAAGTGCACTTTCTCTTGCCTGTTCCATCAATTTACGGGTTCTCCGTACATTTACAATTCCCATCACTGATATGTAGAACAAAAATCCCATGCTGCCCAGCGGTGTGCTCATATTACCAAAACGGTAAATCGCCAGCTCCAGTATGGTACTTATTAAAATGACCAGCACGCAGATGCTGTTGATCTTTACCTGCCCGGCAAGCCCGTGCAATGCAATTTCACGGATAGTCATTGCCACAACAACTACCACACACAGCAGGAGACAGATATGTGTCAACAGCAAGGTTTCCCGAAGATCATACATTCCCGTTATCTGCAGAATGACCCTCACAGCAATTACTGCACAGTTAATATAGCAGCAAATGCTCCACAGTTTGCTTTCCCCATTATGGTACATGTGACGCAGAAACAGCATAAACGGAATCGGCAGGGTCATCAGCATCAGGTGCGATACAACTACAATCATCATACTGCACGGGAATATCCAATCCGGTATCTGTGTCTCAATGGCAGACCAGACACCCAGCATCGTGGCAAATATTGCAAATTGAATAATGGCTTCGGAATCCTGTGCCTTCTTTACCACCAAAAGCCCATAAAACAGCATGGCAATACCCGCCAGTGCAATTGCCCCGGACAAAGCAAGCCGTAAAAACCGTTCAGCCAGAA
Source organism: uncultured Lachnospiraceae bacterium (assembly GCA_947174665.1). Taxonomy (GTDB): domain Bacteria; phylum Bacillota; class Clostridia; order Lachnospirales; family Lachnospiraceae; genus Acetatifactor. The sequence goes on from CAMWJV010000042.1 coordinate 11,469, forward strand.
TTTTGCGTTCGATTTCCCGATAAGATCCATAGAAAAAGCTTCCCTTCGGTGTACTGTCACTGTAAACCGGCGTTACCAGAAATACAATCTCCCTGCCCTCATCCTCCTCCGTCAGCAAGATCGTATTCCAGCAAAAGCCCGTAGTCTTAATCGTACTGTCCTCCCCTCGCTTCAGTTCATACACTAGTTCCCCGTCAATGAGTACTTCCAGATTCATATGCACGGTATTGTATATGATTACCTTCTCACTCGTGTTTTCCGAAGGCAAAATCCGCCTGTAGCAATAGGTGCTGCCCTCATGGGTCATCTCCATGCTGTCATCCCATATAACAACTTCTTTTTCCCCGATTCCGATATTTATCCGATTGCGGATTGAAAATGCGGCAACAACAGCATATATAATTCCTATTAACAGTATCGTAAAGTATATTCCAGTAACGCGTTTCTCCATTCGTATCACTCCCTTCGCAGTGCTGCATTCGGGAAATCAGAGATTTCCCTCATTCACGGGCATTCGCCCTATAAAATGTGCAACGTAGTTGCACTTTTGCATGCGTCTTGCGACGCGGTTTCTATATGGTTAAAAGGCAGACGAAAAGCTGTTTCTATGCGAGCATAGCACAGCTTTTCGTCTGCCCTTTTTCGCACTGCTCATTGCTCTCGTGAACATTATACCGCAATGGCATTATGCGGGCAAATATTTTTTGTAATCGCAAAAGGAAGAAATGTAAAAAAAGTGTTACTCTACGATCAGTATTTCCGCTCCGGTCTTCCTGATCCTGCCGGCCATCAGCCAGGCAAACCCATAAAACAATGCGGTTACAACAACTGCGGGAAGCATCATGGAAACCGGGTCCAGGTGTGAGGTGATCCTGCTTATTCCGGCAATTTTCAAAACGGCGGAAGCCAGCGGGTCGGTGAAAATCGCACTCCCTATGACTCCCAGCATTGACCCCATCGCGGTTATGATCGCAAATCTCAGCGCAAAGGAATTGCGGAGCATTCCGGATGAAAAACCAAGGGATTTGTAGATTCCCAGATCTCTCTTTTCCCGATATAATATTCTGTGTCCGGTCATAAAGGCCACAACAATGATAAAGAATATGGATACCACATACTCTGATACATTCATTGCTGATATCACATCCAGCACATTTTCAAGACCGCTCCAACTGTTCTCATCCACCAAAACATCCTCTCCGTAGGTTTCCTTCAGCCAGTCCGCAATTTCTTCGGTCTTCGTATCGTCTTCAAAAATATAGCAGACAGAAATTCCGTATTTATTTGCATTGTCTCCATCCCTGCGGCCGCCGATACTTGTATAGCCATCCATATTCATGCCGAAATTTGCTCCCACATCATTGGGACATTGATAAATACCGCTTATCAGAAAATCACCTGTATTACCCTGATAAGTCACCTGCACCGTATCGCCGATCTTTACTCCCAGGTCCTTCGCAACAAATTCCGTTATCACAATCTCATTTGCATACTTACAGGTACGCCCCTCCAGTATATGATAGTATTCCGGCTTTGAAATACTGTACATGATATATTCCATATTATTGATGGTGCCCTTTGTCCCCCGCATGGTATAACTGTCGACAATGCCCGCTTCGGCAATCATTTTTTCCTCCGCTTTCTCCTGTATACCGTTCTCTGAGTACAAAACATCCAAATCATAATCGGATACATTTAAGGCGGTCATAAGACCTTTACCGTCCTCCCCTATCCATGCGCCAAGCCTTCCCATAATAGATAAGAAGAAGACCAGAAGAGCAGCCACCAGACAGGCGCTGATATACTGCTTTTTCCCGGAGAGCAGCTGTCTCAGCGCCAGCCAGAAGCCCAGCCCCTTTTGATGAATCGCCACAGCAAACCGATCTTTAAAATACACGTCATCTGCCCCGCCTCTGATAGCGCGGATCGGTGTGATATGCCCGATTCTGACGGTTCCCACAGCGATAAATACAGCAAAAATGAACAGCACCGATCCGAGTGCAGCAAGACTATACAGCCATGGAAGTCTGTCGGTTATCATAACGCCGTTTATGACTATCATCAGACGATTCACCGCCTTCGCCACAAAGACAGATACAGGGAGTCCCGTTAACATTCCGGCCAGAATAAGGATAACATACTGCAGGATCTGTACCCTCCGCAAATCTCCCTTCGTATACCCTACCGCTTTCAAAATACCCATATCCACATAGTCTTCTTCAATCGTACCGGTAATACTGCGCCCGATCACGATCAGGGCAACAATCAAAAGGACCAGCACAAACACTAAGAGAATACCGGATATGATCCCCTGGAACATCAGCATAAAGCCGGCAATCGCCGTTTTTTGATAAGCAGCGATGGTATATTGCATTAAATCTGTCCGCTCATTCAGCGCTCTCTGTAAATCACCTACTGAAAGCACACCGGTATCCTTTCCGGTAATGTGAAAAGCATATATGCTCACTCCCAATGCCGCACCTTCTGCATGTTCGTACGCACCCTTCAGGTCATTTATGTCATTCTCGTTAAAAAGAATACTTTTAAATCCCATTATGGAGCTTCCGGCTACCGGGTCTTCCAGATAACCTTTGATTCGATAGTGTCTTACATCCGCATCCCCGGTAATGAGAATGTCTACATTGTCTCCGATTTGGGCATTAAACAGGGATTGAAACGAAGGCGGGACATAAACCTCTCCTTCTTGGGGCGCGGCAGGATATGCATTTATTCCGCTCAGATCATCCTCATAGATATAAAAGGCATGCGCTCCCTCTTCCCAGGCAATTCCAAATGCGGAACTGTTGCTTTTGATTCCGTTCACACTGGATGTAACGAACAGCATCGGCTGCAGCTCTGCCTTCTCCACATCCACCAGCGCCTCAACCTGAGCTTTAAGCCCTTCGATATCAACGGAATCCCTCACCCAATAAGTAATATCTCCATATCCGATCCTTTCAAGTTCCCGCTCCTCAAAATCGCTTGCGTTTACAAAGACATTGATGACCGCGCACATGCAGACTGTGATAATAAAGATCAATATTCCCACACCGATAAAGGTGCCCTTCTTGCTTCTGAAATTCGCTTTGATCAAAGTATAATAATTCATACTGCCACCCCCCTTACCATTCATTGGAGGTCAGCCAGGCATCCACCTGCCGTTCGCGGCTTTTTTCCTCTTCCTTTTGATAAGGCGGCAGGGGCATTTCTCCGATAATTTTCCCATCCTCCAGGTACAGCAGGCGACTCGCTCTGACAGCCGCCCTGATATCATGAGTGACCATCAGTATACTCTGCCCCTTCTGATGAATTTCCGTCAGTAAATTCAATACCTCCTCCGTATTTCGCTTATTCAGGGCGCCCGTGGGTTCGTCCGCGAAAATAATTCCGGGGTCATTGATCAAAGCTCTTGCGATTGCCGCCCGCTGCGCCTCCCCGCCGGAGACCTGACACGGCAGGCGGTCCGCCGCCTGCTCCACATGCATCTGTGTCAGCAGTTCTTTGGCGCGCTGTCTGACCTCTGCTGAGGATCTTTTCTTGCCCTGATATCCTGTTACTGTTACATTTTCCATCAAGGTAAGGTTAGACACAAGGTGGGTCTGTTGAAAGACAAAGCCGAATTCCTGACTGCGCAGAGCGGCCATCTCCTTCTCCTTCAGTTGATTGATCTCCCTGCCTTTGTATATGACCTTGCCGCTGGTGGGCAGATCCATGCCGCTGAGTGCATAAAGCAGGGTGGATTTTCCGGCTCCGGATGAACCCATGATCACCGTGAAATCCCCCTCGTAGATTTCAGTGTTCACCATGTTAAGTACATGATTCTGCACTCCGTTGCTGGCATAGCTTTTACAAAGATCTGTTGCTTTTAAAAACAAAGACTTCATAACATTTCTCCTGTTCTTATAGATTTATATCCCTTTTATAACAAAAGAATTATTAAGAAGTCTTTAAGAGCGGAAACCACACCACGGCCTCCAAACCATCCTCATGATTAGTCAGCGTCAGTCCACCATGCATCCGCTCCATCAGATAGTTTGTGATATAAAGTCCGAGGCCGGAACCGGGCTGGTCCCCCACATTCCTTCCGCGATAGAATTTGTCCAGAATAAAGGGCATGTCCTCCGGAAGGATGCCTTGTCCGTAATCTCTCACACTGATTTCATACCGCTCATCCTTTATCTCGGCCCTCACTGTTACTTTGCTTCCTGCAGCATATTTTCTAGCATTATTCAGAAGATTTTCCAGCACCTGTGCCAGACGTTTTTCGTCCGCCGCAAGCACGGCTTCGGGAACAGGCTCCAACAGCACGATATTCGGATACTCCAGGTCCCTGATCACGGCCTCAAGCACTTCCTGAATATTAAGATTCTGCTCCCGAATCTCAATCCGCTCCAGTTCCGATAGGGAATGAAGTACAAGATCGTTGGTAAGGCCCGTTACCTCGTCACATTTTTTCATAATGACATGTGCGTAGTGCTGGCGTTTCTCATAAGTGTCATCCAGGCCCGCCTCCAGACCTTCTGCGTATGCACGAATGGATGCAATGGGTGTCTTTATATCATGAGAAAGTGCGGCAATCACAGTCTTGTTCTCCTGAATTGCCTGAGCCTCGCATTTTTTTGCCTTGATAATCTCTTCCCTCATATGGTCGAACGCCCAGGTGAAGGCACCGAAAAAATTTGTTCGCTCATACTCCAGACGAACCTCCAGATTGCCCTTGGCAATCTCACCGGCATAGCTTTCCAGTTCTCCGAAAGGTCTTAATACTTTGTGATATACATACAGAAAAACAGCCAGAATCCATACCACAGTCAGCACCATACATACAACACACATCTGCATGTACTTGCTGTTTATGCCTATGCCGCTGCCGGCCTGTAATTGATCCTGCAAAATGCTCAGTTCTCTTGCAGCGGGATTATAACCGCTCTCATCGGTGGTGAGCTGTACGATTTCATTCAATAAAACCACTTCATTCCCGTAACCCTTATTCCGATTGTGCTGCAGCAGCCACATCATACCTGCGGCATTCAATACTATAAACACAAGAATGAATCTGAATATAGCTGAAGTTATCTGTTTTTTCATGCAAACCTCCATGATGCCGCTCCGCGGAATCTCACAAATCCAAATTAAGTTTTATCTGTGCAAAATTCATAGCCCACGCCCCAGACAGTCCTGATCAATGTGGGGTTCGACGGGTCGTTCTCCAGCTTTTCCCGCAGCCACCTGATATGCACTGCCACCGTGGCAATCTCCGCCTCCGAAAATATCCCCCATACTTCCCTCAGCAGCTCTTCCTTTCTGATCGCCTTGTTGGGATGTGCGCACAAATATGCCAACAGGTCAAATTCCTTCAATGCCAGCTTTATCTCCGCTCCATTCTTTTGAACCGTCCTGTTTGCAACATCAACCCGTATTGTATGAATCTGATAAACCCGCTCCTCACTTTCCGAACCATAGGTTCTTCGGATAAGTGCGTTCACACGGGCTAACAGTTCTTTCAGAGAGTACGGTTTTGCCAGATAATCATCTCCGCCGATATCGAGTCCGGTTATTTTGTCATCCTCACCGGTCCTCGCACTTGCAAAAATAACCGGAACACTGGATACTGAACGCAATTCCTTACAGACTTCAAAACCGGTTCCGTCCGGCAGATTAATGTCCATCAGAATTAAATGGAACTGATTGGTTTTCAATATTTCATATGCCGCCTCACAGGTATTGACAATGCTGACCTGATAGCCATATCCTTCCAGCATATCCCTGACAATTTCCGCAAAGTCAATATCGTCCTCGATTATCAAGATGTTCTTCATACTGTCATTTTGCTCCTGTTCTGTTTCTACTTTTTTCTTAAAATGTCCAAACTATGGTTTGTCGCCCCGATCAGGTCCTGACGCTCACATGTGGCAAAATGATACTTCAGCCACAGATCAAATGTAGCATCATCCATTTCATCAATGCATTCCCTCATGTAATTTGTTGCCCCGTCAGTTGCAACTATTTTCACTCTCTCAATGTTACTGAATCCGGAATTCAATTCATTGATCTCCTCCAGCCTCACCATTTCGAAAAGATCCTTTTCCTCTGACAGGCATCTGAAATCATCGGTCAGCATATTGTTATTGATGCATTCCCATATCTTTCCGATCTTGAAGGTAAACTGAATCACGGTTGCCTCATTCATACAATACGCCACAAATATATATCCGCCCTTTTTTGTAACTCGTATTGCCTCTCTCAAAACCTTTTCCTTATCCGTCTTTGTGTACATATGATACATTGGCCCCAATACCAGCGTCATGTCAAATGTTTCATCTGCAAATCCCGATAAGTCAAGGGCTGTTCCCTGGTGAGTTCTTATATTATCTATGCCGTCCGCTTTGGAATTCATAATCTCCAGGTTATGAGTCGTTAACTCCACTGCATCCACAACATGCCCTTCTTTTGCAAGGGCAATGCTGTATCTCCCCGTCCCTGCACCAACCTCCAGTATTTTTCTCTTTTCATCTGCACCGGCAATTTCATGAATGTATTTCATCGTAGTAAGATATTCCACCTGCCCGTGCCTGCTTAAAAGTCTTCCGTCCTCATCATAATTTGAGTAGTAATCTTCCAGATAATTCATATCGCGTCAACCTCCATCTCTATGCACTTCCATTTCTGCCCTAAAATGTCGTGGTATATCTCTTTTCCCGGGGATACTTCCCGAAATCCTGCCGCCTTATAGCACTGATATGCCGCCTCATTATTTTCAAATACTCCGAGTGTTATTTTGGAAACCTTTAATATATCAAAGGCATATTTAGCAGCAAGTAAAAGCATTTGCTTTCCGTATCCTCTGCCGCGCTTCGCATCGTCCACAATGACAAATCCGAATCGCAAAATCTTTTTTTCTTCATCCGTAAACCTCATGATCAGGTGTCCTGCAACTCCGCTTTCATCAAATGCTGTCATAGGATAAAAATTTTCTCTGTCAGAACAGTCTCCATTACAGTCCAGGTATTTCCTGTTCATGTCAGCTTCTGTGATTGGAAAAGATTCATATCTGTCCGAACACCATTTTCTGAAACTTATCTCATCCTTGATCCAGCTTACTATCACTTTTGCATCACACTCTTTATAGGGTCGTAATCTCAGTTTCGCAGGGACACTATCGGTCTTCTTTAATTTCTTTTCCATGATTTCATAGACCTGTATCACACCTCCTGCACATTCCCATATACCATGATCCGTGGTTTCATATCCCCGATTATAATACAATCTGCATGCCGGCAACGAGGCATCAATTTCCGCCGTGTCATACTGCTCCCTCAGTTCCGCTTCCAACTGATCCATAATAAATGAGCCAAATCCTTTTCCCTGAAAATCCGGCAGCACATATACCCTTGTAATATGATTTCCATCGATGGTTCCGGTTCCGATTATTTTATTATTTTCTGACAGAACAAAAGTCTTTCCGCTTCCAATGTCTTCTTCAATATTTTTTTCACTATGGAACTCGCAAAACATGTCTACGATTTCCGGAAGATAATATTTCGGATATACTTTCCTGACAGTATCCTGTACTATCTCATATATGTATTTTGCATCTTCGCATTTCGCTAATCTGTATTCCATCGCATTAACCTCCTTAAATCGAGCAGGGAAGTTTTCTCCCTGCTCGCCGCACAGGCTGCATGCTGTAAAGCAGTTAAATCCGCATGCAGCCCTGTGCATCAAAAAACACCGTCAGGCAATATTTCTATTGTTTGACGGTGTATCTGTACATTGCGGTTCCAAATAAATTTGAATGACGAGTCCCACTTAAATCATTGATATGGGATGATAAGAATCTCGCAATGCCATATAATTTCCATCAACAATAGTCCCCTGATTCACACGATACACGGGCATGACTGGATACACATACTGCTGTGGAAATCGATTCCTGTTATGCATTGCTTAGTTCCTTTCTTTCATGGATTATTTATAATTGTGATTAATAATACTATGGCAAATCTTAGATGTCAATTACTTTTTGCTGCTCAGCAAATTAATACTATTTCACGTCACTCAGCCTGAATCCTCCCTGTTTGTGTGCGCTTCGTACTTCGCCAATTGGGTGCGAAGTCTCTCGATTTCAGAATCCTTTTGCAAAACTGCAGCTTTTTGCGCAGACAGCTCTGCTTTCAGCTCGTCAATCATATAGTTGACAGTGTTCTGATCCATAATGCGTAATGCTTCGGAATACATAGAAATCAACTCCTTTGGTTGAAAACGAAAATTAACAATGTCTTGGTAGAGCTCCTGAAAAATGGGATAGCTCCTGACAATGCGGAGGATGTCTGCCGGATCATCCGAACTCAGGAAATACAGCCAGGCCTCAAGCTCTGTAAGTTTATTATGTTTCATCCCGCGGAAAATATCAAGTGAAATATAGATGATATTTTGGAGAGGATTCATTTTCAGGCCTGTATCAAAAGAGATTCTTGACCGATGGATATATTTGCCGGAATGTTCATAGAAGATACGGGGGCTTTCCTCCATGAGGACAATGACATAGACAGGTCTGATACTATGATAAGAAAAGTCTTTTCCCTGGTCTTCTCTGGCTACATCATACTGGCGTACCAGCAGGTCGGCTCCATAACAGAAGCTTCTCTCGATAGGGAAGTCATATCCAACTCGCTGCATTTCCACGTTTACCAGACGTCCGTCTGCAAGCTGCACCAGAATGTCCATGATGATGAGTGAGCTGTTTTCCGAAATGCGACGGCGCTCCAGCGGGAGCACTTTCCTGACAGTTATCTCCTGCCCCAGGATACAGGAAAGCAGGCGGTTCAGCCTGTCAGGGTGGGATTCAGGATTGAAGATATGTTTGAAGAACGGATCATAAGTGACTTTCAGTCCCCGCTCCCCCATACAGAAGCCCAGGAAGGCTTCCTGCTCCTGTGAGGTAAAAGATTGGAAGATAGCATAGGTGCCGGGGTCGTTTTGAATCTGAAGCAGAACATCCGCCCGGAGTCTTGAATCTCCGAGCACCTGCGGGAGAGGTTGTATCTCCGGAAAGATCAGAACGGAATGATTCATTTGCAACATATAATTCTCCTATGGTCGTCATGTTAAGGGTAGTAGGGGATAACTGGTGAGACACCGAAGACCCTGCTGATGTTATAAGAAACATTTAAGATAGTATGAGGGTATCATGGAAAGCAGCAGTTGTCAAGGGATTTTGCAAGGGAATACTTCCGGTAAAATTACCGATTCCAATCCTATAAAGGGGTTTACTTGCGTTGTTTTTGTGGTATTATAAATATAGTTGTTTGGACTGATGTAAGCCTGTAAAAACGGGTGCAAAACCAGATAGGAAGAATAGAAAAAGGAGCATATTTATGAACAAGAACGCATTTCGACAGTTGTCTTACGGGGTATATATAGTCAGCACATGGGACAAGGGACGGGCAACAGGCTGTACGGCAAACAGCGCTATGCAGATTACCTCCGATCCCGCCACAATTGCCGTGAGCATTAATCATGACAACTATACCAATCAGTGCATCCAAGATACGGGGAGATTTGCCATCTCTATCCTGGGCGAAAATTCCAACCCTTACATCATTGGTGCCTTTGGCTTCAAGAGCGGCAGAGATAATGACAAATTTGGTGAGGTGGAAAGCGTGGTAAAGAGCTTTATGCCCGTTATTGCCGATGCCTGTGCCTATATTGTCTGCGAGGTCATCGACAAGATGGAAACCTCCACACACACCGTGTTCTTAGGCCGGGTTCTGGACGCTGACACGCTGAAACAGGACACTCCCATGACCTACGCCTACTATCACAATGTTGTCAAGGGCACAAGCCCCAAAAACGCGCCTACCTATATTGCAGAATAAGATATCCAAATTTTATACCATTAGCTAAAGAGGGATGTTCAGGGCCGCTATTCGGGCTTCTTTTGACGGTGACTCATTTAACACATGGGGAAATTTTACTGAAATATGTCTTTAGTTCTGATTTGCAGGCACCATCCAGCTGCTTTATTTCAACACCACGAATAGCAGCTTCCAAATGATAGAGAATGACGACACAGGTATTGGGATACTGTGCCTTTAACCGAAAAACGGCTTCCTTGCTGCCGATATTTACCAGTTCTTCAGCCGAATGAATACCGACGGAATGAAGCTCCTTTTCCCAAGCCATTTTATGAAATGGCTTTTGTTACGAACCCTCATAAGGACAAAAATGAGGAAACGAAAACCTGCAACAAATTATAACACAATATAAATAATCGTGCCACAAGTAATTGCCAAAGGGAAATTTAGGAATCGGAATATCGTTGATCATTGATATAAATAGTATTGTTTTGCCTGCGCTGTAAACATATTATAGTAATGACCTTTCCTGCGCATCAATTCCTCGTGGCTCCCTTCCTCTATTACCCGTCCTTTTGACAATACAATAATTCTGTCTGCCTTCTTTGTAGTAGTCAGCCTATGTGCAATAATCAGAATTCCCCTGCCATCCTCATTCTCTAAAAGCAGTTCATTCAATCTGGTCTCGCTTATTACATCCAGTTCGCCGGATGGCTCGTCCATAATAACAAAGGGCGGCCTTCTAAATGCCCTTGCTATTGCCAGTTTCTGCGCCTGTCCACCTGAAAGGACAATCCCATCATCGTCAAATTCCTTTGTCATGACCATGTCCGGCGAAATTCCTTTCAAAAATTCGTCTTGTCCGTATAAACTTCCTGCCAGTGCCGTTTGCAGTTCTTCCTCCTCCCATTGATCATCAAGCATAATGTTTTGAGCAACACTCGCGGGGAAAAATGCAAAATCCTGAAATACAGCAGAAAACATTTTTCGGTAAGCAACAATATTCGTTTCACCAAGGCTCTGTCCATTCACAAGAATCTCTCCGTCAGTCGGCATATAGAGTCCAAGCAAGAGTTTGATCAACGTAGATTTTCCCGAACCATTTTCCCCAACAACAGCCAGTTTCTCACCTTTACGTAATTCAAGATTTAACCCCTCTATTGCAGGTTCATTTTTCCCCGGATATTGAAAGCTCAAATTCCGACACGCTATCACATCCTGCTTGTCTGAAAGCTTTACTGCCTTATTTCCCTTTACATATACAGTAACTTTTTTGTCCAAAAAACGAAATATTTTATCAATACGCAGACTGTTTTCAGAAAGATTATGCAAATTTGCCATCAGTCCATTTAAACCAGGAAAGAGTGACCATATTGCAAACGTCGAAGCCGTATATTCACTAATTGTAATTGTATGCGCAACCATAAGCTCATAAGTGAGCAGTACCCGTAAACCAATATCAAGTAAAGTGGAGATAGTCAATCCGTTCATTGTATGAAAGAAGCGAAGTTTATTTCCATATTCCCTATGTATGCTGCAAATATCTTTTTCGTTCTTATCAAACTGCTTCATCAGCAGATTGCCGATACCCGTCATTCTCAGTTCCTTACTATAGTCTTTTAAATAGAACACTCTTTTATAATACTCAGTCCGCTTTATATGTGGTGCCATCGCAACATCCTTGTCATAGTTTATCTTGATGATACGCGAAAAAAGACATGCTGTAATCATTACTGAAATAAAAACTGCCACTGCTATACAAAAATCAATTTGAAAGAAGAATCTGGCGATGCAGACTGTAATAAGCACGTTACCCACAAAACCGGATAACTCTGAAATCACATTAATCGCCGTCTCATCGGCCTTCGTCATCGTAAACACATATTCATTATAGAAATCTGAATTATCAAAATTTTCCAGATCGCAGTTTGCAGAGCATACAAACAGTTTTTTCCGAAAACTTTCCTGTATCCGCGGCAGCCTGACAGGTTTGTAGTAATCATCGAACCAAATAGAGAATACCCCAATTCCGCATAAAAGAAGAATATAACTCCCTAAGGTCACCCCTATTTCCTCAAAAGGTGCTTCTCCCAAGATCAATTTCAGAAAACGGTCGATGAAGAAAATAGGAAAAACTGCCCATTTCAACTGCCCAAGGCATGTATAGAGTACGTACAAACAGATATATACAGGTGATTCTATCAATTTCAGCATCTTCCCTATATTGCCAAAAATCTTTTTACTCATTCATTATTCTCCTTATCTTTTACATGTTCAAATACACCGACACTCCAATAACAGAAAATATTGATTTCTTCTCAAAGGTAATTATTTGACTGCATCCGATACATTGCAGCATATTTTCGGCCTAGTTTCAACAGTTCTTCATGGCTTCCCGACTCACAGATTCTTCCCTGCTCCATAAAGTAAATCTTATCAGCACTGACCGCAGCTGAAATGCGGTGTGTAATATAAATCAATGTCCTACCTACTGAAAGTTCGTTCAACCTCTGAAACATTTTTTGCTCTGCAAACGGGTCTAAGGCACTTGAAGGCTCATCCATAACAATAATCCTGCTGTTATTTGCTATAGCCCTTGCAATAGCTAGTTTTTGAAACTGTCCGCCCGAAAAGACGATTCCCTCGTCATCAAACTCCTTCGTGACAACCGTATCTATTGTCATATTTCCATTCCGCATATCTTCATCCAGTCCGCTTTTCTCTAAGGCACGCTGAATTACATCCCTGTCATTTTCCAAAACCTCCCGGCACAAAATGTTCTCCCCTATGGTACATCCAAAAAGTGCATAGTCCTGAAAAACGCAGGAAAACAGGGTGCGGTATTGTTCCTCGCCGTAAGCTCTGACCGGCTCTCCGTTTAGTAAAATCTTTCCTTCGACTTCCTCATACAACCGCATTAAAAGCTTGACTAAAGTAGATTTTCCTGCCCCGTTATTACCTACTATGGCAACCCTTTCTCCCTCAGAAATCTTAAAAGACAAGTCTTTTAGCACATTTTCTCCGCTGCTGTCATACCGGAATGACACGTTACAGAATTCAATATCTTGAAACGAAAGCCGGGGCTGTCTTTCACTGCTTTCTTCCGTTTCATTAGGCATGAATTTAAGCAGATTATCAATATAATTTCTCCCATGATATATTGCAAAAACATCATTCATACACGCACTCATATAACCCGTAAAAGTTGACAGCGAAGTGAAAACCAATACAAAATCTCCCAATAGAATCGCTTTATGGTGCATCATATAAATGCCTGCTACCACAGAAACAAGATAGCATAAAATATCATTTGACAAGAAACGGAGCACCTTCACCGCTGCAATTTTCTTCCCATACTTCCTTCGGGTTGATACAGTCTGACCTATAGCCTCAGAGAACTGCCAGAACAGAACTTTTCTTATATTATAAATTTTCATTTCCTTACTGTAC
>CAMWJV010000043.1 GCA_947174665.1 uncultured Lachnospiraceae bacterium
TTTAGAAGTTCTTGGCGAAACAGCCCTTGCTGTGAGCCTTAGAACTTCTCTTCACGCTATACCCTTCGCCGTATCCCCTCGCTGAACAATGAAAAACCCAGCACCACCCACACAATTGTCAGTCCCGGTGCCAGAGCATACCAGGGAGCATTCTGCAGATATCCCTGGGCATCCGAAAGCATCTTCCCAAGGCTGGCATCCGGCGGCTGTACTCCTATCCCCAGATAACTCATGCCGGACTCCGCCAGAATGGCATTGTTGAAACCAATCATAACCGAGACCCAGAACACGGAAAAAATATTCGGCAGAATGTGCACAAACAGAATCCGCGCCCTGCTGACACCCATAAGCCTTGCCCGCCCGATATAGTCTGCGTCCCTGAGTCGTATGAACTCGCTTCGGACAATTCTCACATAGCTTGGCACAAATACAATCCCCAGTGCAAGAACCACGTTCTGTCTTCCGTTCCCCAGAATGCTGATAAGTACCAGCGCCAGGAGAATGCTGGGAAATCCGTTGACGGCATCCGTAATCCGCATGACAATCTCATCCACAATACCGCCGAAATAACCGGTCAGTGCCCCAAGGAGAATCCCCAAAGAGGCGGAAAAGAGAACCACCAGACTGCCTATCACGATTGTAGTACTCAATCCCTTCATCACCCTGGAGAATATATCCCGCCCAAAATTGTCCGTGCCAAAAAGGTGGCTCAGGGAGGGAGCCGAAAACTTTTCCGAGGCGGACATTGCCGTGGTGCTGTACGGTGTCCAGAAAAAACCTACGATTCCCAGCAGCAAAACAAGACCTGTCATGATCAGGCCTGCCGTCAGATATTTATTCCATTTTCCGCTGTCAGGTTTCTTCATTATCATTCTCCAATATAAGAAAGAGCGCTCTGCCCGTCTCCTCACTTCTCGCTGATTCTGGGGTCAATGACCCGATACAGTATATCCACCAGAAAATACACAAAAATCACAACAAATGTAATATAGAGAATCAAAATCTCCACCACCGGGAAATCCCTGTTATTGATGGAACTGATAAGCAGCCGCCCTATGCCGGGCAATCCGAATACCTGCTCAATGACAATACTGCCCGCCACGATTTCCGCAATGATCATACCCAAAAAGGTAATGACCGGCATCATGGCATTGCGCAGTACATGTCCGTACATAACGCGCTGCCGGGTACAGCCCTTGCTGTATGCCGTACGCACATAATCCGCTTTCATCTCCGTCAGCATGGAATTTCTCAGGAAGCGCGCTGTCATCGCAATTTTCGGAAGCGCAATGGAGAGCGCAGGAAACAGAAGATAGCCCAGGAAGCCCCCCAGGTCTTCCCGGTAACTGACATAACCGCCGGGAGCAAACCATTTCAGCACAACTCCAAATAAAAATGTCACCAGTATTCCCAAAAAGAATGAGGGAATCGCCATAGTCGCCTGGGTAACGACTCCCAGCGCCGCGTCCAGGAACCGGTTACTGCTCTTTGCCCAAAGCACACCCAGAGGTATGGACACCAGAACGATAAGTGCCATAGCCACTCCGGCCAGCCAAAGGGTCACAGGGAGCTTATCTCCGATCAGTTCCGCCACCGGCATCATCTCATTCATGTTTTTAGAGTACTGATAACTGCGCCCCAAATCTCCGCGCAGCACACCACCTGCCCAATTAACATATCGCACCACAGGCGGGTTGTTCAAACCCAGTTCTTCCCGAAGCTGTTCTTCTCTCTCGGGAGTGGCTTCCGTTCCCAGAATGGAAGTGACCACATCCCCCGGAATGATCTGAAAAGCAAGGAAGGCGGCCACGGAAACCAGAAACAATGTCATAATGAGAGTGATGATTTTTTTAATAAAATAGTTCACATGACCGCCCCCTTTCTGTTATTACAGTTCAGCAGTTGAACTGTTATTCTGCATAATACACTGTGCTCATATCCTGCACATAGACAGGGTAGAAAGTGTAGCCCCCAAGCTTGGGGTTCACCGCGATGGTGATCGCAGGCACCTGAATAAATGCGCTGCCCGCCTCATCACACAATATCTGCTGCAGCTGCTTATAGTATCCTGCTTTCTCCTCCGGATCCATTGCAGCCGCCGCTTTGTTATACACCTCGTCATACTCGGCGCTGGCAAAATTGATGAAGTTCTTTTTGGAATCCGTCTGGAATCTGTTCATCATGTAGCCCGGAGTTGTATCGCTTGTAAGGCCGCTGATGGTGGACTGGTAATTTCGTCCGTTGTAGCAGTCCTCCAGCCAGGTATTCCACTCCACCGGATTAATGACCGCATTGATTCCCGCCTTCTTTAACTGCTCCACCACTACCTCTGCCGTCTGCATATGATACTCATAGTTAGAAGGAACGGTAATCTCCAGATCAAACCCGTCGGGATAACCCGCTTCAGTCATCAGCTCTTTCGCCTTCTCAATATTGGCTCCGGTGCCGTAAGTATCGTTCAGATCAACATAATAGGTCTGCAGCGTGGGAAGCATGGCTGCGCTGATGAGAGTGGCATTGCCCCCTGCCAAAAAGTCATTGACTTCATCCTTATCCAGCGCATAGCAGATTGCCTGCCTGACACGGACATCACTCAAGAGCGGGTCTGCATTATTCAGGTAGAGGGCCTGAACCACCGCCGAGGACGCAGACAAAATCTGGAAGCTGTCCTTCAGCTCGTTTGCCTGACTGTCCGTCAGATAAGGATAAACGTCGATGGAACCTCCCTGCAGCTCCAGCAGAGCCGTGTCGGTACTGGTGACGATCTTAAAATTCACCTCGTCCAGATAAGGAAGCCCCTTTTGCCAGTAATCCGCATTTTTCTTTACCACAATGCCCTCCTGAGGCGTATAGGACACAAAAGAAAACGGCCCGGTGCCAATAGGTGACCCGCTCTCATCCTCCCCGCTGCCCGCAGGAATGATTGCTGCCACAAAGCTGTAGATCAACTCTGTATTTGCGCTGCCCACTGTGACCTGAACCGTCTTTTCGTCAATTACATCTACACTTGTCAGAACCTTCAATGATGAAATCAACGGTGTGCCGTCCAGAAGGCCGGAAGCCCTCTCCAGAGAATATTTCACATCCTCAGCCGTCACGACACTGCCGTTATGGAACTTTACGCCCTCCCGCAGGGTGAAGGTATAGACCAGACCATCCTCGGAAACGGTGTAATCACTCGCGATTGCTTTCATCAGATCGCCGTTCTTGTCGGGCTTTACCAGCCCCTCAAAAATGTTGAACAGAATTTCCTTAGTTCCTGCCGCAGTTGCTTTGTGTGGGTCAAGACTGTCAATATCCTGCTGTATTCCTACAACAACGGAGCCTCCATAGACCGGATCGCCTGTAGGCCCCTTAGAGGAATTATCCCCCGAAGACTCTCCTGTGCCGTCTGAGCCGCATCCGCCCAGTACAGCCATTGTCAGAAGCGCCGTCAAAAGTAAACTCAATAGTTTCTTTTTCATACTCTTCTCCTCTTCGATCAATAAACCTCTCACTATTCGATTGTCATCCTCATTTTACCATAGAACGCGGCATTTGCAAGCTTTTTCTTAGCCCACCATATTCCCAATAGCTTCCTCAACGGCCGCATTCAGACTTTTTCCGTGTTCAATGGCATAAACTGCAATATTCCTGTGAAGTTCCGGGCTGATCCGGACATTGAATGTTCCCTTGTAAGACTGTTCAGGTTCTATATTCCGTTCCTTGCAGTCCTCCAGGTATTCATCAATTACTTTTCTGAAATCCTGTTCTAATTCCTTTACAGAATCTCCCTCATAAGACAATAAAGACTTTATTCCGATAACCTTACCAAATAAACAACTATCTTCTTTTGAATATTCTACTGTTCCGTTATAGTTTTTATAGGACAACAAATCACTCATAACAAACCATCCTTTCTTAGTTTCTCTATCACCTGATCTAACACATACCGCTTTAGTATTCCGCTTGGATGTGGTTTGTGAAAATTTATCACTTCATTACGTCCATCTTTTATAAATTCACTCCTGAGCCGGTTCCTCCCTGCTTCAATTCATATCCAAAATATGATAGTAAGGATTCCATTTCATCAAAAGTGAAATCTTTCGGTTTATTTAATAATCTACTTATTAGGTTATCTTTCTTACTCATAAGTGATTCTCCTATATATAATATACCATTCCTGCCGGAATATGCAACTATAATTAGTTGCTGAACTTTCTACTTGAAGAATTCGGATTCTTCGGGGTACTCCATATGACTTAACCATTGCTGTGGAAGCTCGTCTGCATAAAGAGAAACCATCCCGCCCACAATGGCACATATTGTATCTCTGTCTCCCAGGGCTGAAACTGCCGTCCACAATGCTTCCTCAACCGATTCATAAAAATGTGCCGCACACCAAAGGCAGAACGGGACTGTGTCCTGTGCTGTCAGCATCATTCCATTTCCAAGCGCAGAAACCACAAAATCTATGCTGCATTCTTTTTTGATAGAAACCGCAGATAATATTTTATATTTTGTGTCGCTTTCCGGCAATTTATCTGCAACATCACGCAAAAAAGCTTCTCCCTCTCCGAAATAGCGCCCCAGCTTTTTATTCAGAAGCAAAGCAGATGCCGCAGCAGCCGCCATTGCACCTGCGATTCCCTCAATATGCGCATGCGTGACCTCCGCAGATGCCCTGGCATAGTGTAGAACCTTGTCCATATCATCTGCAAAATAAGCGCCTATAGGTGCAACACGCATTGCACCACCATTTCCCATAGAGCCCATTCCGTCAAACGCTCCTGAAGCAACTTCCCGCCAGTCCCTGCCTTCTCCGATACCACGCAAAATAGAATGGGCCGTTCCTCCATATCCCCGATGCCAGTCTAATGCGTAATTCTCTGCAAAAATCTTAGCTAATTCATCCTGGTCTATTTTCCCGTACTTTTCCAGGATACGGTAAATTCCTATCGCCATCACGGTATCATCTGTAAAATACCACGACTCATTCAAAATCTCTCTGTTTTTTATCCTTTGGCAGGCTATCTTGTCAGGAACGAAAAAAGTCTGCCCGAAACAATCCCCCAATGCAATACCATCCAATGCACGTTTTGCGTATTTTATTCTGTCTTCCAATTTCATTTTAAGACACCTCATTTTATGCGATTCCATATATTCTGAAGATAAAGTTCGGAACTAAAGGAATGTCTGACAAGGGCAGCATATGCCTTATAAACTCTACACGCCCTCCACGCAATTATTCATCAGCATGGCGATCGTCATGGGCCCGACACCGCCGGGAACCGGGGTGATAGCGGTGCAATGGGGTGCGACCCTTTCAAAGTCCACATCCCCGCAGAGCTTGTTGTTGGCATCCCTGTGGATTCCCACATCGATGACAACAGCCCCTTCCTTGACATAACTCTCATCGATAAACTTCGGCTTGCCGATTGCCACGACAAGAATGTCCGCCCGCCCGGTGATCTCCTTCAGGTTCTTTGTCCTGGAGTGGCAGACTGTAACCGTACCGTTCTCCCGAAGCAGCAGCATAGCCATGGGCTTGCCCACGATGTTGCTCCGCCCCAGCACAACGCACTCCTTTCCCTCAATCTCAATGCCGGAGCGCTTCAGCAGCTGAATCACCCCGGCGGGGGTACAGGACACAAAGCCGGGTCTGCCGATACTTAAGTTTCCCACGCTGACGGGATGGAACCCGTCCACATCCTTCTCAGGTGAGATGGCAAGCAGAATTTTTTCCTCATCGATATGCTTCGGCAGGGGAAGCTGGACCAGAATACCGCTCACTTCCTTTTTGCCGTTCAGTTCTTCTATAAGCTTCAGCAGTTCCTCCTCCGTAGTTTCCTCCCGCAGCCCGTAGCTTAAGGATTCAATGCCAATATACTCGCAGGCCTTTTTCTTGTTGTTCACATAGACACTGGAGGCAGGGTCCGCACCCACCTGAATTACCGCCAGGCATCTGCTCCCGCCCTCGGCTTTCAGCTGCGCCACCTTTTCTCTCAGCTCATCCTTGATCTCCTGTGAGATCCTCTTACCATCAATTATCTGATACATATCGCTACCTCCCTGATAATAATAAAAACATCGTTCAAGGCCCATTTTCGGGACTTATCTGCATGTCATCGGTTCTGAATGGCTACTGATCAGGTCCCTCACCACTTCTCCTGCAATGATCAGCCCCGCCACGGATGGCACAAAGGACACACTGCCGGGAGGCCGTTCCCCGCATAATGGTTCCTCCTCCGAGTATACTACCTTCAGTGATTCAATTCCCCGCTTCCGCAGTTCCCGGCGCATGACCTTCGCCAGAGGACAGACTTTCGTCTCATAGATATCCGCCACCCTGAAAGCCGTTGGGTCAAGCTTATTCCCCGTCCCCATGGAGCTGATAAGCGGAGTCCCCGAAGCTCTGGCCTGCTCCGCCAGCATCAGTTTCCCCGTCACCGTGTCGATGGCATCCACCACATAATCATATTCCCTGAAATCAAAACTATCTGCCGTCTCCGGCAGATAAAAGATTTTGTAAATGCTGACCAGACAATCCGGGTTAATCTCCACTACTCTGTCCCGCGCCGCCTCCACTTTCGCTCTCCCAAGGGTGCCGGCCGTCGCAATGATCTGCCGGTTCAGATTGCTGGGAGCTACTATGTCATTGTCTATCAAATCCAGCGCGCCTACGCCGCACCGTGCAAGGGCTTCCACCACATACCCGCCTACACCGCCCACGCCAAACACGGCCACTCTCGACCTGGCCAGCTTTTCCATATTTTCACTGCCCAGCAGCTGCTGCGTCCTCTCAAATCTGCTTTCCATGCCACTCCCCGCGCCTGTTCTCCGTGTCTGCACTCTGCGCCTCAACTTATAAATCTCTTCAGCTTCGTCCCCACCCAGGTAATCACCGGGCCCAGGAAAAATGCCACAGCCACTGTGACAATTCCCACATCTCCGCCAAGGAGGAAACCAACCACCATAAAAGAAATGTCCCAGATCATCCTGACAGCCTTAAAAGACAGCTTCCTGACATGATTGGATATAATGAACGGCAGCCCGTCATAGGGAGAGGTTCCCAACCCTGCGGTCATGTAAGTGGACGCACCCAGGATAAAAACTATCAGCACAGGCACAAGCAGGCCGTAACGCACCCCCGTCTGCTGAAAAAAGCCCTCCGGAGCAGTCCTGTCCCATACCCAGCCCCAAAAGTCCGCAATATACCCCAAAAAGACCATGTTTCCTATGGTTCCGAAGCCAATCAGACTCATATCAAAGCGGATGACAAAGAGAAAAGTCACCAGATGGCACAATAGCTGAGCCGTCCCAAAGCTGATAGGTACATATCGAATGACTCCCTGGGTCAGACAGGAACAGGGGTCGGTTCCCAGGTTCAGCTTGATCAGCAGCGAGAGTCCGAAACCCTGCAGCATCACTCCTATAATTACCATGACCAGCCTGTTTCTAAACTTGGGCGGTCTCGCAAAACATGTCAGTTTCACACTTATGCCTCCGTGTACTTCTTTTCAAAACATTGTACCATAATAAGACTCTTTTTTCCACCAAAAAAACTGAAATGCAGCATTTCCCCGGTGAAAAGGGTTGACTTCTTATACATATATCCGATATTATAAATAATAATAGATTTACATTGCCATATGGCTGCAAGGATGCAGTAAAACATATTCAAGGAGGAATAAGATATGGTAGTACAGCACAACTTAACAGCAATGAATGCTAACAGAATGCTTGGCCTGACCTCTTCGGCACTGGCAAAGTCCGTTGAGAAGCTCTCTTCCGGCTACAAGATCAACCGTGCAGCAAACGATGCGGCAGGTCTGGCTATTTCCGAGAAGATGCGTATGCAGATCAGGGGGCTGACGCAGGCAGCCGCCAACGCACAGGACGGTATCTCCGCAGTGCAGACAGCAGAAGGCGCACTTGCCGAAGTGCACCACATGCTTCAGAGAATGAACGAGCTGGCAGTTAAGGCAGCTAACGGCACCAACTCTGAGTCTGACCGTACCGCTATCCAGCAGGAGATCGATCAGCTGACCACAGAAATCGACCGTGTTGCTGAGACCACCAAGTTCAACGAGACCTATCTGTTGAAGGGTGACTCCAGTGTTGCAAAGGGAACCTCTTTCTCTTACAAGAATTTCGGCACAACTACTGCAGGTACCGCAACCTTTACAGCAGATACTGTGACCGGCATGAAGATTTCCTTCTCTGCAGTTGCAGCAAACGGCGAGAACATGGCAGACCAGAACTCTCTTATCAAGGCTCTGAGGGATTCCGGCATCAGCATCACCGCTAACAGCGTATGGGATACCACTCTGGCAACGGCGAAGGCCGGAACCACCACTTATGCTGCAAGTCTGAACGGCGAGGCAGGAGCAAAGTATGACATTACTCAGACTTCCCTGAGCGCTGCCGGTGCAACATTTACTATTTACAGCAAAGCAGGCGTTACTCTCGGAACAGTTACAGTTTCCGGCTACAACAAGACGGCAACTGCTAACACCGACTACACCAACACAGTTGTATTCAACGCAACCAAGGTTACGGCCAGCGAGAGCGCATCTGTATCTGCGGCTTACTACGACAAGGACGGCAACAAGATTGCTGCCAATGACCTGGATAACTACTTCACCGCTGCTTACGCAGGAAAGTCCGCTACACAGGGTAATGTGTTCGCACTCGCAAACGCACCTAAGGTGTACGATGCAGTGGGCAATGTGACCAGGCTGGATGAAAAAGAAATTGCTCACGTTCGCGACAAGGTAGGCGATCTTACCATTAGTCTGCAGGTAGGCGCAGACGCGACTACCAACAACCAGATCAACCTGAAATTGCATACCATGTCCGCAAAGGGTTTGGGAATCAACGGCCTGAGGGTAGACGGCACGGATGGCAGCAATGCTCTGGACGCTATCGATAAGATTGGGGCGGCTATCAAGAAGGTATCCGCGCAGCGTTCCGAGTTGGGAGCAGTGCAGAACCGTCTGGAGCACACGATCAACAACCTGAACAACGTGATAGAGAACACCACCAGCGCAGAGTCCGCTATCCGCGATACGGATATGGCTGCCGAGATGGTGGAGTACTCGAAACTGAACATCCTGTCTCAGGTAGGCCAGGCGATGCTGGCACAGGCGAACCAGTCCAACCAGGGTGTGCTTTCCCTTCTTGGCTAAGGCCGGATAAAATATTGAGATTGTCATATGTAAAAAAGCGGGCAAGCCCGCTTGCGAGATTTGCTTCGCAAACTCGTTATTTCATACGGAAATTCCTCTGGAATTTCCTATTCAATAAGAAACAGGCGGCTCGACCGGAAAGGACGGGCCGCTTTTTTCGAAAAAAAGTCCGTATGATCCTGCTGTGTGGATAAACTGCAACTATCTCCCGCCGCCCTGCTGCTATCCCACCTTATATCCCTGGCCCCAGACCACATGAAGGTAACGGGGCTCCTGGGGATTCTCCTCTATCTTTTCCCTGATATGGCGGATGTGCACCGCCACTGTGTTGTCTGCACCGATGGGCGCCATTTTCCAGATACTCTCGTAAATCTGCTTATTGGAGAGCACTCGCCCGGGTTCTTTCATGAGAAGATGCAGAATCTTATACTCTGTAGGTGTCAGATTCACCCGATTCCCTTTTACCAGAACCAGCTTTGCATTATCATCCACCTCCAGGTCATCCAGCTTCATGGAACAGGTATGTTCCTTCCCTGTAAGCCTCTGGTAACAGCGAATTTGGGCCTGAATACGGGCAAGGCTTTCCATGGCGGAGCACTCGCTGTCCAGCAGGTCATCCGCCCCCGCGTTCAGCGCCAGGATCCGAAGCATCTCTCTTCCCCTGTCCACAATGGCTATGATGGGCTTGCTGCACTCTTTCCTTAAGTCCGCCAGCAGCCCAAGAGCCGCTGCATCATTTCCCGCCTCCGTCTGAAAATCAAACAGCAGCAGTGCTGTCTCCTCCTCGGAAAAGCGCTCTGACAGCTCCTCTTTTGTATTTATTCTTTCCACGCCGAAGCTGCAGCCCTTCAACATACACTCCAGCGCCTCCGAGGCGCCCTCCGCCCCGTAAATCAGAATATTTCCAACCCTTGATCTCTCACTCATATCAACACCCACACCTTTCCTGCCGTCTGCGATTGTTCCGCAGTGTCTTGCACCTTGCCGTCTGCGCTGCTCCTTAAGGCTGCAGCGACCCGAATCTCAAAATATATTTTTCAGGCAATGCTCCGTAGGGAATGTATACGGAAAGACTCTCCTCTCCTTCCTCCCCCGAAAGTACCAGCGTAATATAATCCACAATGCCCGTCCGGAAAGCACCTCCTGTGAAAGACCTCCCCTCGCTATAGGATATCAGCTCCAGCAGTTCCCGGATTTCGTTCTCGTCCGTAATATGCAGTATGACTTCTTCCGGTTCACTGTATGCTTCGAAATCCACTGCCTCTCCCGCAGGCTCGAAGGTCTTCTCCTCCGATACCCCTTCAGATTCCTCCTTCAACCGGACGCCATAGACTTCCCGGGCAGCAGCCACCGGATCCCATGCGCCGTCATCCAAATATCTGCTGTAACCCAGGCTCAGCTGAATCTCTTCAATATCCTCCAATGCAACAGACTCCGTAAACTGTGCAAAACCCTGCTGACGCAGCGCCTCTCTGGTATGCTCCATACCCTCGAACACCTCCAGGACCCGGCTGGTATTATTTCTATCGTACAGCCTGATAGTGCAGAACAATCTTCCGTCTCCATAGATAAAAGCCTCCGGGTTCTCCTCCAGGTCCTGATTGTATGCCTCACAAACCGCCTCCAACAGCTGAGTGCCCTCCTTCGTATCCGTCTGCAGTTCCCGGTTAATCCCGGACCGACTCAATCTGATCGCCTTATAGTTCTGCCTCTCCTCCTGCTCAATCCTGAAATTGACATTCAAATACTCAGGGGAGCAAAACAGTACACCGGCCGGTTCGCTGCTGCCGCGGTACAACCGATACAGCCTGTAGTATGTCCTGCCGCTCTTCAGCGTAACTTTTGCATATATAGCTTCCGAGGAATCGGAATAAATATAATCCTGTTCCGACTCCGCACCGACCGTCGACTCCAGAAAGGCGTAAGCTGCTGAACTGTCCCGGATGTGTACCCTGTTTATGGGATGCGCCGCATCCTGAACAGAATAAATGTAATTATTGGAATTGCTTCGGAGATTAGAATACACCGCAATTTCCGCAATTTCCTCCCGGTCCGGCAGATACCCGTCATATCCCGGCCAGTCAAAGTAAAACAGAAGACCTGTGAAAATCCCCGCGGCCACCGTCAGGCCCATCAGCACCTTGTGGGCAAAAAATGCCCTGAACTCCATGTGGAAAATAATGTCCATCACACCGAAGGACACGCCCCCGGCCAGCACTGCCCCAAAGATGCCCCAGGCAAGTCCGGCGGAAACGCCTATGGCATAGAACAGCTGCCATCCGCCCATGGCTGCCGCCAGGGACACCATGATCTGCAGCAGAAACCGTATGGGTTTCATCCTAAGTCCCTGTTCCGCCAGCTCTGAAGGCCTCTTTAAATAAGCCAGAAAGGAAAGTGCTCCCAGCGACAGGGCTATGACCAGATTGAGGGTACAGGACCCCCAGAAGATGAGCTCTTCCCCCGCCCTAAAACAAGACACCCTGCGATACAGCAAAAAAATGGAAGAAATCAGCGGCGATGCATATGATACACCATTATAGATGTTGTCGGCAAAGCCCACAAAAGTATCGAAATACGTCATGCAGAATCCGCTGAACAGAAGGTAGACAGAAATTGCCCCCACTCCCAAAGTTGCCGCCGTCACCATCGTATTCAATACATTGCCGCACAGCATCACTGCCAGAAGCACCAGATGGTACACCAGCAAAAATGCCACCGTCAGCGCCAGCAGAGAAACAAAAGCATTGGCAGTCAGCCAGCCGCCTGTCACACATTGAGACGCTATCAGGCTCTCTTCCTCATTCATCACCAGACCGGCCAGCCTGCCCCTGATCGCGCTGAGTCTGCCCAGCCCCAGCAGCAGTGTGAACCCAAAACTTATCAAAAAGGGCACAAACCAGATTAAAAAGCCGTTCAGCCAGTTTATCAAGAAATAAGTACTTCTTTTGACGGGAAGACTGTGCCAGGTGTCCACCATATTCCGGTGAAACACATAGCGGAATCCGGACAATCCGACGATCAGAGCGCCAGCTATCGCCACAGAGCCGCCTGAAGCCATCACAAATTCCAGGAAAAACTCCCCTGTCTCATTAGCCTGTCCCACCAGATACCGCACCGAACCCACCGAAACCATACCTGACCATTGACCTGTACCGATCAGGTAGACAACAGGAATGGCAAGCATGTTTCCCAAAACGGAAAGGGCAAGCATCCATAGCTTATGCCTGAAATCCTCTCTCATCATCTTAAAAAAGCAGCGCTTTGACGTCATAACCCTTCACCTCCGTTTCGCTGATAAATATCTCTTCCAAAGACAATGGCAGCAATTCGTAAAATACGGGATTCAAGAGCTCCATAAACTCCAGAATTCCTTCCTTATCTCCCCGCACAGTCACCGTGTACAGAGAGCCTCTGTTGTCCACAGTCACCACATCCAGGCTGTTTCTTATCTTGCGCAGCATCTCCTCCTCCCGGATGACACACTGGAGCTTGTGGATATTCAGCTTCATATCGTCGATGTCCTTCTCCAGCAGTATGCCTCCCCTGTGGAGCAGCCCCACGTACTCGCAGATATCCTCCAGCTCCCTCAAGTTGTGAGAGGCGATGACCGGAGTCAGTCCCCTGGCGTCAATTTCCCTGACAAACAGCGACTTCACCGCCTGCCGCATCACCGGGTCCAGTCCGTCGAAGGTCTCGTCGCAGAGAAGGTACTTCGTGCCGGCGCAGATGCCGCAGATGACGGACAGCTGCTTCTTCATCCCCTTGGAAAAGGTGTTGATCTTCCGCTTTTCATCCAGCCCGAATTTTCCCATCAGATCCTTCCACTTCTCATCGTCAAAGGCCGGATAGCAGGTTCTGTACAGCTTCATCATATCCCTTGGAGTTCCGCTCCTAAAAAAATACTGGTCGTCGGAAATATAAAAAATTTTTTCCTTCACGGCGGGATTGTCATACACCGGTTCCCCGTCGATCAATATCTCCCCCGCCTCAGGTTTCAGCACGCCGCTCAGCATTCTCATAAAGGTTGACTTCCCCGCGCCGTTGGTTCCGATCAATCCGAACACATGACCTTCCTCAATACGGGCCCTGACACCGTCAATGGCTTTGATTTCATTAAAGTTCTTGCATAAACCCTTCACCTCTATCATGCCTGCTGCACCTCCTCATATATTTGATTCAGCTGTCCGGCAAGCTGCTCTCTGGTCAGCCCTGCCTCCCTGGCACGCTCCGTCACAAGGCGCCATTCTGCCAGCATCTTTTTCTTCTTGCCCTCCCGCCACTCGCTTTCAGGCGCAACAAAGCTGCCTCTTCCCGATACGGTGTAGAGGTAGCCTTCCTGTTCCAGCTGGTTGTAAGCACGCTGGATGGTATTCGGGTTCACTGCCAGATCCATTCCCATGGCTCGGACGCTGGGCATCCTGGAATCGGTCTCAAGTGCCCCCCCCATAATGAGTTTTTCCAGTTTTTCCACAACTTGCTCGTAGATTGGTCTCTTATCCCGGTAATCCAACAGAATCATGGGCTCATTCTCCCCTTTCCCGAAAACCTACACAAGTGTATTAACTCTCTTAATACACTTACACTATAATATAAGCGTTTCGGTTTGTCAACACCAAAACGCTTACTTTTCACACACTTACTCTTCTTCCTTCTTCATGCTAAAGGAAAGGGAGAACCGACTCTCCTCACCTTCAGTATGTACAAGCATTCCTGAACCGGGAATCGTATAATATCCTGAATATGCGATCTCACAGGTAACTCTGATCCCGTATACAGACAGATCAAAATTCTCAAATGGTGCCTCCCGGACAAGGCTGACGGCCTTCACTATTTCCCTGGAAAAGATGGTATTGTCCTTCTGGGCTCCCGCAAAAGCGAGTATTGACAGAATCATCTCCTTCCGGTAATCAGATATCCAATCATCGCTTCCCTGAACTTTAACCGAAAAACTCATACCTGTCATAATTCCGTCCGTTTCCGAAAACCTGTAGACCGGCTCGTCATGCCCTCCGATCACAATGGTATTCCCATACCCGCATCTTTCCTGAACCCACTTCCCTTCTTTATCAAGATAATATGTGGAGTCATAGCCATAGAATTTCGTATACCGATTGTAGTTTTCACTGAATTCTGCCACCGTAATATCCCCGCGGTTTTTGGGCAGGATAGACACGCCGAAAGCAAACACAAACACAGCTAAACAAAATATGCACGCGCCGAGGTACGCCGCTGTCCGCCAGCCTCTCTCATCTTTCAGCGTAACCGCAGAATGATACTCCCATTCCTGGGTTTCTTCTTCCACACAGACTTTATAGCTTTTCCACATCCTGACTATACTCCATATGGGTATGCTAAGTCCCATTCCATGTAAGCACACCTTCCACGTCCGCGCCCGGGCTTCCTCAAAGGTCAGACACTCCCCTGCGTTGTCCGTAACTCTCAGCCCCAGAATCCATTTGCCGGGGGTTGTCCCAAACAGGGCAAGCAGCACCGGCTCAACAAAAAGCATCACCGATAATATGACAATTTTATCCAATATTTTCCCGCCCGCACTCCGCATGCTGATATTTACTCCCATGACAAGCGCCAGAAAAACATCCCATATGACGGAATATAAAAGCAGGTCCATACTCCGGGCAAAATACCTGCGCCAGGGAGTATGTGCTTCAGGCAGGGCATCCTGCTCGGGAACCACCGGCCGAACCTCCTGTTCCAGTATGCCCAGATAATGTTGTGCATTCAAAGTCTGATAACTCACACCGTCATCCCGCATCACTCTGCATATTTCCTGTGAATGCTCTACCTTCTTTTTTTCACGCTGCAGTTTGATGATCTGTCGGTCCAGCACCTCCGAAAGCTCCTGTCTGCCTGACTGCAGATCCTTGATCTCCTCCAGAGAAAACTGCAGTGAACGAAGAAGCCTGATCCTTTTCAGCACTTCAAGGTCTTCTTCTGAGTAATCTCTGTATCTGTTCGACTCTCTGGCCGGTGCCAGCAGTCCTTCCGATTCATAATAACGGATGTTCGCACGTACCATGCCTGACTCTTTTTCAATCTCCCTTATGGTCATAATGATTTTCCTCCCATATTCCTTTCCGGTCCTGTCAGATGCTTCCTGCAGTGTGCACTCCCATGTCTTTATGCCGCTATCTTACACTGTAAAGTAACTTTACAGTCAAGTATTTTTTCTAACATTGTAACTATTCAGAACCCATTCGCAAGAGGGGCCATGGCCCCCTCTTTTACGCCTCTGCGAGGCTTATCTTAAGCATGGTTCTGAATAGTTACAATTAAAGGGCAGAGCAACCGGCACAAAATTTAATGCCTGTCGCTCTGCCTGCCTTATCGCTCTCACCATACCCCAAAACATTTCCCGATCCAATATCCCAGTCCCAGAAGCCAGCTGGCGAAAATACCGTAAAGGATGACGGGCCCGGCAATGGTAAATATTTTACTGCCGATACCAAAGACCTGCCCTTCCGCCTTGTACTCGATGGCGGGAGCCGCCACACTGTTGGCAAATCCCGTGATAGGCACCAGCGCCCCTGCACCGCCCCATTTCACAATCTTAGGATAGATACCGAAGCCCGTCAGGATAACCGACAGCAGCACCAGAATCAGGGAACACCAGCTCCCGGCTGTCTGCTTGTCAAGCCCCTGTCCGCCCGCATAATTTAAAATAAACTGCCCGATACAACAGATAATACCGCCGGTGATAAACGCCTTCAGCATCTGAAGCCACAGATTATGGGTTGGTGTGACCTCCTTCACATACTTCTCATATTCTTTCTGCTGCTGCGCTTTCTGCTGTTGTGACTCCTGCTGCCCTTGCACTGTCTGCTGTCTCTTTGTCTCTTCCATACTGATACCTTTCCTTTCCCGCAAAAGATTTATATCAGTATGCGCAGTTTATTATGTATTATGCGTCTTCCGGATTTCCGCTGCTTTTCTTCCTCTCCGTAAACGCGCGGAGAAGAACCCATAAACCGCCCAGTGCCAAAACAAAGTAAAAACTGATTCCTCTGGTAATGAATATGGACGCCACCAGATAATGTCCCGTGAAAATCCCGCCGAACACGCTGCTGTACATCGCCTCCGTGATGCCCTGAGCTCCGGGGACAGGCAGCATCTCCACTGCAACGGAGACCGCAGCCTGAAGCAGAAAAATGTCTGATAGGGCGGTTCCCTGCAGCCCCAGCCCCCGGTACACCGCGCAGACCAAAACGAGCATACAGCATCTTTGCAGAAAGGAACCTGCCACTATTGCCGCTATCATCTTTTTATGCCCTTGCAGAAAATCAACGGTCTCCCGATATCCGGAGAAAAAGTTCTCAATCTTTTCCCGTCTCGCCGCCGATTCCTTCCACAGCTTCAGCCGCACGGGAAGCTTCTCCAGACAATATAAAACTTTCTTGATTCCCTCAGAGCAAAACATGATCAGAAACAGAATGATTACCCAGCAGATATGAATCGCCAGTCCCACGCAGAACAGCCCGTAATACCCCTGCAGGCGCATTTGCAGCTGTCCGCCCCAAAACAGCAGAATCCCTGTTCCCAGCAACGCCATCGCCAGCTTGTTAAGCACTGCAATAGTCATCAGAACTGCAAAGGAAGAGGAAAATGTGCAGCCGTCCTTTTTCATGTAATACAGCTGCATAGGCTGCCCACCACTGGCAGACGGAGTTATTCCGGAAAAGAAAAATCCGGTAAAAGAATAAGAAAGGCAGCGAAACAGGGATTTCCCTTCCCCTATGCCTCTCAGCAGATACCAGATCATAATTCCCTCTCCCGCCACAAACATTACGGCGAGGAAAACTGCCGCTATCACATACCACCCCGACATCTGACCGACAGCACGCAGCATCGCCTCAAAATCCTGCCCCCTGAAAACATTCCAGAAGGTCAGCCCCATAATTGTTATAAACAGGACTGCATACAATATAAATTTGCGAATTCTTTTTTTACTCATCCCAAAAACACCTTATGTCAGACTTCATTTCTCTTTATATACGCTATCACTTATTTCTTAACAACTATCGGCGGCATTTCAAAAGAAATTCTAAAGCACCTGAAGCATGCTTTATTAAATGTACTATCCGTCCTGTCCTTTGTCAATACTCTTTATTTGTCAGCCTCCTCCTCTTTTCCCTCCCTGCCCGCCTGGGCAATCAGAGCCTTGTCCACATCCTCTTCATAGTTGCGGATAGAGACCTCGATGGGAGTCGGGTCTTTCGTCAGCCGTCGGCCTCCCACATGGTTAAAAAACAGGATAATACCTGCGGCAAGCCCTATGGAATAGGACACCTCCAGAATGTTCAGCCCCTGAGGCTCCCTGTTCATCACCATTGTATACAGAAGCGTAAACACCTCATTGATTCCTACATCGTTATGGTATGCCATTATAGTGAAAGCCGTTCCGAAGAAGCTGACAAAACAGACCAGCGCAGCACGAAGCCATTGCTGCCATCCCTTGTGCTTATTCACGCTGATCCACTCTACCAGTACATCCGGTTCCCCCACAATCTGCACACTTATATCCCGACACTCATTCTCCATAAGTTCCACCAGCTTCAGTGTGCTGATGACACACCGCCTGGGGCTGTCAGCTGCAAAATGATGTACCTTCAACGCCTTTATCTTCGCACTGAGCACGCCATCAGAGCAGCGTATGGTTCCTATATCGGACATAAAAACATCCTGGGATTGTACCTCCACATTTCTTTCACATTTCAGGTAAACCGTCTTATTCTGCATTCCTGCCTCTCCTTTCCGTCACATGTACCTCTTTGGCAGTTCTTCATCCCCGGACAGTCCGGTGCAGTTCCGTCAAAAAATAGAAAACAGAACCACAAAGCTTTCCTATGGCCATACTGAGAACCGCCAGCCCCATACCGTGCCGGAAGGAAATCCGCCGCGCCAGAATCGGAATACTGTCGAGCATCTCCGCAATGGCCAAGGCAAGGCAGCCCACAAACATACCCGCAAACAGCCCAAAGACCGCCTGCCAGACGGCTCCGATTGCATACAGCTGTGTCATATACCCCGGAAACCGCTCCTGCCACCAGGCGCCAAAGCCGCAGTACCTGGAAAAAATGCTTAAGATTGCACCTGTTATGGTACCGAAAATAACTGCCTCTTCATATAAAATGACTTTTCCCGCCGTATGCGTCTTACCGGCGAACCGGGGTATGAGTCCCACAGCCACCAGCACGGTAAATACGCCTGCTGAGGACAGGAATCCGTAGCTGCTCCCTGCAATTATCAAAAGTAAAGCTTTCACCCGCCGCTCCCCTTTCCCGTCAATTATGAGAAAAGCGCTTCTTTTGCGCTTTTTTAAAGGTGAAATATAGATTTTCTTAGGCGATGCCCTTCGCGCATTAGAAAATCTTTTCACCTTAGTTTCTGCGGGAAAAATTGAAAATATACATAATATAAACAATCCCTCTGCCAAATCCGCAGACTTTGAGAGCGCCTGCGGAGCGTCTGCAAAAAAAGAAGGCGGCACCCGGATAGCGCCGCCCTATTCCGTAAACTTTGTGCTGCTGTGATGCATGCATATACCTTCATTTTTTATGCCGTTGTCCTGTCAGCCTGCTCCGATTTCTGCCTGTTCCGGCACAGAAAAACATACCGGAAGATCTGCACCGCCAGATATGCCAATGTGCCGCCCACCAGAACATCGCTGAAGAAATGGGCACCCGCCGCAATTCTGAAGAAACCCACAAATCCTGTGTAACAGACGGGAACCACATAGGACAGAATTTTCCCTTTGGAGGTCCTGAATCGTGAAAAGACATCCGGCAGCATAATGAGAATATAAGACATTCCCGCCGAAAAGGTATGCCCCGAGGGAAAGGACTTAAAGCAATCCTTCACCAGGCCGCTGCCCGCCAGCAGTTCCCTGGCGGTGCTAACCTGATACCAGGGTGTAAAATAAGAATAATCGCCCAGCAGGTGCATCCCGCGAAACCGCATTCTACCCATAGGGGACTTAACAATCTCAATGATAAAATAGCAACAGCAGCTGCATATAATTGCCAGTGCAAAGGGCAGCAGACTGTCCAAATTCTGTCTTATCCTTCTGTAAGCAAGCTTAAGCACCAGAACTGCCGCCACCAGACCGAACACCAGCGATACCAGCCAGGTTCCCGGCCCCTCCAAAAGGTCTTCCCTGCCATAAATCCGAAAAGCATATTTCAGCCCGTCCCGCAGCAAGAGTGCGGCAGCCAGTACCGAGAGACAAAAGAAGAAAACTTCACAAATTCTTCCCGCTCCCCTCTTTGCGTCAAAATAGACGGTCATCACGGTGGCCGCAAAGACAGCCGCGGTCCAGACAGGCCATGCCCCGACGATTTCCACAATGTTACACAGAAGGCTCACGGAATAGTATCTGCCATCTGCCAGGTTTCCATCTGCCAGAATATGACTCACCTGAAGGTCAAATACAGTAGCCAGCGCCAGCAACGCCCCGAATACACCCAACAGCATCACTATAGATAACAGTTGTTTCTTTTTACTTGACATCTGCTTCTCCATCTGTTTCTCCTCAACTTCCTGATTTATTTCTTGTCCTGGTTCAACTTCATTGTCAGTGAAATTCTCTTTTTGGCGGTATCCACAGAAAGCACCTGAACCTCCACAATGTCCCCCACACTGACAGCTTCCAGAGGATGCTTAATATATCTGTCCGTAATCTGTGAAATATGCACCAGTCCATCCTGATGAACACCTATATCCACAAACACGCCGAAATCAATGACATTACGCACTGTTCCCTTCAATATCATCCCAGGCTTCAGATCCTTCATATCCAGTACATCGCTGCGCAGAATCGGCCGGGGCATATCATCCCTGGGGTCACGGGCAGGCTTTTCAAGCTCCCGCAGAATATCCGACAGCGTGATCTCTCCGATTCCAAGTTCCTCGGCAAGCTTCTTCTTGTCTTTAATGCGTCTTTCCAGGCCGGAAGGCGCCGCTCCCGCTGACACTCCCTCTCTGTTTTCATCCGGTCTGCTGACCGTTCCGGTTTTGCCTCGTTCAGAGATCATGCTTCCCTGAGCAGCAGCCGGTGCCGCAACATTTCCCGGCTCTTTATCCAACACCGAGGCGCCCAGCGCCTTATTTAGCGCCTTGCCCATAGCAGTATTTGTGTTGCGCACCTGTATGGCCTTTTTAGAACCTGACACACTTGACGTTTTCCCTGTCATATTCTTTTCTGACACAGATGTCTTTCCTCCGGATACTGCTCCTGCATTGGCTTTTGCGGCGGCCTTCTGCGCCATACGCGATGCGCTGCGCACATCCTCCAGCGTCATCCCCAACTTCTCCAAAAGCTTCATCGCCGCCTCATAGGATTCAGGATGAACACTGGTGGCATCCAAAGGATTGTCGCCGTCCAGAATCCGCATAAACCCGGCGCACTGCTCATATGCCTTGGGTCCCAGCTTTGCAACCTTTAAAAGCTGTTTCCGGTTGGTAAACCTGCCGTTGACCTCTCGGTAATCTACAATATTCTTTGCGATGGTCTTGTTGATGCCGGAGATATACTCCAGCAGAGATACGGAGGCAGTATTCAAATCCACGCCAACCTTGTTCACGCTGTCCTCCACCACGCCGCTCAACGCCTCACTCAGCTTCTTCTGGTTCATATCATGCTGATACTGCCCGACACCAATGGACTGCGGATCGATTTTGACAAGTTCAGCCAACGGATCCTGGAGCCGCCTGGCTATGGATGCGGCGCTTCTCTGTCCCACGTCAAAATTGGGAAATTCCTCCGTGGCAAGCTTGCTTGCAGAATAAACGCTGGCGCCAGCCTCGTTGACTATGACATACTGTACCGGCCTGTCCAGCTCCTTCAGCAGATCCACGATCACCTGCTCCGATTCCCTGGATGCCGTGCCGTTCCCCACAGAAATCAGGTCTACATTATACTTTTTGATGAGCTTTTTCAGCTCTGCCTTCGCTTCTTCAACCTTGTTCTGAGGCGCCGTCGGATATATAACTCTGGTATCCAGCACCTTCCCGGTGGGATCCACCACTGCCAGCTTGCACCCCGTGCGGAAAGCCGGGTCCCAGCCCAGGACAACCTTTCCTGCAATGGGCGGCTGCAGCAGAAGCTGTTCCAGATTCTTTCCAAACACACTGATTGCACCATCCTCCGCCTTCTCAGTCAGGGTATTCCTGATCTCTCTTTCAATAGCAGGTGCTATTAAACGTTCATAGCTGTCTGCCATGACCTCCTGCAGTATCGGGGAGGTATACTGATTGTCAGCTGTGATGTTTTTCTTGGCAAGGTACTGCAAGATGCGCTCTTCCGGCGCGTTGACTTTTACGGTAAGTATCTTTTCCGCCTCTCCCCTGTTCAGAGCCAGAATCCTGTGTCCTGCTATCTTTTTCACCGGCTCCTCAAAGTTGTAATAGGTCTCGTAAACACTCTGCACCTTCTCATCCTTTGCAGTGCTGGTGACAATGCCCTCGTCCATGGTAAGTTCCCGGATGTAGCTTCTGTAATCCGCATTGTCGGAAACGCTCTCCGCTATAATATCCCTGGCTCCCTGCAGAGCCTCCTCCGGCGTTTTTACTTTTCTTTCCTCTTCCACATCCTCAGCCGTGACATACTTTACCGCTTCCTCCAGCACAGGCGCTTCTGCCGTCTGAGCCAAAATATATTCCGCCAGTCCTTCCAGCCCCTTCTCCTTAGCCACACTGGCCCTGGTCTTCCTCTTCGGACGATAGGGACGATATAGATCCTCCACCACTACCAGCGTCTCCGCCGCCACAATCTTTGCCCGCAGTTCTTCCGTCAGCTTTCCCTGCTCCTCAATACTGCCCAGCACCTGCTCCTTTTTCTCCTCCAGATTGCGCAGATATACAAGACGCTCATGGAGATCCCGCAATTGTTCATCGTTAAGAGAGCCTGTGACTTCCTTCCTGTACCGCGAAATAAAGGGAATGGTATTGCCCTCGTCAATCAACTTGACTGCAGCCTCCACCTGCCATTTTTCTACCTTAAGCTCTTCCTTGATTTTCAGTATGATATCCATATTTCCTCCCGGTTTTCTCAGATTATCTGTGACTGTTCATTGCCCTTACCTTACTTATGCTTTATGTACGCACTTGGCTATCGCTCCCAACAGCAGGCTGGTGTTGATAGGTTTTGACAAATGCTCGTCCATCCCCGCCATTTTCGTCTTTTTAATGTCCGCATCCATTACATTTGCACTCAGTGCAATGATGGGAACGGTTTCTGCATCGGAACGGTCCAGCCGGCGGATTTTCCTCACGGCCTCCAGCCCGTCCATCACCGGCATCATAATATCCATCAGGATAACATCGATGCCATTTGCTTCCGTCTGCTGAAAAACATCTAAAGCCTCCTGCCCGTTTGTGGCACAGAGCACCGTCATGCCCGCATCCTCCAGCAGGAATTTTGCAATCTCCATGTTCAGTTCATTATCTTCCACCAGCAGAACATGCAGCCCCGCCAGACTCACATTCTCAGCTGCCTGGGCCACTGTCTCCTCGCACACCCTGAACGGAATCGTAAATATAACCCTTGTGCCTTCTCCCGGCCGGCTTTCCACCGAAATGGTGCCGTTCATCCTGTCCACAAGCCTTTTTACAATTGACATTCCAAGCCCTGTCCCTCTGTACTCCGTCCGCGCTTCATTGTGCTCCTGCTCAAAGGGTTCAAAAATGTTCTTTGCAAACTCCGGCTCCATGCCAATTCCCGTATCCTCCACCATGAACTCATATGTAGCCATTTGGTGGCTGCAGGATACTTCATGCCCCCTCAGGATGATAGAGCCGTTGGGCTTGTTATACTTGATAGCATTGTCCAGAATATGTTCAAAAATCTGCAGAATGTGCTTGGGACTCCCCATAATATTGGGATGAGAAAATTCCCCCGGAATAAATGTGTATGTAAGTCCGCCCTTTTCGGCCCTGTCCGAAATATTGACCAGTTCCTCCCTGAGAAATGACGGCAGGTTAATGGTCTCCTCCATCAGCTCCAGCTTGCTGCTCTCCAGATTGTTCATATCCAGAACATCCTGCACGAGACTCATAAGATTGTCACAGGATAACGAAATCTTTTTCAGACACTCCTCTATTTTTTCCGGATTGTTCTTATTTTTTTTCGCAATCTCCAGCATACCCACAATACCGTTGAGCGGCGTCCGCAGATCATGAGACATTCGGGACAGGAACCGGTTCTTCACTCGTCCGGCTTCTTCCGCTCTGGCCAGTGAATCGGACAGAATTCTGTTTGTGTCAAGCTCCCGCCTTTTCTCCTCGTCCACAACGCGGAAAGCCAGAATAATATGTCCCGTCTCCAGCTTCATGGCGCCGCCGTAAAAGGCCTGAAACTGTACCCACTGATACCCGCCTTCCATCCTGGCGCGGTAAGTCGCCTGATAGTTTCCGCCCTTTTCACCCGGGTTGGCAAAAATGTTAAGCCTGTTCAGCATCTCTGCAAAGGAATGATCCTGCGGATTGATGTATTCCCGGCCGTACCGCTGCAACAACTCCTGAAGCTCCTCGAGGGTTCCGCAGACCTGCTCGTCCAAATCGTCCCGCTCGCTCTTTATGACTCTGTACCGCTCCTGATTCATATCAACATATATAATGCGGTCATATCCTCTCGTCAGTGCATTCAGCAGCTCACTCTCCCGCTTTCTTGCGTCCTCCACCACCCTGACGGACGCAATGACAATCCGTCGGTTATCCATGGACACAGATTCTTTACGGAAAGAATTCACCCAGACATTCTTACCTGATTTGCCGACCAGCCGGAACTCATGGCAGGCCAGATTCCTGTTTCCTGCATTCTCGGCAAAAATCTCTCTGTCTTTTTCAAAGACAAGATTGATGAATTTTCCTTCCGATACCTTCATCATTTCCGAGTAGCTGTATCCGATTGCCGTCAGAGCGAAGCCAGAGATAAAATAGATGGGGTATCCCGGTTCATCATACACGCCGACTATTCCCACCGCCCCGTTTTTATCCAGCAGGTCAATAATGACATCCTGGTTGTGAGGCAGAAGCTGCCTTCCGTCACCGCTGTTAAAATATAATTCTTCATAGTACTTCTGAGAATCGCCCATTGCTTCTCTCCTTTGGAGCCGCCTGCTTTTACTTAGCGCCTGCTGTGCATATATTTTCTTATCACGTAAACCCGCGCTTATTACATTATAGCATAAAACAAGCCTGTGTAAACGCTTTTTTGCCCCTGTTCCCTTTGACATCCCTCACACAAAATAGTATAATAACAGCAGAAAGGAATCTGATTCATGGACTCAAACCGGGACGGGCAGAACCATAAACAGAATAATAACAGTCCAAACGGCTGGGAAAATGCCCGTGAAAACTGGGACAAATGGGAGGAACAGCAGGAAAAAAAAAACTGGGACAAATGGGACAGTGATGCTTCCCACAACAGTTACTACAACCAACCCACGCACCCCCCTTATGACCAG
>CAMWJV010000044.1 GCA_947174665.1 uncultured Lachnospiraceae bacterium
GGATCTGAACTACAATCAGCCCAAGTCTCTGCCCTATCCCACGGAGAATCCGTTCAATCAGTGACGGCTGGAATTATGTCGGAAAAGGCATACCGGGTTATGCCGGTATGCCTTTTCCTGTTAAAAGAGAATATACATCGGCAGATCGGCCGGAAAAGAGCAGCCTGAGGAAATAGGGGAAACAGGATGAAAAAGTGGATTTTGAGAGCGGCAGCGATATTTACAGGACTTATGATCGGTCTTAGCGCATGCGGACAGCGGGAGGAAGGAACGGATTCCGGAATGGATACGGAGAGTCCGGGGACGAGTGTGCCCGGAAGCGGTGAATCGGAAACGGACAGCCCGGAGACAGGCGGAGCAGACGCTTCGGAGGAGAAGGACTGGTATCAGCAGATGCTGGAAGATTCTGTTCTCTCCATCGGATCCAACGGCAGACTGGAGAAGGTACTGGAGCGGATGAAGGCCGGGGAGAATGTGTCGGTTGCGTTTATCGGCGGTTCCGTGACGGAGGGCGCTCTCGCCGACAGCTTTGAGGAATCTTATACAGACTGCTTTATTGCGGGACTGCGGGAGGAATATCCGGATGCGGAACTGAACTTTATAAACGCGGGATTGAGCGGAACGGGCTCTTCGCTGGGCGTCATGCGGTATGAGAAGGACGTGGTGGAGCAGGCCGGAGGTCAGCCGGATATCGTGTTTCTGGAGTTCGCGATCAATGATTATCAGGAGCCTACGGCTGGCAGGGCTTACGAGAGCATGATCCGCACCATTCTCGGAGCGGGCAATGATCCGGCAGTCATCCTGCTATTCTCGGTGTCCCAATCCGAATGGAACATGCAGGACACCTACATTCCCATGGGGGAGCTTTACGGACTGCCCATGGTCAGCATCCGGGATGCAGTCAGGAAGCCCTGCGGAGACGGCACTCTGACGAAAGAGCAGTTTTTTGCGGATGAGTATCATCCCACCTCTAACGGGCATAAAGTTATGGCGGACTGCCTTGGGGAGCTGATTCAGGAGGTGGAAGCTTCCGGCAGCAGCGGCGAAGGGTGGACAATGCCTGAGAAGAGTATAAAATCCCCGGATTTCGTGGATATGCATCTGTTGACTTCCTCGGGTGGGGGGAGCGCGGCAGTGTCCGAGGGCGGTTTTACAGGCAGGGATACCCAGGTGCAGGGATTCCGGAGAAGGGGCGGAGAATCTTCTTTTCCCGACAACTGGATGCACACCGCGGAGAGCGGCGGGGAAGCGTTCCGGGCGGAACTGAAATGCAGAAATATCATACTGAATTATAAGTCATCCGGCTCACAGGATTTTGGCAGTGTATGTGTGTATGTGGACGGCGAGCAGGTTGTCGAGCTGGACGGGTATGCTGAGGGTGGCTGGAACAATTCCGTTCAGGTGCTGGTGCTGGATGAGAAGGAGAGCGGAGAACATGTTCTGGAGCTTCGTATGGCGGAGGGGGACGAGGAAAAGTGTTTTACCTTGCTGGCCATCGGCTACAGCGAGCATGAGCCTTCCGGGCTTGTGAAGGTGTATGAGGATAATTTTCCCATCGGCGTGGCGCTGCCCGGCTTTGTGCTTCAGAATACGGCGACCTATGGCGAGACTATCCTGAATAATTTTAACAGCATTACCTGTGAAAATGAGATGAAGCCGGATTTCCTGCTGGATAAGGCGGCCAGCCAGGCAAACCTGAAAGAGACGAATCTGCATGCGGCGGTCCGGTTTAACAATTGCATGCCGGCCATTGAGTACGCGCTGGAAAACAATATAAAGATCCGCTTCCATACCCTTGTGTGGCACAGCCAGACACCCAGATGGTTTTTTACCGAGGATTACACGGATAACGGGACGCCGGTGAGCAGAGATGTCATGCTGGCCCGTATGGAGAACTACATAGCCGATGTGCTGGGATATTTTCAGGAAAACTATCCGGGGCTCATATATGCCGTGGATGTGGTAAACGAAGCCTTTGACGTGGGTGATGGCGACGAGAACGGCGTCAGGATGAAGAATAACATGTGGTATGAGACGGTGGGAGCCGATTACTATTATCAGGCCTTTGTGTTTGCCCGCAAATATGCCTCTGAGGACATGAAGCTTTTTTATAATGATTACGGGTGCATGTACAAGACGGATCTGATTACGAAACGCCTGGCTCAGGCAAAGGAGGAGGGACTGATCGACGGTATCGGAATGCAGTCGCACTTAAGCACCGGCGATAGGATACAGCAGTTCATGCTGGCGGTGAAGATATTCTGCCAGGCGGGATATGAAGTACAGGCCACGGAGCTGGATATCGGGATGCCGACGTACAATGATT
This sequence comes from uncultured Lachnospiraceae bacterium, assembly GCA_947174665.1. Taxonomy (GTDB): domain Bacteria; phylum Bacillota; class Clostridia; order Lachnospirales; family Lachnospiraceae; genus Acetatifactor. The sequence goes on from CAMWJV010000044.1 coordinate 2,327, forward strand.
CCGGCTTGTTCACTCAGGCCAGAAAATACAGGTTCTTCTTTGAAAACATGAAGAAGCTTCAGGAAGAGGGGTATCCCATTACCGGAATCACGGTCTGGGGACTGAATGACAAGCTGTCATGGCGCAAAAACGAATATGCGCTGCTGTTTGACAAGGACATGAATCCCAAGCAGGCGTATCAGGGGGCCATGCTGGATCCTTCCATACCGGCGGTGGACTAGTGTGCTTTGCAGATGATTGCCTGAAGCGTAACGATCAGCAGGCTGTGAAAAGTGACCAGGGTGAGAATATGTCATTGTTTCGGGGAAGAAAGCGGGAGGAAGCATATGCTGTGTGCGGTTGAAGGAAAAAGCAGCGCAATTGTACAGGTGGAACGCAGGGATGACAGGCTGTATCTGTATTCCGATGCGGGTATGCACAGAATTGAGCCGAAGGATTCCGGAACAGTCAGGATTACATATACCGGTGCGGAGAGCTTTTCGGAGGAGGAAAAACCCGGAGTGACCTTCAGAGAGGTCTTTGACGGCTGGGAATATCTTGAAGATGACAGAGAAATCCGGTTACGGATGGAGCATCTTGAGATTGTGATAAACAGGGCCACGGCATCCTACAGCTATTTTGACGGGAAGGGAAACAGGCTTTTGCAGGAGCGTGAGAGGGACAGCAAAAGCCTTGAGGAATATACGGTATATCAGATTCTGGAGGAAGGGTCCAGAGTGGAGAAGGTGGCTACTCCCGACGGGGTCAAGGACGTGGTCAGGGAGGCGGCTAAGATACCTCTGGGAAAGCGCTTCCATACAAGACTTTATCTGGAATGGGCCCCGCAGGAAGCACTCTATGGACTTGGGCAGCAGGAGGAGGGATTCGGTTCCCTGCGCGGCCAGACTGTTTATCTGCACCAGGCCAACCGCAAGATTGCCGTTCCGATACTGGTGTCCACACTGGGCTATGGTATTCTGATGGATACTTACAGTCCCATGATCTTCAGTGACACAATATACGGTTCTTACCTCTATACCGAAGCTGACTCAGAGATGGATTACTTTTTTATGAATGGGGAAACCATGGATGGAGTCATCCGGAAATACCGTATGCTGACGGGAAAGGCTTCACTGCTGCCGAGATGGGCTTTCGGCTATATTCAGTCCCAGGAGCGCTATGAGACAGCGGCGGAGATTCTGGATACGGTGAAGGAGTACCGGAGGAGAGGGATCGGTCTGGACGGGATAGTGCTGGACTGGTGTTCCTGGGAGGGGAACCAGTGGGGACAGAAGAGCTTTGATCCCGGCCGTTTTCCTGACCCGAAGGGTATGATAGATGAACTCCATGGCAGCCATGTGCATTTTATGCTGTCCATATGGCCGAATATGGGGGAGGAGACAGCGGACTACAGAGAATTTAAGGAGCGGAAGCTTCTGCTTCCCGCCTGCAACGTATATAATGCACTGAGCAGAGAAGGCAGGGAACTGTACTGGGAGCAGATCAGGAAGGGGCTGCTTGTCCATGGGGTGGATGCGTGGTGGTGCGACAGCAGTGAACCGTTTACGCCGGAATGGAATCATAGAGAGAGAACGGAGCCATTCAGGATGTATGAGGAATACTGTCAGGCGGCAGGGCTTCATCTTCCCCCTGAGAAGATGAATGCTTACAGTCTGTATCATGCACAGGCCGTATATGAGGGACAGAGGGAAGCTGAGCGCAGGAGAGTGGTAAACCTGACCAGGAGCGCTTATACGGGACAGCAGCGTTACGGAACGATTCTCTGGTCCGGGGATGTTGAGGCATCCTGGGATACCTTCCGAAAGCAGGTTGCGGCGGGACTGCATTTTTCAGCCAGCGGCCTTCCCTTCTGGACTGTGGATATCGGAGCCTTTTTCGTGAAGAGGGGCGACGTGTGGTTTTGGAAGGGAGATTATGCCGGAGGAACGGAAGATGCGGGATACCGGGAGTTGTTTGTAAGGTGGTATCAGTGGGGCTGCTTTCTTCCTGTTTTCCGGGGGCATGGAACTGACTGCAGAAGAGAACTGTGGCATTTTGCCAACACAGATGTTCCGTTTTATGATGCGCTGGTGAGTGCGAACCTTCTCCGTTACAGGCTGCTGCCTTACATTTATTCCCTTGGGGGGCAGTGCTGGCTGGAGGATGGCTCCATGATGCGGCTGCTGGCTTTTGCGTATCCGGAGGACAGAGAAGTGTGGAATATCACGGATCAGTATCTGTTCGGGGACGGACTTATGGTGTGTCCTGTGCTTCGGCCCATGTATTATGAGAAAGGATCAAAACAGCTGCCGGAGCTGCCGAGGACAAGGCGGGTTTATCTGCCGGGGGGAAGCTGTTGGTATGATTTTTGGACAAATGTATGCTATGAGGGCGGCCAATGGATTGAAGCGGATGCTCCCATAGAAAGGATTCCGCTGTTTGTCAGGGAGGGCACAGTCATTCCCCAGGCGGAATCTGTTCAGAACACGGAAAGCGTGCAGGAATTATCCATGGAGGAAGCTGCATCTATGGAAAAAGGACTGTCCACGGAAGAAATGCGCAGTGAAATAAATATTGCGGTCTATTCGGGAAGAAACGGTGAATTTTCCCTGTATGAGGATGCAGGGGATGGATATGGTTACGAGCAGGGACAATTTCTTGTCACAAGGCTGCTCTGGGATGAAGGCCGGCGCAAATTTTCCGCAGGGAGGACCGGCGGTGGCACGGAACCGGAGAAGCCGTATCAGATATGCAGGGTGACAGTTATCAATAAGGATGGAACAGTGGAGGAGAAAGAGCAGGATGGAGCAGATTGCGAAAAAACAGGCATTTAACCCATATCTTCCGTCATGGGAATACATACCGGACGGCGAGCCCTATGTATTCGGCGACAGGGTTTATGTGTATGGTTCTCATGATTTTTACAACGGATATGTCTTCTGCATGGGAGATTATGTGTGCTGGTCAGCACCGGTAGATGATCTTGGAAACTGGCGCTATGAGGGTGTGATCTATCCGAGAAATGAGGATCCGCTGAATAAAGATGGTAAGATGTGTCTCTATGCGCCGGATGTGACGGTGGGCACGGACGGGAGGTACTATCTTTACTATGTACTGGATCATGTGCCTGTGGTCTCGGTTGCCGTGTGTGATACTCCGGCAGGGCGGTATGAATTTTACGGGTATGTCCATTATGCGGATGGTACACGTCTGGGAGAAAGAGAAGGGGATCTGCCTCAGTTTGATCCCGGCGTGCTGACGGAGGGGGACAGGACGTATCTCTATACGGGTTTCTGCGCCAGAGGGGACATATCCAGAAAAGGAGCTATGGCAACCGTGCTGGGGAAGGATATGCTCACGGTTGAGGAGGACCCGGTATTTGTGGCTCCCGGATGTGAGTATGGCAGAGGAACCGGCTTTGAGGGGCATGAATTTTTTGAAGCGCCGTCCATCCGAAAGATCGGAAGCACTTATTATTTTGTATATTCTTCGGTGGTCATGCATGAATTATGTTATGCCACCAGCAAAAGTCCTACCTCCGGATTTATATACGGCGGGGTCCTGGTGAGCAACTGTGATCTGCACATCGATACCTACAAGCCTGCGGGCCAGCCCATGGCTTATGGCGCCAACAATCACGGGGGTATGGTGCAGATTGAAGGAGAGTGGTACATTTTCTATCACCGCCATACCAACGGAAGCTGGTACAGCAGGCAGGGATGTGCGGAAAAGCTGAAAATACTCCCCGATGGCAGAATCCTTCAGTCGGAGATTACCTCCTGTGGGTTAAACGGGGGACCTCTGGAAGGAAATGGGGAATATCCGGCATACATTGCCTGTAACCTGTTTCGGGATATCCCATCCGTCTATGTGGGAGACAGCCGTTTTCCCAAGATCATGCAGGACGGAAGAGACGGGGATGAAGAGCCGGGATATATCGGGAATATTCAGGATTCCGTGACGGCGGGGTTCAAATATTTTGAATGTAAAGGAGTCAGGGAGATACGTATCAAAGTCAGAGGCTATGCAGACGGTATTTTTGAGGTCAAGACGGCATGGGACGGGAAGATACTGGCGGCGATCAAAGTAAAGTATTCCAATGTATGGGAGGAATATTCGGTTCCGGTGAAGATACCGGACGGTAAGCAGGCTGTCTACCTGACATATCGGGGTGGAGGCAATGCCAGCCTCCTGTCATTTACCCTTGTATCGAATGAGTAAGTTCCGAAACTGTGAAGGGAGAAGAAAGCTATGGAGAATCGCATGAAAAAAGAGTATCGGAATGTGTTTGCAGAAATCGGAAAAAGCGAGGAGGAAATTGAAAACAGGCTGGCGGATATTGTGGACACCTTTTTTTACAAAGAGGGGGAGAAGGTCTGCTTTCCGGCAGGGGAGGACATGGCTTATATCGAGGACACCGGCAATCAGGACGCAAGGACGGAGGGCATGTCCTACGGTATGATGATGTGTGTACAGCTGGATATGAAGGAGCAGTTCGACCGTATCTGGAAATGGGCCAAAACCTATATGTGGATGTCAGAAGGAGAAAATGAGGGCTATTTTGCATGGTCCTGCGGACTTGACGGAAAGAAAAATGCCTACGGACCCGCTCCCGACGGGGAGGAGTTTTTTGCCATGGCGCTGTTTTTTGCCGCCCACCGCTGGGGAAACGGGGAAGGGATTTTTGATTATGAAAGGGAAGCCAGGGAGATTCTGAGCGCCTGCCTGCACAAGGGAGAGAACGGCAGGCCGGGACAGCCCATGTGGAATCGTGAAAACAGGCAGATCCTGTTTGTGCCGGGCTGTGGTTTTACCGACCCGTCCTATCATCTGCCCCATTTTTACGAGCTGTTTGCCCTCTGGGCCAATGAGGAGGACCGGGCGTTCTGGAAGGGGGCGGCAGATGCCAGCAGAGAGTATCTGGTAAAAGCCTGTCATCCCGTATCCGGTCTGTCACCGGAATATGCGCGGTTTGACGGAAGCCCCATGGATAAGGTGCCCTGGTCGTCGGACCGGCATGACTGGTTCTACAGTGATTCCTACAGAACGGCGGCCAACATCGGGCTGGATTATGAGTGGTTCGGCGTGGATAAAGGACAGAGGGTGGCTGCGGAACGGCTGCAGAACTGTCTCGGGGTGACTAACGGTGAGAACCCGTTCCGCATATTTGAGGTGGACGGGACGCCACTTGAGCAGGAGGCGCTGCACCCGGTGGCCATTGCGGCTACTACAGCGCAGAGTGTCCTTGCGGTGCCGGAGAGACTGGATGGAGAGGCCGGATTGTCCGAGGCGGGCCGAACTGCACGTATGTGGGTGGAGAAATTCTGGAATCTGCCCATGCGGACGGGAGAACGCAGGTATTATGATAATTGTCTGTATGTTTTTGCTTTTCTTGCGCTGAGCGGAAGATACAGAATCTGGTAAAAAGGTATTGAGAATGCAGGAGGGAGATCATATTTATGGCCATAGGAACATTTGAATTTTTTTCGGACAGCTTAAAGAGGGGCACGCAGTTCCGCATTATCCTGCCAAATGAGGCGGATGCCGCCTCGGAGGGGGAAACGGTACCCATGAAGCTGCTGATACTGCTGCACGGATATTGCGGAAACAGCGGCGACTGGCTGTGGAACAGCGCAGCTGTGGAGATGGCGCAGAAATACCATCTCTGTATTGTGCTTCCTTCGGGGGAGAACAGCTTCTATCTGGACGGAAAGGAAACCGGAAGGCAGTACGCCACATATGTTGGGCAGGAGCTTGTGCGCTATGTGAGAAAGACATTCGGACTTTCCTGCAGGCGGGAGGATACGTTTATCGGCGGGTATTCCATGGGAGGTTTCGGGGCGATACATACCGCTCTGCAGTTTACTGATACCTTTGCCGGGGCCATGGCTCTGTCCTCTGCTATGATCGTATACGGTATCGGTGGGATGAAGCCGGGAGATGACAACGGAGTGGCGAATTATGAGTACTACCGGCTCATGTTCGGAGATCCGGAGACTGTGGAGGAGAGCGGCGTCAATCCGGAGAAACTGATCCTCCAAATAGAAGAAAAGGGTGTGCTGATGCCGAAATTTTATCTTGCGTGCGGCGAGCAGGATTTTCTCCTGCAGTCAAACAGAAGGTTTGAAGGCTTCCTGAAGGAGCATGGGGTGGAGTATTGTTATACCGAAGGTTCCGGGGAGCATAACTTTGAATATTGGAACAGGCATCTGGAGCCGGGAATCAGGTGGCTCCTGGGAATGTCCTGAGAATGTAAGACATTGAAATGTGTGTGCCGCCGACTGCGGCATGCCGGAAGGTGAGAAAATTTATGGGAAAAATTGAGATTAAGGGGAAGTCGGTCATTTTCAGAAGAAAAGACGAGATCACGATTATAGAGCCTTACGGGAAGAACTGTCTCCGCTGCCGTTCCACCAGAAATTCGAAGGTATCGGAGGAGAGCTGGACATTGCTGCCGCCCGTCACGGAGGACTGCTGTGTCATTGAGGGCGATGAGAAATCTGTCACTATCACAAACGGTCAGGTTTCAGCCACTCTGGAGGCAGGCTCTCCCTGGTACGGGGGGATTATCACGTATTACCGGGACGGGAAAAAGATTCTTCATACCAAATATGAGGGAGATTATGTGAACAAATATGTCCACACGGAGGGCGATCACTATCAGGTGAAGGCTATTTTTGACGCCAATGAGGGCGAGCATTTTTACGGGCTGGGACAGGAGACGGAGGATGCTTTTGACAGGAAGGGCAGCACCTGCAATCTGGTGCATTATAATACCAAGTCAGCCCTGCCCTATCTGTACTCTTCTCTGGGATACGGCTTTTTCTGGAACAATCCTTCTCCTGGAAGGTGCGAGACCACAAGAAACCATACGCTGTGGTGTTCTGACAGCGCTTATCAGATCGACTACCTTGTGTTTACCGGGGACAGACCGGCCGATGTGATGAAGATATACTGCGACCTGACGGGATATGCACCCCGTTTCCCCGGATGGGCATCCGGCTTCTGGCAGTGCAAGCTGCGCTACGAAAGCCAGGAAGAGCTGCTGGAGGTGGCCAGGGAGTATAAGAGGAGAGGAATTCCCATCTCTGCTATTGTCATTGATTATTTCCACTGGACAGAGCAGGGAGAATGGAAATTTGATCCCAAATACTGGCCGGATCCTGCCGGAATGTGCCGGGAGCTGGAGGAAATGGGCATCAAACCCATTGTGTCCATCTGGCCCACAATCAATCCCAAAAGTGAGAATTACTGGACCATGAGTGAGGCAAACATGCTTGTGCGCACGGAGAACGGCCAGTATGGCACTTTTGACTTTTACGGTCAACAGACCTTTATCGACCCCATGAATCCTGACACCCGCTCCTTTGTGTGGGACAAGGTGAAGCAGAATTATTACGATAAGGGAATCAGGAACTTCTGGCTGGACGAGGCGGAGCCGGAGGTACATCCCCAGCAGTTCGGCCACCTGCACTTTTATCTGGGAAACGGCGCCCAGACGGCAATGATGTATCCGTATTATTATGTCAAGATGTTCTATGACGGCCTGAAGGAACAGGGTGAGGAGGAGATTATCTCGCTCACAAGGGCGGCTTATCCGGGCAGCCAGAAATATGGTGCCGCAGTGTGGAACGGAGATATCATGTCCGACTGGAATGCTTTGCGGCAGAGCGTGACCAGCGGCCTGTCCATGGCAATGTGCGGTATCCCATGGTGGAACAGCGACATCGGAGGGTTCCTGATGGGGGATACGGAGAGTGAGGAATTCCGGGAGCTTCTGGTGAGATGGTTCCAGTTTGGCCTGTTCTGCCCCATCATGAGGCTGCACGGTTCCAGACTTCGGACAAAAGACCAGAAGGAGCGGTATCCCGGCATTATTGAGAGGAGCGGCGGGCCTAACGAGATCTGGTGCTTCGGAGAGAAGAACTATGAGATCATCAAGGAGCTGATCGAGCTGCGGGAGCGCCTGCGCCCCTATATCGCGAAGCATATGGAGGAGGCCTCCGAGACAGGCACGCCTCTGATGCGGCCCATGTTTTATGAATACTATGAGGATCCGGAATGCTACACGCTGGAGGATCAGTACCTGTTCGGCCCGGATATCCTGTTTGCTCCCATTATGAGCAGAGGACAGACGGAGAGAGAGGTATATCTGCCGGAGGGCAGGTGGGTTTCCGTCATTGACAGAAAGGTTTATGAGGGAAAGAGGCGGATCACCGTGAAAGCGGAACTGGATCAGTTTGCGGCATTTGTGAAAGAGGGAAGCGCCGTGCTGGATGTGTTTTAAATCGTTATTGTGGAGAAACGGAACAGGAGGCGGGAAATGGCATATTTATTAAATTACACAAGGCAGCCCATGGATGAGATGATCTACGGCCCACGTCTGGCATACAGCATGCATCTGGCTGTCAGCATGGACGGAAAGGAATACTGGGCCCTGAATCATAACAGCGGCGTCTTGTTTGTAAAAGCAACGGAAAATGAGGATGGTTCCCTGAATCCAAAGAGTCTTAAAAATCCATGGCTGTTTGTTCTGCCGGATCACCGGTTCGGGGTGGCGGCAGTCCGCATTGAAGGCGATGGCGGGGATGATGAGGAGAGCAGGGGGTGCGTGGTTCTCTTTACATCAAAGGACTTGCTGGAATATGAGGAGATAGGGCTTTTGAAGCTGGGCACAGAGTACATAGACCGGATTTCCTGTTCCGGTGACGCGGAAAACGGGAATATCCGGCTGGTATGGCAGGAACGGACGGGAAACTGTTTTACAGCCGGGATGCACCGGTTGGAGGATTTGCAGCTTGCCAATATGCCTGAGCCACATGGGGCATTCTCACCGGAGAGTTGTCTGTCTGGTGAAGGGATTCAGGATGATGTTGGGATAGAAGGGGCAGTACCCCACAACAGGATCGAGATTCCGGGGGAGACGGCAGACAGACTGTGCAAAAAGCTGCTGACGCCCGTGAACACGGGAATCCGTTTCCCGGAGCAGATAGAGATCACAGGACAGGCAGAAACCACAGGATGGGAAAAATTGCGGCAGTACCGTGCAGAGGCTGTTTACAGCGACGGATCCTGCGCCCTTAAGTCTGTGGATTGGGACCTGTCCCGGGTGGACTTTGGGAAGAAAGGTGTTTACGGTATTCAGGGAAAAGTTCATCAGGAGCATTTTGGGTTTCCGGTGGCGTATAACCGTGCGGATCCCTGCATCTGCAGGTGGAACGGGAAATATTATTTCATTGCCACCAATGACGCGGACAACAATCATACGCTTTATGTCAGAGAGGCGGACACGCTCCCGGGGCTGACCGAGGCGGAGGAACGCCTGATACTGGACAGCAGTACTTATCCGGGAATCGGCGGATTGCTGTGGGCGCCGGAATTTCACGAGATCAACGGAAAACTCTATATTTTCCATGCGGCGACTCCGGGAGAATTTTTCTGGGAAGAAAGCCATGTGATGGAGCTTCGGGAAGGCGGCAATCCTGCCTGCAGGGATGACTGGTCGGAACCTAAGCGCGTGGTGAGACGGGACGGCAGTGACATCTGTGAGGCAGGGAAGGAAATCACGCTGGATATGACCTGTTTTCAATGGCAGGGAGAGTGGTACGCGGTCTGGTCCCAGAGACAGTTTCTGCCCAAAGACCTGGGGGCATGGCTTTATATTGCAAAGCTGAATCCGGAGGAACCATGGAAGCTTCTCTCGGATCCGGTAGTCCTTTCCAAACCGGAATATGGGTGGGCCAATAACCACACCTTTGTGGATGAAGGCCCCTTTGCCCTGATCCGGGGGGATAAGCTGTATCTTACCTTTTCCAGCGCCGCGGTGGACGCTTCCTATGTAGTGGGGCTGCTCACGGCTGAAAAAGGAGGGGACCTGCTGGATGTACACAGCTGGAAGAAGAAAAATCATCCGATCCTCACATCGAGAAGCGTGGAAGGAGAATTCGGCACAGGGCACAATGCCTATGTGGAAGATGAGGACGGCACTATATGGAACACCTATCATGCCAGACCGGGAGTGGACGGCGTGCGCAGCAGCGGGATCAGAAGAGTCCATTTCGATATTGACGGGGAACCTGTTTTGGATCTGACAGAAGAAAAAGATCTGAAAGAGGAATACCGTACGGTCAGTACAAAACTGGTAATTAAATGAGGTAACTATTCAGAGCCATGCAGATTTATACAAAACAGGCTGTTCAAGCTTGCTTGATAAAGACTGTTTTTATAAATCTATATGGCGAGAAGCCATTCATGAGCAAAAGTAAAGCCTCGCAGAGGCGATTTTGCGAATGGGCTCTGAATAGTTGCGAATGAAAATAAGAGGAGGACATACTTTGAAAAACAGGGAAGAAGCAAGAAAAAGAGCAAGAGAAAAGGCACATGAGCTGGTCAGCCGGATGACGCTGGAGGAGAAGGCATCTCAGTTAAGATTCGATGCGCCGGCAATTCCCCGACTGGAAATACCCGCCTATAACTGGTGGAACGAAGGACTTCACGGCGTGGCAAGAGCAGGGGTGGCTACCAGCTTCCCTCAGGCTATCGGCATGGCAGCTGCCTTTGACACGGAATTAGTGGAGGCTATGGGCAAAACTGTGGCGGTGGAAGGAAGGGCAAAGTACAATTCCAGCAGCGCGGAGGATGATCGTGACATTTATAAGGGCTTAACCTTCTGGTCGCCCAATGTAAACATATTCAGGGATCCCAGATGGGGCAGAGGTCATGAGACCTACGGGGAAGACCCGTACCTTACCGGAGAACTGGGAAAGGCATACGTAAACGGGATGCAGGGAGACGGGGAGTATATGACGGCTGCCGCCTGTGCAAAGCATTTTGCCGTGCATTCCGGGCCGGAAGCGCTGCGGCACAAATTTGATGCCAGGGTGTCCGAAAAAGATCTGAACGAGACCTATCTTCCCGCCTTTGAGAAGCTGGTAAAGGAAGCGGACGTTGAGGCGGTGATGGGAGCCTATAACAGGACGAACGGAGAACCCTGCTGCGGCAGCAAAACGCTGATGAAGGATATCTTAAGGGACAAGTGGGGATTTCAGGGACATTATGTGTCCGACTGCTGGGCTATCAGGGATTTCCACACCAATCACATGGTGACGGATACGGCGGAAGAGTCTGCAGCCATGGCATTAAAGAACGGGTGTGATGTAAACTGCGGGAATACCTATCTGCATATGTTAGAGGCAGTTCAGCACGGGCTGGTGACGGAGGATGAGATCACGGTGGCGGCGGAGCGGCTGTTTACCACCAGATTTCTGTTGGGACTGTTCGACAAGACCGAGTATGATGAGATCGGGTATGACAGACTGGAATGTGCGGAACACCTGAAACTTGCAGACCGGGCCACCGCAGAGAGCGTGGTGCTGCTGAAAAACAACGGTATCTTACCCCTTAAGAAGGAGACGCTGAAGGCCATCGGGGTGATCGGCCCTAATGCCAACAGCCGCGCGGCTCTCGTGGGAAATTACCACGGAACTTCCTCCAGATACATTACCGTATTGGAAGGCATTCAGGATTCTGTGCCGGAGAGCACGAGAGTATATTATTCCGAGGGCTGTCATCTGTTTAAGGAAAAAGTGGAACCCCTGGCATGGAGACAGGATAGAATCAGCGAGGCCGTCAATGTGGCAAAGAACAGCGACGTGGTGATCCTGTGTCTGGGGCTTGACGAGACGCTGGAGGGTGAGGAAGGCGATACCGGAAACAGCTATGCATCCGGCGATAAGGCGGATCTGCTGCTGCCGCAGTCTCAGCGTGAGCTGGCTGAAGCGGTAATTGGCGTGGGGAAACCTGTGATCGTGCTGAACATGACCGGAAGCGCCATGGATCTGCGGTATATGCAGGAGCACGCGGACGCGGTGATGCAGATATGGTATCCGGGAGCACGGGGCGGCAGGACGGTTGCCGGACTTCTGTTCGGAGAGTTGTCTCCCTCCGGTAAACTGCCGGTGACGTTCTATAACAGTGCGGAGGAACTGCCCGATTTTGAGGATTATTCCATGAAGGGAAGAACCTATCGGTACTTTGAGGGGAAAACCTTATATCCCTTTGGCTATGGCCTGACTTACGGCGATGTGACCGTGGACGAAGTGAGCTGCGGCGGCCGTGTGTTCGGCGGGGCGGCCGGTGAGGAGCTGGAGTGTGACGTATCCGGGAAGGTAAAGCTATCTGTCAAAGTGTCGAACGGCAGTTCCACGGACACCGGTGAAGTGGTGCAGGTTTACATAAAAGATCTGGACTCCTCATATGCTGCACCGAATGCAAAGCTTTGTGCTTTTTCCAGGGTTTTTGTGCCCGGCGGCGGGAGCAAAGAGGTTGAGCTGGAGCTGGACGGGGATGCCTTTACCGTGGTAAACGAAAAGGGCGAAAAGGTGCAGGATGGCCATCGTTTTCTGGTGAGCGTGGGACTGGGACAGCCCGATGAGAGGACCAGGGAACTGACCGGCAGCAGTGGGATTGCTTTTACGATATTAAATTAAGGAAGGATATGCGGTGATGAGCGAGAATACGGTACAGGCAGGTGGCCAAGAGGCCACCTTGGGCCAAAAGGCCACCTTGGGGCCGAAGGCTCCCAAAGACCCCCAGAAGAAACCCGGCGGCTTTTACATTATGCGGGACAAGGAGATCGCGGGTTCCGTTCAGCCTGACGGGAGAGGGATTCAGTTCCTGTATATGGACGGCGGCAGGATGATCAGCTGTGCCCGGGTTGTGGGCAATGTGAAGGATGAAAATATGCTGGAGCTGCTGCAGACAGCGGCAGGATTCCGAAAACTGGTATCCGGCATGGGCGTTACGGTGGAAATGGAAGAGGGAAAAGACCGGACTGTGGATTTCGTGTTTCAGATGTACGGGAAGAAGAATTCCTATACCTCCGGAACCCAGATAAGGGTGCCTGTACCGGCTGACGGAGCGGAGCATACAGTAAAGTTTGAGGACTATGAATGGTCAGAGGATGATGACATGCCGGGGCAGATACGGTTTGAATTCCCGAGTCCGGGCGAATTGGCCTGTGTGACAGTGAAGCTCTATCTTCAGGAAGGCTTTGAGGCGCCGGAGGAAATAGAGGTGACGCCGGTGAATCTGGAAACGGAGGATTATCTGGAGGTACGGAGGAAATCACTGATGCAGACGGGCAATCCGGCAAGACTTCAGAAGGCCATTGACAGGGCAAGGCGGGGAGAGGACATTACAATAGCCTTTATCGGCGGGTCCATCACTCAGGGAGCGGGAGCCGTTCCCATCAATACCGGCTGCTATGCCTACAAGACGTTTCAGAGACTGTGCGATCTTACGGGCAGGGGTACAGAGGATAATATCCACTACATCAAGGCCGGCGTGGGGGGAACCCCCTCCGAGCTGGGAATGCTGCGATACGAGCGGGATGTGCTCAGGGACGGCAGCGTGGAGCCGGATATCGTGGTGGTGGAGTTTGCCGTCAATGACGAAGGGGACGAGACAAAGGGAGAATGTTATGACTCTCTGGTCAGAAAGATTTTGGGAGCCCCGAATTGTCCGGCGGTGATCCTGCTGTTTGCGGTGTTTGACAATGACTGGAATCTGCAGGAGCGGCTCTCACCCGTTGGCAGAGCCTATGATCTGCCCATGGTGAGCGTAAAAGATGCCGTGGTGGAACAGTTTTATAAAAAGACCGGTTCTGGAAAGGTATTCGGCAAACCCCAGTTTTTTTATGACTGTTATCATCCCACGAATCTGGGGCATACCGTTATGGCCGACTGTATCGCACATTTATTGCAGACGGTGGATAAGCTGCCGCGGCAGGAGGATACTCTGCAGCTGAGCAGTGTAAAGCCGCCCCTGGGCGGGGAGTTCGAGGCCGTAAAGCTGTTTGACAGAAGCAGCAATGTGCCGGAAATCCATGTGGACTGCGGGGATTTCAACCGGACGGACGAGGAACTTCAGGGGGTGGAAATGGACAGGGATCTGGCACCCACGAAGGAATTCCCCAACAACTGGATGCATGGGACAGGCGAGGAGACGGAAAATTCCGGCAGGCCTTTTTCTATGGGAAAGCCCTTTTCCATTGACATCACCTGTACTGCATTGCTGCTCATCTACAAGGATTCAGGAAGCGGCAGCGTGGGATGCGCGGATGTCCTGGTGGACGGGAAAAAGGTTCTCACGGCGGACCCCCATGTCAACGGATGGACCCACTGTAATCCCGTCATCTGTTTCCGCGGCGCGGAGCGAAAGCAGTATCATGTGGAAATATGCATGGCTGAGGGAGACGAAGGCAGGGAGTTTACTATCTTAGGGTTCGGATATGTAGAGTAGGTTGATTGGGAAAGGTTACAGTTCAGCCATGCAACTATCAGCCGCATGAGGACAATAAGCTCCTGCGAAGACCGTAAAAAACGTCGGTACCAAGGGCATCAAGAACGATGCCCTGTCTCCGTACTATGGAGACAGGCACTCAGCACCTGAGTGCCTTTGTACCGTTACGTTTTTTCCCGAGCGAAAGCGTGTCTAAGCAGGAGCTTATTGTTTTCAGGTGGCGTGACTTGACGCAAGGCTGAACTGTAACGGAAAGGATGATCGGGTTATGGAGATAGAATTCACAAAAGGAAATATGCCGACTGTTGTGGTGGAAAGCTGCGGCTACGAGGGAGTCAGGAGAATTGCGGGTAAGGTTGCGGAAGATATCCGAAAGGTGACCGGCGACAGACCGGAGGTTGTGACTGAGAAGGAGATTCCTTCAGGGGACGGAATCAGGATCATTTTGTGCGCAACACTGGGGAAGAGCCCCATGCTTGACGAACTTGCCGGGAAGGGCCTGGTGGATACGGGCGAACTCATGAAAGACGGAAACCGCAGGAAGTGGGAGGTCTATCAGATAAAGATGATTTCTCCTGAAGGCGGGGTGCTTTGCGGCGGATCCCGCGTTGACAGCATACTGCTGATCTGCGGCAGCGATAAAAGAGGAACGATCTACGGTATGTTTTCCCTGTCGGAATATATCGGGGTGTCTCCGCTGTGCTATTGGGGGGACGCGGAACCGGTTCATCGGGAAGAACTTATCATCAGGGAAGATATAGAAACCGTTTCCAAAGAACCCAGCGTAAAGTACAGGGGCTTTTTCATCAATGATGAATGGCCCTGCTTCGGCAGCTGGGTTATGGAGCATTTCGGCGGATTTAACGCGGAAGCCTATGACCATGTGTTTGAACTCTTACTGCGATTGAAAGGAAATTATCTGTGGCCTGCCATGTGGACCGCCAGCTTTCCGCTGGACGGACCGGGAAGCGCAAATGAGGAACTGGCTGACCTTTACGGAGTGGTCATGGGATATTCCCATCATGAACCCTGTCTGCGCGCCAGCGAGGAATGGGATAAGGTGCGGGGAGAGGGAACGAGATACGGCAATGCGTGGAATTTCTATACCAACGAACAGGGGCTTCTGAATTACTGGGAGGATGCTCTGAAGCGCAGCGGCGGATATGAGAATATCATTACCATCGGAATGCGGGGGGAGAGGGATTCTTCCATGCTGGGGGAAGAGGCCTCCTTAAGTGAAAATATAAGCTTGTTAAAGGATATCATTACCAAACAAAAAGATCTGATATATAAATATGTAAAGCGGGAGAACGGGGAAATTCCCATGCTGCTGGCGCTGTATAAGGAGGTTGAGCCTTACTTTTACGGCGATGAGGAAACGACCGGACTTAAAGGTTGGGAAGGACTGGACGGTGTGACCTGCATGCTGTGTGAGGACAATTTCGGATATGTGCGTACGCTTCCCACGGAGGATATGCGAAACCGCAAGGGCGGTTTCGGCATGTACTATCACTTTGACTATCACGGCGGTCCCGTGTCATATGAGTGGGTGGATTCCACACCCTGTTCAAAAGTCTGGGAACAGATGGGGCAGGTATACGAATACGGGGTCAGGGACGTGTGGATCGTGAATGTGGGAGACCTGAAATTTCATGAAGTGCCCCTTGGTTACTTTCTGGCTGTGGCCTATGACTATGACAGATGGGGATATCCCAATCCTGACAGCTATAGGGAGTACACCAGGCAATGGGTGGGACAGACATTTCCATCGGCGGATTCCGCTCTCAGGGAAAAGATCGGAAAGGTGTTTACCGATTACATCAGACTCAATGGTCTGCGCAGGCCGGAATCCCTTCATGCGGGGATTTATCATCCCTGCCATTACGGAGAGACGGACAGGATGCTGGAAAAGGCGGAGGAAGTGGAAAAGCTGTCTCTGCGGATAATGGAGGAACTGGAGAAAACCAAAGCATATTACAGCATGATACATTACCCTGCCATGGCCAGCATGAATCTTCTGAAAATGCACCTGTACGCAGGCAAAAACCATCACTATGCAGCCCAGGGAAGGCCGATTGCCAATTTTTACGGAGAACTGACCCGGAAATGCATTCTGAAGGACAGGGAATATGTGAAGGAATGGGCAGCCTTCATGGACGGCAAATGGAACGGTATGCAGATGGAACAGCACATCGGTTTTGTCCGGTGGAATGATGATGACTACCGCTATCCGGTGGTGATGGAAGTGGAGCCTGCTCACCGTCCGCGTCTGAGCGTGTCCCGCAGGGATGACGAAAGGACGGCCACAAAGGTTTACGGGGCACCTATGGTGATACATGTTCCTGATTTTCAATATGCAGGATGTGAAAAGGTAGTATTGGAGATCGCCAACGGGGGATGCGGCAGCCTGCGCTATGAGATTACCCGGGAGGGCGGAAGCGGTGCAGAGGGAAAACAGAATGAGATTCCCGAATGGCTTACTGTTTCACCTATGGCAGGAGAAGTGGAGATGCTTCAGGAGGTCACACTTGCCTGTAACAGAGAACTGCTGCCGGAGGAAGCGCAGAAAGTCAGGCTTATCATAAGTGACGGCGACGCAAGAGTTGCGGTGGAGATTATGGGCAGGGCGGTCCCCGGGTTTGACAGAAGGGAAGAGAGCGGCTGTTTGACGGAACTGCCGGAGATGACTTTTCTGGAACGTAACGGCATAGTTGCCATCAGTGCGGAGCACTATTGCAGGAAAAAGGATACGGCGAAAGGACGCTTTCAGAAGCTTGATGATTACGGGAAGTACGGCTGCGGCATGAAGGTGTTTCCCAGCACGGCAGTATTTGCCGAGGAGGAGGAAAAACCGGAGCTGGTCTACCGTTTCCTTGCGGAGGAGGCCGGCGAATATCAGGTGGATATTTTCACGGCGCCGGTCAATCCTCTGGTGAACCATGGAAGTGTGAACCTGTTGGTGGTAGCAGGAGAGGAGAAAGCCGTAAGAGCGGAAATTCTCCCCTCGGATTACCGGGCCGGAGAATGCGGGGACAGCAGATGGTGTGCTGCGGCATTGGATCAGGAGCACAGGACCTGCGTGACGCTGTCCTTTGAGAAAGGAGTACAGGAGCTGGTCATCGGTGCGTTGGAGGCCGGGACGGTACTTGAAAAAATACTGATCTGCAAAAAGGGAACATATGTTGCACCGTCCTATCTGGGACCGGAGGAGACAAGTTTTTCGTCAGCTGATTAATGAGCAAAATTTAATTAAACATAAGCAATATTTGAGGAGATGTTATTTTGTTACCATGTTATACTTTCTATATAAAGTTACATGTTCTCGGAAGAAATAAAGGAAAATTTTGTGGAGTATTTACGCTCTTTACACATTTCTATGGCATTTATTACTGAATTTAATGGAGGAAACTATGAAAAGTTCTGTTAAGAAGGTAATTACAGCAGTAGCGGTTGTGGCAGCGCTCGTGTTGATCGCTGTCCTTGTGTCGCTGCGGGGTGTGGAGGATTTTCACGACAAATATGCCGGCGTGGATCTGAACACTGACGTGGAAGGCATGGAAAGAGAGGGAACCTATACGGGGTATTTGAATGCCCATGCGGACGCAGTATACTCTGCCCAGAGCGTTGAAGTCGATTTGTTTGATTACACGGCTTCCGGCGATGGAGAGGTGAACAGAGTCACTCAGTACGAGGGCGTTGACGAGGCGCTTTATACCGAGACCGGCTCTTATGTGAGCTGGAAGGTGGATGTGCCGGAGACAGGTTATTACAATGTCTATATGGAATATCTGATTCCCCAGTCTCGAGGTGTGGCAGCGGAAAGAGTCATCTACATAAACGGCGAGATTCCCTTTGAGGATGCCAGAAACGTTTCCTTTACCAGAATCTGGACCAACGGCGGAGAGGTCAGGGTTGACAATCAGGGCAATGAGATCCGTCCCACCCAGGTGGAGGTATATGACTGGCAGAGTTCCTATTTCAGAGATGACAGAGGGTATATTACGGAGCCCTATCTGTTTTATCTGGAGAAGGGTGTAAATGAAATCGGCCTGGAGGCGGAAAATGAGCCAATGGTGCTGAAAAAGCTGGTGGTCAGCGGAGTTCAGCGGATAGATTCCTATGAGGAGTACAGAGCAAAGCTGCCCACGGTTACTGCTTCCGAGGCGGCCAGAAATTATATTCAGATAATACAGGGGGAGGATTCCACCCTGCGTTCTGAATCATCCCTGTATGCGAAATATGACAGATCTTCCCCTACGACCCAGCCGAACAGTGTTACGAAGACGGTGCTCAACTATGTGGGCGGCGAGGCGTGGAGAAGCGCCGGGCAGTGGATCGAATGGGAATTTGAAGTGCCGGAGGACGGCTATTACAATATCATGTTCAAGGGCCGTCAGAATTATGCAAGAGGCAGCGTCTCCAACAGAATTGTATACATAGACGGTCAGGTTCCTTTTTCCGAGATGCAGAGCGTTTCCTTTGAGTATGCAAATGACTGGGAGTATAAGGAGCTGGCTGACGAGGAAGGTACGCCCTATCAGATTTATCTGGAGAGCGGGACACACACGATCCGTATGGAAGCAGCGCTGGGAGGTCTCGGACCCATACTGGAGCAGCTGGAGGATTCCACGTTCCGGCTGAATCAGATTTACAGAAAGGTTCTTGTCTACACCGGAGCAAACCCTGATCGTTACAGAGATTATCAGATCAATCGGAATTACCCCGAGGTCATGGAGGCTATGGATCTGGAGTCCAAGCGCCTCTATAAGATCGTGGATGATATGGTGGCATACAGCGGCCAGAAGGCTGATCAGATTGCAACAGCTCAGACAGTAGCTCAGCAGCTGGAGCGTTTCTGTGCAAAGCCCCAAAAGATTACTACAGAATTTACCACCTTCAAGGACAATATCACGGCGGTGGGCACGGCGACTCTGACTATGAGCGAGACTAAGCTGGATATCGACTATCTGGTAGTCAGCGGCGTGGACGCCGAGGTAAAAAAGGAGAAATCCAACGTTTTCAAGCAGTTGTGGCATGAGGTGAAATCTTTCGGGGCGTCTTTTGTGGTGGACTATAACGCTGTGGGCGATGTGTATGACGACAAGGGCAGCGAGGATGTCATCAAGGTATGGGTTCTTACGGGCAGAGATCAGGGAACGATCTTGAAGTCCATGGTGGATGAATCTTTCACGGCGAATACAGGCATCAAGGTGAACGTGGAGATTGTTGCGGCGGACGCGCTTCTGAACGCGGTTATCGCGGGACGGGGACCCAACGTTGTGCTCTCCGTGGGAGCCGACCAGCCTGTGAATTACGCTCTGCGCAAAGCCGCTGTGGATATTACGCAGTTTAAAGACTGGGAGGAGGTTATCTCTCACTATACGGAAAGCTCCTATGAGCAATATAAGCTGGACGGCGGGATTTACGGCTTGCCGGAGACACAGACCTTCAACGTCATGTTCTACCGCAAGGATGTTCTTGAGGAGTTGGGGCTGGAGGTTCCCCAAACCTGGCAGGATCTGGTAGATATACTTCCTACGATTCAGGGAAATAACCTGTCGGTGGGTCTGCCCACGGCTGCCGGTTCCAGCGGCGCTGCTGCGGCAAGCACAGCCATCGCCTCCAACGCGCCGGATTTGTCCATGTATTTTGCGCTGCTCTTCCAGAACGGCGGAGATCTCTACAATGAAAGCGGCATGAAAACTACGGTTGACACCGAGGCCGGCATTAAGGCTTTTGATGATTATGTCAGATATTTTAATGATTACGGTCTTCCGACGATTTATGATTTTGTGAGTCGGTTCCGTTCCGGCGAGATGCCTATCGGAATTCAGTCATATTCGGTATATAACACATTGATGGTATCCGCCCCTGAGATCAGAGGACTGTGGGATTTCACCCTGATACCCGGTACGGAGCGAAAGGACGAAAACGGGAATACATACATAGATCGTTCCGACCTTATTGCCGGCAGCGCCACTATGATGATTGCCACCGACGACGAAAGCCTGAAACAAAAGTCCTGGGAATTCATGAAATGGTGGGCCGACGCGGATACCCAGGTGCAGTTCGGACGGGAGATTGAGGCTCTGCTGGGCTCCTCCGCAAGATACAACACAGCCAACAGGGATGCGTTCGTACAGTTGTCCTGGAGCGCTTCGGACATTGCGGTGCTGAACGAACAGTGGGAGCAGACGGTAGGCATCAGAGAGGTTCCCGGAGGGTATTATACGGGACGCCATATTGCCAACGCCATCCGAAAGGTTTTGAATAATAAGGACGACACGCGGGAGACCATTATTGATTACTCCATTAAGATTAATGATGAGATAGAAAAGAAACGAAAAGAGTTTGGCATGCCGGTGGAAGAATAGGGGAGTGAAAAATGAAAGATTTTTTTGGCAAATATATTGCCCTGCGCAAGCATAATATGCAGGTGGCTTTTAAAAAAGCAAAGAGAAGTAAAATGTGTTATGCCTTCCTGGCGCCCTATGCTGTTTTGTTTACCCTGTTCTTTATTGCGCCGGTAGTAATTTCCGTTTTCTTCAGCTTTACCTACTACAATATTCTGGAGCCCCCCAGATTTATCGGGATTCAGAACTATATCAGCCTGGTGCTGGATGATGACATTTTCCTTCAGGCTATCAAAAATACTTTTATGATAGCAATCGTCACAGGTCCCTTGGGCTATATCATGTCTTTCCTGTTTGCCTGGCTGATCAATGAGCTGCCCAGATGGGTGCGAAGCGTGGCGGTTATTGTGTTCTACGCCCCGTCTATCGCAGGCAACTGCTTTACAATCTTCTCGGTATTTTTCAGAGGAGACGCTTACGGGTATGTGAATTCCTTTTTGATGGAACTGGGCGTCATTGACGCGCCCGTCCTGTGGTTTATCAATCCTAAATATATGCTGCCGATCTGTATGCTGGTCATCCTGTGGATGAGTCTGGGCACAGGCTTCCTTTCCTTTGTGGCGGGCCTTCAGGGTGTAGACAAATCCCAGTTTGAGGCGGGATATATGGACGGCATCAAGAACCGCTGGCAGGAGCTGTGGTACATCACACTTCCCAACATGAAGCCCATGCTGATGTTCGGTGCGATCATGGCAATCACCCAGGCGTTCGGCGTCTGCGATGTCACCATGGCGTTGTGCGGATATCCCAGTACGGACTATGCGGCAAGGACCATTGTTACCCACTTGTTCGACTATGGCTTTACCAGGTTTGAGATGGGTTATGCCTGTGCCATTGCAACGATTTTGTTCTTAATGATGTACCTTTGTAACAAAGCAATCCAAAGTCTGTTGAGAAGAGTAGGGACCTGATATGAGCAAAAAGAAGAAAGATGTAGTCATCGAAAAAGAGTATCACAAGAAGCTGATCAAGCGGAGAAAGCCCAACCGTTCCATCGTGGGGGACCTGGCGCTCAATTTCTTCCTGGCGCTCGTGGCGTTTATCATGTTCTGCC
>CAMWJV010000045.1 GCA_947174665.1 uncultured Lachnospiraceae bacterium
TTCATATAATTCAAATATTTACAGATACTGTACCGGCATCTGAGGATATTGCGCCGTTTGCAATTGGTCTGGCAAAAGATGAGGAATTAAAAGAGTTGTATGCTGATTGGGAAATATTGCAGTTTAAGTCATATGTGTTTGAAGATGAACATCCAAATGTGCCGAAACATTTGCACGCGTCAAACAAAATTGTTGCCAGGAAAATAAAATGATAAAATTAATATTTGTCGGGGGGTATTACTTACCAAAATATCAAAATAGGTATCACAGCGTTAGGGCGCATAGATAATAAATGTGCTATAATAGTGAGAGTAAACAAATGTACATATTAGAGGAGTTAAGAATTGAAACTTTATTTAATACGTCACGCAGAAAGTTATGGAAATATAAAAGGAAAAATAATATCCTCCACAGATTTTGAACTGACAAAAAAGGGATAGCTCAATCACAACGCATCGGACAAAAAATTTGTTCAGAATTGAGAGAAGAACCGATATCAGCCTATTGTAGTTCGCTTGCCAGAGCCAGACAAACACTCATAGAGATTCTGCGCTGCATTGGACAAGAAAATGCTGAGATCACAGAAACAGATGCCTTAAAAGAAATGGATCTGGGATTGCTTGAAGGAATGACCTGGGAAGAACGTCGACAGAAATATCCAGAAGTAGATTTGGATAAAAAACTGTCGATGCTTCAGGCTCCCTGTGGGGAATCTTTTCAGGATGTAAAGAATCGATGTAAAATGTTTACAGAAAAGTATTTAGAAAAAGAAGCAAATGAAAAAAACATACTCATCGTTTCTCATGGCATTACTCTAAGAATATTAACAAATTTTCTTTTAAAACGGCCGGACGAAGATGTTGATTTTTTAAATTGGATGGAGAATACGGCGTTGACAGAACTTATTTTTGAAAAAGAAAGTCATACATATCAATTGGTTCGATTGAATGATTATTCGCACCTTAGAGAGCTACAGACCATTGGATATGAAAAATGGGGATTATTTGCAGCGCGTGATTATTGGGCAAAATAACCCATATTTCAGACCGGCTGATTATAATAAGAAGAAGCGGAGGTTAACGCCGGAGCAGGCGTTTACCTCCGCTTTTTGCCGGGTATCGTACGGTTAAAATATTTTTATATAATTTAATCATTTAGGGTAAATGATACGTTATTATAGATAGGCTGGTATTTATCGGAGAGGAGCGGGCAGCGTGTGAATACGGAAACAGTACATTCCGTGGAAAAAATACATTCAGCGGAAAAATTGCATTCCGATGATGAATTGATAGAACGGATACGGTGCGGAGATGAAAATGCAGCGGAAGAACTGATAAAACGCTGGTATACCTCAATTTTGCGATACTGTAAGTGGCACTGTGCGGACATACAGAAGGCGGAGGATCTGACCCAGGAAACTTTTTTTAGACTGTTTAAGGCTCTGGCAGGCCACAACAGTGCAGCAGGCTGCAACAGTGTAACTTGTTACAACCGTGTAGCAGGCTACACGGGGAAGAAGAAGTTTAAAGCATATTTGTATACTATCGCCAATCATCTTTGTATTGATGAAAGCCGGAAGATTCCCCTTTATGCCCTGGAAAATGAGGAAAGTCTTGTAAATGAGCGCAATGAGATACAGCGAGCAGAGGACAGGGAGGAAATAAGGTATCTCCTCAGTACTCTGTCATCAGAGCAGAGGGAAGCCGTCATTTTACGTTTCGGGGAACAGATGGAGTTCCGTGAGATTGCGGAAGTAATGGGGTGCAATATGCGGACAGCGCAGAGCCGGGTTCGCAGTGCCTTAAAAATCATGAGAAAGGAGAGGGAGAATGAAAGATAAAGAAATAGAGAAAAATTTGCGGCAGTTTTTACAGCAGGAGATACAGTCTGAAAGACTGGAAGAAACCATTAGACTCTGCACTGAAATTGTGCGGGAGCAGAATGCCCTGGCAGAAGAACCCAGGACAGGTTTTTTTAATTATCTGTCGGAGGTTTTCCGCTTTTATGGTATTCCTATATTCGGATTGCAGGCAGTCATATTGCTTATTGTGGGTCTGACGGTTTCCACTGTGGCGGATGTTCCCGGGTTTATACCGATGTTTATGCCATTGTTTGCACTTGCGGTCATGCCGGTGATTTTCAAAAGCCAGTTTTATGGGATGAGTGAGATAGAGGCGGTCACGAGAGCTTCCGGTGCCCAGATCATACTGGCAAAGCTGATCCTGGCGGGTGCTGCAAATCTGGTGTGTATGACGGCGCTGTTATGCCTGGAGGTTTATCTGCAGAATTCCTGTAAGGAGATCGGGCAGATGATTCTGTACTGTCTGGTTCCGTACCTGGTATGCATGGCTGCCATGCTGCGCCTGGTCCGGCTGAGGAAAAAAGAGAGCATACCTATATATGGGGTTGCAACGTTTGGTTCCTGCCTGTGTTGGGGGGTGTCGGCAAGGGTATTGCCCTGGCTGTATGAAGCCTCGGCAACAGGCTTATGGCTTACCGCATTCATGGTGTTCACCGTATTTTTTATAAAGGAAGTCTGTTTTATCATTAAGATTAGAAAGGAAGGAAAAATGTATGGAATTATTGCTTGACCGTCTGACAAAGCACTATGGAAGTAAAATTGCTGTAGACCAGGTCAGCGCGGTATTTAAGCCGGGAGTATATGGTCTTCTGGGGGCTAACGGCGCAGGCAAGACAACACTCATGCGTATGCTTTGCGCTATTTTGGAGTCTACCTCCGGAGAAGTATTTTTGGATGGAAGGGAAGTGACTTCGATGGGGGCTGAATACAGAAATATATTAGGCTATCTGCCCCAGGATTTTGGATATTATCCCAATTATACCGCCACGGAGTTTTTGATGTATATTTCCGCACTGAAAGGAATACCTCGCAATATTGCCGGAAAACGGGTGAGGGAATTGTTGGAGATGACGGGCCTGAGCAATGTGGCCGGAAAGAAAATAAAAACTTTTTCCGGCGGAATGAAGCAGCGTGTAGGGATTGCACAGGCGTTGCTGAATAATCCGGGAATTGTGATCTTAGACGAACCCACCGCCGGATTGGATCCGAAAGAGAGAGTCCGTTTCCGTAACCTGCTTTCAGAGTATGCCGAAGATAAGATTGTCATTCTTTCCACCCATATCGTATCTGATATAGAAGCGATTGCAGATGAAGTACTGCTTATGAAAAAAGGAAAATTTGTGCTGCAGGGAACGGTTTCCCGGTTGATAGAGAAAGTGAACGGAAAAACGTGGGAGCTGGAGGTATCGTCCGGAGAAGCCGCAAAATGGCAGGCAAAAGCCACGGTTGCAAATTTAAGGCATGAAGGGAAAAAGACTGTATTGCGTATTATTTCAGATACCATACCCGCTGAGGGAGCAATTCCCTGCAAGGCAACGCTGGAAGATTTATACCTGTATTATTTCCCTGCGGAGGAAGGAGCACTGTAAAATGGAATTATTCAAATTGGAACATAAAAAACTGTGGCGGAGAGGAAGCGTTAAGATCTGCATCCTGTTGTGTTTTGTTTATATAGTAGTATTCGGAAGTATACTTTCATATCAGTGGTTTACTTACGGAAGCTCCAATGATGTTACAAACGTTTTCGGAAATAATTTTGACGGATATTCAATGATAAGGAAAAGACAGGAGTATTCACTGGGGTTTGACGGGAAATTGACTGACGAAACCCTGCAGCAGTTAGTGGGAGATTACCAGAGGATGGAAGCTGTCGGAACAAAGGATGAACTGGAAAAAGCGGATATGGTGATTATCGAGTACTGGCTGAGGACATTGTGGCCGGAGCTCTGTGGCGCAGACAGTTACCAAATGATGATGAGTTATGTTGACACGAATAAGCTCACGGGCTTTTATGAGAGAAGACAACAGGTAATCAAAACATGTTTGGACAACGATGATCGTACAAAAGAGGAAAAGGAATATCTGCTGCAGATGGAACAAAGGGTGGAGAAACCCTTTCGATATGAATGGGCAGAAGGATGGTTACAGATTTTGAGAAGCATAGTTTCTGATATAGGACTTGTGATGGCGCTGTTTCTTGCAATCGTCCTCTCGACGATGTTTGCTGGGGAGTGGCATAGTAATGCAAGCCCGTTGGTATTGACAACGAAAAACGGCTGGGAAAAAATCGCGGTTGTCAAAATATTTGTGGGAGTGGTATTTGCAGTGGAACTCTTTACTATTCTGGCCGTTGGAAGCATTGCGTCGCAGATTTTCTTTTTCGGGATCAAGGGGTGGGATATGCAGATTCAGACAATTATGCTGACTGCGGTTGCCCCCATGAATATGCTGCAGGCAGAGATCTATGAGTATGCTTTTACGCTGCTTGGAGCAATTGGATTTGCGGGCGTTGTCATGCTCCTGTCGGCCGTTATGAAGAACAATGTACTTGCATTGCTGCTTAGTCTGGCGGTTGCATACGGACCGACGATGATTGCAAAATATCTTCCGTATGGGGTAAAGAGGGCGTTGGATTTCATTCCTTTAGTGGGAAATAGTACAGAAATTTTTAACACCTATACCTTTCATCTCTTCGGAAAAATAATCTGGTCGCCGTATTTGCTGATGATCGTCCCGGTTCTGATCGGTATCGCATGTATGCCGGCGGCTGTAAAAAGCTGGTCGCGGAGGCTGAAGTTTTAGATATTGTAACTATTCAGAACCCATTATGGTTCTGAATAGTATTCCATTTAAGCACACACAATTCACGTTCTGTGTAAATTGTGTGTGTTTTTTGCTGTCAAATTATTATGAAGTGTAACCACAGAGAGAAGTTTTTCGTCTTTATAGGTAAGTGCGCATTACCAGAGAAGGCCGGCATTTAAGGAGGAGGTATTGTGGAGGACAGGGAAATTGTTTTGTTGCTTCAGGAACGGAAGGAACAGGCAGTTGAAGAGATAAAGAGAATATATGGAAAAAAGCTTACACACATCGCTATGACAATCCTGGAAAATCAGGAAGATGCGGATGAGTGTGTGAACGATACCCTGTGGAAGGCCTGGAACGCCATACCGCCTGCCGCACCGGTGTATTTGTTTGCTTTTTTGGCGAAGATATGCAGAAATACCGCCCTTGATCGGCTGAATTACCGCAATGCGGAAAAGCGGCAGGGGGTTATTCTGGAGTTAACTACGGAGATGGAGCAGTGCATTCCAGGCCGGATGGAGGATGACAGGTGGGAGAGCCGGGAGCTGGCCGCCCTGCTGAACCGGTTTTTGAAGGGACTGCCGACGGAGAAAAGGATTATCTTTATGAGACGCTATTGGTATGGTGAATCTGTTGCTGAAATAGCAAAGAGGTATCATATCAGCCAGGCAAATGTAAAAACGTCATTGTTCCGCACCAGAAAAAAGCTGCGGATATATCTGGAGAAGGAGGACTACGTATTATGAAGGGATATGATATAATAGAAGCGCTGGGAGAGGCAGCGGATGAGTATGTGGAAGAGGCGGAGCAGAGGAGAGAGTTTAAGGGAGCAGATGGAGGATGCCGGGCGAACCGAGCCGTGGGACGGAAAGAGAAAAATGGTTTCAGATCACATTGCGGGCGGACATGGGTTCTGAAGGTGGCGGCAGTCTGTGCAATCCTGCTTGTCCTGCCCACAGCTACTGTCCTGGCGGTAGATTATTTTTCTGCATTGAAGGGTGATGAGCTTGCATTCGGAAGAGTGGAGTACCGGGGGGACGGAATTGTGGCAATCCAGGTGCAGAATAATTCCGACAAGGTTCTGGAATTTCAGGAGGATGTAAAGCTGGGCATCTTTTATGCAAATGAGGAGATTCCTCAGACAGAGGGCGGCAGTGTAAAAATGGAGGGAAACGTGATAGCTCCCCACAGTTCTTCCGAGCTGATCGTGGATCTATCCGGTGCTTACGATATGGAAATAGCAAACCGTCCCCTTACAGACGATTGGTATTATCTTGTGCTGACTAATGATCACTTTGTGTTCGGACAGGACTGGCAGTGCATGGTAGACTTTCAGAATGCGACAGAGGAGTGGGTCATATACAGAACGGAGAAGGAGGAAGAAGGAGAGGAAGGAGAGGAAGGAGAGCAAGGGAAGAGTGCCGGCGAGTACAGGGAGGTGGCAATGGACGGTTTCCTGTACGAGAGCTGGGCAAAGCCGGTGGAAAACGTGAGCATCTCCGGATTCTTTGGGATACAGAGAAGCGGTTTCTTCTCAGACCATATTAACATTGCAGGCAGTCAGGGAGAAGATGTATTTGCGGTAGAGAGCGGTACGATTGCGGAGACGGGGTTTGAGGCTGAGAGCGGAAACTATATTATGCTCCTGGTGCAGGATGGCGTAAAGGTAAAGTATGGTCATTTGGAAGACTTATATGTGTCTGAAGGCCAGGAGGTGGAGAAAGGGGCTGCAATCGGAACAGTGGGGAAGACCGGAAGAGCCACAGGGCCGAATCTGCTGCTGGCCCTGTATGTAAACGATACACCTGTGAATCCTCTGCGGGAGGAATCAGATACTGTACCGGAGGTACCGGAGATGTATCTTGCAGCGGATTTATTGAAAGAACACTCTGGAGACTCAGGGGCGGACGGTGTATCATTCGGCCTGATGGTGCCGGTATTTATCGCGTTCAACGGCGCTGTCTACGGCGGTTACGACTATGACGTAAGCGGTGATTACCTTATAGCATCGGACAGATTAGTGGAGTTTAACCCGTCCTATACCTACACCGCATATCAGGTAGTCGGCCGCCCGGACCTTGTGGCAATTATCATAAACGGCGGATACGCGGTGTACCAGAAGGTATCAGATGTGGTATTTTCCATAGGAGGCATTACCTATCAGGTGGAATGTCCGGCAGGGTATCTCGGCGGAGATGTCACAGGAGAACTGCTCGGTGAAAAGAACGGCATGAAAATCTATCAGGCGCTGGAGAACGGGGAAGTTATTCAAGGGAAATGTATTGTTGATATTTCAGAGCTAATGTCTCAGGCGCTCCCGGAATTTTTTGACGGTTCGGAGGGAAATGATGTAGACTGCCGGTGGGTGGCAGCAGTGGTGGAGTAACTAAAGTTTATGCAATAACTTCAAGGGGTTCGGAGACTTTTTCGAACTCCTTTTTTATTTTTCCGGAGTTCTAAAAATTTCCATAATGAAGATTTTCTGCTTACCAGTACAATTTCATATTTCTCTGTACTTCTGCGTCATCCAAATCATATTTTTGCTTAACTCCTGCAACGGCCGCCTCATATGTGACACCAAACTCCTTATAAGTCGTAATTAGCACTCGAACTCCCTCCTGCAGTCCCTGCTGTATACCTTGATTCACCATATAATCTAATAAGTCACACACGCTTTTTTCTCCTTCGTTTTCTTGCATAAATGTTATGCCCTCCAGATATCTTGTGTCTCCGGAGAGCGCATGCAGCATTTTCATGACCTCCACGGGATTCCTTAGTTTCTGTCTTCTCCTGATCATGCTCTCACGGTCGGAAAGATAATCCAGCACAACCCTGACATCCCCTTCAAACAGCTCGCGCGTAGATTTTTCCAGAAAGCGCATATCAAAAACATGTATCCGATTTTTATCCAGATAGTCTTCCGCATCTGCAGGAACAGAATAGTCCAATAGTTCCCGAACTGATGTGGCGGCCTTCCAGGGCTGATCACTCCAATTCAAAACAACACTTATCACCGGGTAGATTCCCTGCTCGCTTCCCGACTTGTACTGTCTGCGGTAAGCTGCTCTTTCATACCCGGCACAGCGTAACGGCATCAGGCTGTCTATACTGCTCTGGTTCTCCAATGTATACAAAGCATGGATTTGGCCATTATGTACATCATACATACTGCAATCCTGAAACTGGCTGGACAGTTCTGCTTCCGATCCCTGATAAATGCTTTCTGTGGGCCCCGGTATTACGCTTTTTTCTTCCAAAATCTCTTTTCCATGATATATAAGTCCGTTAATGAGTTCCACAAATATATCACTACAGGCCATAAACAGCTTTTGTGTTTTGTCCTTATTTCCCATTTTCCCTCCTGTATGAATTATTGCAGGGCAGGAAAACGTCATTTTGTATGCCATTCAGTCCCCGCCATGTTGATTTAAAAGTGAATCCTTGGCGAATCGCCTGAAAAGCACTTTGATATGCAGATAAAACGCAAACACATCTTATTATGAAGTGTGAAATAATTCCACGTTCTGTTGTGGATTAAGTTTACCATATGTATTAAAAAAATGCAACAACTATTTTTGTAATATTACAATTTAGTTCCGATGTCATTTAGCAAGTCCGGGCGGAAGATTACTCTATAGATGGATTAAGTTTTTTGGATACGAGATGAAGGGAACAGTAATTTAAATCCTCAAAAATAATACCTCTGTCTTCATATCCGTTTTGTATAAAAAAGCCAATATCCCCGTTTGGGAAAATCCCGTTTACATCTGTGATAGCGAGTACTTCTGTGTAAAATTGACTTAAATATGATTCCAATGCCTTTAGCGGCGCCGTCTTATAGTCAAATTGGGAATCCGACATATAAACACAGGTAATAAAAGCAGTTTTTTCATTGCGGGGAATAGCATATGGAATGGCTGCAGAAGGCAAATACTCTGCGCCTCCGATTAATTTTCCGGATTCATCAACATGGATAAATCCGTATACTTTTTGTTTGAAGGATGCCAGGAATTCTTTCTTTTTTATACAATTACCTTCGGTTTTATCACCGCAGCAATCACAGGCCAGTGCAATGTTTTCCAAAACAAGGGGCAGCACATGTTTTGTCACAACTTTTCCGGAAAGAGACGGCATAAAGGGTTTCTCTGTCGGATATATTCCTGCAGCAACCTGCTCCAGAAAATTCTTGCGAAGAGGGCTATAATACCGCTTATGCTCATCAAGTACAATAAGGGTAGGGTAAAACATACTCATTTTTTCTGCCAGTTCAAAATTATGTGATATGTCATGTAAACAAATGTCTATCTTATCCCTGTATTCTTCTAATAGATCGATCATGTTCTCGTTAAGCGGGCATTGATACGAAAAATAGTAAAAATCAAGTCTCATGCCTTCAAGAGCTCCTTATTGTTTTCATTGGATATTTTAATTTTAGCAATCACCAGTTCAGTTGCCCTCTCCACAAAAAAGCCATATTCTTCTTTTGAAAATCCGATATAAGGATATTCGCTTGTCTCTTTTTTCGGAATATATTTCATGACGCCTATCTTTCGGACGATTGCCCCGTCCGGAAGATAATCAATATAATTGGGAAATGCAGTCAGATTCAGTATTTCCGTAAAATATCCCGATTCAGGATGCTGCTCCAAATAGTCGGCTTCAATGGAATAAATATCCTTCATTCTTTCATTTTTATCAAGAAGTATTTTAGCGGAGTCCCAATTTTCCGGCATTCCCAACGATTTTTTTGATAATACGGGATGACTCTTTATTCGTTTCCAGGCAGAAGCGACCCTGACTTCATCACGGGTAAATCTCTGAAATTCGGCATCGGTGATCAAATGAGAATAATAACCCATAAGAAATGAATATTCTTCGTCTGTCCTGATGTCCTGCCTTCTGTTTTCAACATATTCCTGATAAAATCTGTCGCAATCGGAAGCAGCTTTTCTTTCGGCGGACATCCAGTGTGTCACTGCACGAGAAGGTGTGAACTGTGTCCAGTCTTCATTTTCCACATTACAATCCGGTGCTATGTTGCCAACGCAAAAGCCATGCCTGTCCAATTCAGGAACTTTGTCCAGTGCTCGGTCTGCTATCATCAGATGTGTTACCCAGGATGCCATAACATTTCTCCCTGTAGGTTCATAATACATATATGAAAATTGCCGATATAAGTATAAGCGATTTATCGCAGGAATACAACTATTTGCCTTGAAACTCCCTTTTAAAATAATGGTTGCTGATTTGCGAGGTAGTCATATGTATAACAGAATTTATTCAAAAAGAAGGCACATAGACATAACAGATGGCGATATTCGGATTAGAAGCATGACAGATGAAGATATTCCGCTTATGTTAAAGTGGTTGACGGACGGCCGTGTACTTGAGTTTTATGCCGGAAGAGATACTCGCTACAGCTTTGAAACACTAAAATCGCATTACTCGGAA
This sequence comes from uncultured Lachnospiraceae bacterium, assembly GCA_947174665.1. Lineage (GTDB taxonomy): Bacteria > Bacillota > Clostridia > Lachnospirales > Lachnospiraceae > Acetatifactor. The sequence goes on from CAMWJV010000045.1 coordinate 10,118, forward strand.
GAATGGGACACTGTATATTACAAGATTATACTTGAGCACAAGGGCAACGCAATCGGTTACGGACAGATATACAAACTCAATGATGAAATGTATGAGGAATACCATTATCCGCAGAATGGAGAAATTGTGTTTGCAGCCGATCAATTCATCGGGGAACCTGAATATTGGAATAGGGGTATTGGTACAAAGTATTTACAAACAGTTCTTGATTTTTTAAAAACTGTAGAAAACGCAGATGCTGTGATTTTAGATCCCCATAAAAGTAATCCAAGAGCAATCCGCGCTTATGAGAAGGTGGGATTTAAAATTATTGATGAACTGCCTGAACATGAATTATTTGAAGGGAAAAGGGTTGATTGTTACCTGATGGAATTTAGGATTTAATTACAGCAGCTTCTATTTACTAACTGCTTATCCATGCTGCCCATTTGGGCATTTTACTAATGAATTTAGAATTCGGCGTTTAACAACCCTAATCTGAAAAGGGAACCTTGAAACCGTACTTATACATGTAACAGATTTCAGCAGAAAACTTGCAGTCTGGAATGCAATATCGGACAAAAAACCCAATATTTCTCTGTATTTTTTAGAAAAATTGCAAGAAATCTGTCATTAAAGAAATATAAGTATATCAAAAATTTGCCATAACCCTAAAGTTTTCTGAAAATTCATACGAAATATATATCAGCAAGAAGCAAACACTGTTGAAATACGTATTCCAAGGAGGGAGTAATATGGTAAACGGATTTTCAAGTATTTTCATGGTGGCTTCAGTAGCGGCGGTTTCCGGTGTCTCTAAGGCAAAGCGCGATGAGCGGCGTGACGCTTACTCCGATTCGAAAAAGAGAAATACGGAAAAGCTTTTTGCAAGTATTTTGGAAGACAGTGCAAAGGAGAGCAAGGCAGACGTCGTAGACTGTCGAACGACTACCTATGGCCGGGACAGCATGATGCAGAGCTTTCTTTATCAGACAAGGGAATACCGTTACTGAACAACAAAGGGCCGTCGCATTGGCAATAATGCGGCGGCCCCCTCTTTACGCCTCTGCGAGGCTTATCTTATTTGGAACTTTAGATCCAGATTGCTCATTGTATGGCTTCTCGCCATATAGATTTATAAAAACAGTCTTTACCAGGCAAGCTTGAACAGCCTGTTTTGTAAAATTAAGCAAGGTTCTGAATAGTTATCATATCAGTAAGAAATAAGGCGGTTATAGGAATCGATCATATCCGAGACACCCTCTGCAAATGAAGAGAGGTTACACTGGCCTGCTATAGAGGTAATCATCATGTCACCCTGACTGAGAGGTTCGCCTTTTTCCACTTTGGCAAGTACTTTTGAAAGAGATTCCCTGGTGCTCTTCATGTACATGACAAAGAGGCTTAGATTACCGGAATTACTGAGGCCTTCTGCTCTCAGCGCATCATTATCTTCGCTGTAAACCAGTACGGTATCCACATATGTAGAAAAGGCATCATACAGAGGCTGTATCGTTGTCAGATCCATATCCAGAATATTGTCATCCCACACATCCTGAACATAAAGTTCATCTTCAATCTGCTGCGCAAGCAGCATAACCATATTTAAAGAATACATTACCTCATAGCCTTCGGCCTTCATCTGTTCCAGATCCTCCATCTGGCGCTGGTAAGCAACGACGGTGAGTTCATCCAGGAATATGTTTCCGGTTGTAAAGTATTCTTCAAGCACACTGAGGAGGGCCGTGTGATGCTCCTGGGACTTGGCAAAATTGTCTTCCAAATAAGTTTTCGGAGACGTATAATCACTGATTTCATTGAGAGTCTGCATAAGGGACGTGATGGATGGGTACATATTCAGGAAAGCCTGATCCAGTGCATCCTTTTCGGCTTTGCCGCTGAGGATTTCATAAGCATCCTCCACATCGCGTATAATTGTGCTTGATATGGAATAACAGTCATAGTAATCGCCGCCTTCCTCCCAAAGCTGAAATTCCTCGCTCTCGGTATTCACATAATTAAAATAGCGGTTCAGAGAATCGTTTACCCGGCCTAACATGGCATTGTTGATGTTAACATAGAGGTTGTAGAGCTCGTGCTCTGTCTCCTCGTCAAGCTCACCTGCGGGAGTAACTGCCGGATTGTCTTCCTCTGAGCCGAGCGTCATGGCCGGCAGCGAGAGGGAATCGGATCCGTCTTTCTCCTTACTGCTGTCAGGGGAGATACCCTGACATGCAGTCAGGGAAAATATCATGACCGCCGCAATTAAAGTAGTAAAAATTTTCCTTTTCATCTTTCCTCCGTTTCGAAGAATCACAAATGTTCTTCAGTGTGAATCATTAAAAATTTTCCCTCCGCCGGAATGTGAGTTTGAAAATCGTCCGGCGGAATCTGTGAAGCAGTATACTACATTTATATGCAGACTGTCCATATTTTTTTAGGATATGTGAAACGATGCTACCAGCAAAAAATAAAAAATTATTGACACGCAACTGATTATGGTGTATATATAACATATAAACAGTTGGAAGAGGTGGCCACTTTGAAACTATTGCAAAATTCAGGAATACCGATTTATCAGCAGATTGCTGATCAGCTGAGGTCGGATATCCTCGCAGGCAAGCTGAAGGAGGGGGATTATCTTCCCTCTATCAGGGGACTGGCGAAGGATTTAAAGATCAGCGTCATCACTACGATGAAGGCATATGAGCAGCTGGAGGCGGAGGGACTTGTGACCGCGGCCCAGGGCAAGGGCTTTTACGTCAACGCCCAGGACAGCGAAATGCTGAAGGAACAGCATATGCGCAGGGTGGAGGAAGCTCTGCTGGAAGCAATCCGCGCAGCGGAGATTGCCGGGATGACCGGAAAGGAGCTGCAGGAGACATTGGCTGCGCTCCAGGATGAAAAGATTTTGTAACAGTTCAGCCATGAAATAATTCAAAATTTGTGCATGGGTGCTTGCACACAAAGCTCAAATTTTGAATTGTTTCATGAGCGGAACGCCCTCAAATGAAATAAAAGTTGAGCCGCGGAAGCGGCATCGGCTGCGCAGCAGACGCTTTTATGAATGTGAGGGCTGAACTGTTACCGGATTTCCAAAATATAGAATGGAGGACACTATGAACACAAACAGCGTAGTAAAGGCAGTAAATCTGCAAAAAAAATTTAGAGGTTTTGAACTTTCTATACCGGATTTACAGATTCCCAAGGGCTTTGCCACTGCTCTCATCGGTGAGAACGGTGCAGGCAAGACCACTTTGTTGAACCTGTTGGCGGGAATCCGCCTGGACTTCAAGGGGGAGATCAGCTACTTTGATGAAAATGAAAAGATGTCCGGCGGAAAGGTTCAGGAGCGCATCGGCTACACCGGGCCGAACAGCTTCTTCCTGCCCCACTGGACGATAAGCCAGGTGGAGGAGATCAGCGGGCTTTTGTTTGACAATTTCCACAGGGACAGGTTTGAGGCAATCTGCGAAAATTTAAGCATTCCTGTCAAGGTGAGAAAGAATGTGAAGGATCTGTCCGACGGAAACAAGATGAAGCTGATGCTGGCGGTGGTGCTGGCCAGGGACACGGAGCTGCTGATTCTGGATGAGCCCGCATCTCCTCTGGATCCCCTGATGCGAGACAAACTCAATGATATGATCCGTGAATACCTGGAGCAGGGAAACGGTGAGCACTCTGTATTCTTTTCTACTCATAATATCGCTGACATGGAGAATGTGACGGATTACGCCATTATCCTGGAGCACGGAAACATTGTGGAGCAGGGGTTTGTGGAAGATCTGAAGGAAAAATATGTGCTGGTGAAAGGTGAGGCCGGGGATGCAGAGGCGGCAAAGAAGATTTTGTATACCATGACAAAGAGCTCCTACGGATTCGAGGGTATCTGCCTGTCCGAGAAGCTGGAGCAGCTTGCTGGCATGGATGTCTCCGTGGAGACACCCACCCTGTCTCAGATCAGCGTGGCAGTGATGAAAGCAAACACAAGTTTAAAGCTCAGCTGAGGAAGGGTGTGTGAGAATGAAGCATAATATAAGAAGCTATCTGGTATTTACATCGCTCTGGTACAAAATTATCATGTTTGTCGTCCTGCCCCTGGTTCTGTTGGGAATTCAGGTCTTTTCCACGGTAGTGTTCCGGGGCACAGCCATACCCATGTTTGCAATGATACTGGTGCTGGTGGAGATTATAGCAGACTACTGGTTTCTGGGGGGTATCCAGGAGAAGGGCTCTGAGAAAATAGATTACCTGAAGACCTCGCCCAGGGGCATGGAAGTTATGAAGAGCGCTCTGGTTATTGATCTGGTGAGACGTTTTTTGTTCCATGTGGGCATTTTCGGATTGGCCCGGATGATCACACTGATATTGGAATCTTCAGACCGGGCGGGAGAGCTGATAGGTTTCGGAGAACTGCTGCTGGTCATATTCCTGAGCTATACCCTGTCGGTACTTGGAATCTTTATCTCGAGATTTACCAGTTATCTCTGGGTGAATCTGCTCTGCGGCTATATAGGTTCGATTGCCGGACTGGTTATCCTTCTGGTATGTACGTCAATGCCCGTTCCGATGGTGCTGCCGAATGCTGCCCTGGCGGTTCTGGGTGGGGGGATCAGTGTTCTGATAGTGAAAATTGCAATGTTAAAGGTGGAGGGAAGTTATTATGATAAATGATCTGAAACTAGGCTTTAAAATAATGAAATACGGGCATTCCGCAAAGCTCTCTATTATCGGCAGCATTGCTTTTGCGGTGCTTGGCCTGTTGCTCTGCGCCATAAGCATTACGGGGACAAGTGCCTTTTTGGGAGGTTATCTTCTCATGATGTCGGCTCTGTTGTTATTGCAGCTGATTTCTACCGTCAATGCAGCAAACCTGGTGCAGACTTCACCCATGAAAAAAAAGCTGCAGACATCTGTGCCCGCTCTTTTCAGCATCTTTTTGATGCTGGCGGCATATCTGCTCAATGTTGTTGTTGTGGCTGTGGCTGCCTGCGCCAATCCGGAAGCAGTAGAACATTTCTGTACCCTGATAATGTATACCGCAGTCCTGACGGGAGTTATCATGCTTTATTATGGTGCGGTTTATAAATACTTTGTTGCGTCAACCGTAGTTTTTTTCATTATATTTATATTCTTCTATCCATCCGTTTTAAGCGGTGATATAAACGATGAGTTGCTATGGAGCTTTATGCCCTTTGCAGGATACTGGGAAAATTTTGCGCTGACAGTGGTGATTGGGCTGGCAATTATCCTGGTGTGCGGAGTACTGCAGTATCTGATCTCCCTGGCGTTGTACAAGGCCCCCATATCCAAACTGGCTCTGGGAGCAAGGCTCAGGAGCCAGATGTAGAGGTTTTTATGTTACTGTTCAGGCCTGCTTGTAAGCAGTGAGTGAATTATAACTTTATCATTGAGTAACGGACAGTAAAATACCGATAAAAATTGACCCTCGGACCATGAGATGGTAAAATGATTGTAAAATAAACAAAATGAGGGCAAGAGAATTATGGGAGAGAATCTGTTTTCGGTGAAAAAATATGCTGCAAAGGCCAGACAGGCGGTAGCGGAAGGAATCGTGCTGTTGAAGAATGACGATAATATCCTGCCTTTGGCCTCCGGCAGCAGAATCGCGCTGTTCGGCAGAAGCCAGTTTTGTTATTACAAGAGCGGAACGGGTTCCGGAGGTCTGGTGAATACCGCTTACGTGACGGGCATCAGGGAAGCTCTGGAGAAGGATGAGCGCTTTGAGCTGAATGCGGAGTTAACAAAAAGCTATGAGACCTGGCTGGAGAATCATCCCTTTGATACGGGGAACGGCTGGGCAAGTGAGCCATGGTTTCAGGAGGAGATGCCGATCTCAAGAGAGCTGGCCGAAGAGGTGAAAATGGATTCTGACACGGCTGTCATTATCATCGGACGCACGGCAGGGGAGGACAAGGATAATCTTGCGGCTGAGGGAAGCTACCTGCTGACAGCGGTGGAGGAACAAATGCTGGAAACGGTGTGCAGCGTGTTTCCCCGAACCGTGGTGCTGTTGAACGTGGGCAATATCATTGACATGAAGTGGGTGGAGAAATACCGGCCGGGAGCAGTGCTCTATGTGTGGCAGGGCGGCCAGGAGGGCGGCAGCGGCGTGCTGGACGTGCTGAGCGGGGATGTATGTCCCTCAGGAAGGCTTTCCGATACAATTGCCCGGGACATTGAGGACTATCCCTCCACAAAGAATTACGGGGATGCAGTGAGAAATTTTTATGCGGAGGACATTTATGTGGGCTACCGCTATTTTTCCACCTTTGCGCCTGAAAAAGTGATATATCCCTTCGGATTCGGATTATCCTACACTGATTTTGATATTAAGGCCGAGGTAGTCGGAACTTTTGAAGAAGGCATGCGGGTTCGCACAAAGGTGTCAAACAAGGGGAACCGTGCCGGAAAAGAAGTGGTTCAGGTGTACTGTCAGGCGCCTCAGGGAGCGCTGGGAAAAGCGGTCAGGGTGCTCTGTGGATTTGCCAAGACGAGGACGCTGTCACCCGGCGAGAGCCAGGAGCTGATCATTGAGATTCCCATGACCTGCATTGCTTCCTACGATGACAGCGGCGTCACTGGGCATAAGTCCTGCTTTGTGCTGGAGCCGGGAGAATATGTCTTTTATGTTGGGGAGAATGTTCGGGATGCCCGCCTCAGTGGGAGCTATAATGTAAGCGGAGATACAGTAGTCACGGAGCAGCTGGAGGAAGCTCTGGCGCCGGTGGAGGCCTTTGAGTGCATGAAACCGGGGGAGCAGAGGGAAGATGGTACATATCAGATTACCTGGCGGCAGTCATCTCTGCGCTCGGCAGATCCTGCACAGCGAAGGCTGGAAAGGTTGGGGAGGCTGCAATCGCCGGAGCAGACACAGCCAGAGTGCGTGTATACAGGAGACAAAGGATATAAACTCACCGATGTGGAGGCCGGGAGGGTATCCATGGAGGAATTTTTGGCTCAGCTGACAGACGAGGAGCTTTGCTGTATTGTCCGAGGGGAGGGAATGTGCTCTCCTAAGGTGACGCCGGGAACGGCGGGAGCCTTCGGCGGTGTGACGGAAGGGCTGCGGCATTACGGTATCCCCGCAGGCTGCTGCGCCGACGGCCCCAGCGGAATCCGCATGGACTGCGGAACCATAGCCTTTGCCATGCCCAACGGAACCTGTCTTGCCTGCAGCTTTAATGAGGAGCTGTCAGAGGAGCTGTATCAGTGGGAGGGGCTGGAGCTTCGCAAAAATCAGGTGGACACTCTGCTGGGACCCGGCATGAACATCCACAGGAATCCTCTGAACGGCCGAAATTTTGAGTATTTTTCCGAGGACCCGCTGCTCACGGGTAAGATGGCGGCGGCACAGCTGCGCGGTATGCACAAATATAATGTGACGGGTACCATCAAGCATTTTGCATGCAACAACCAGGAACACAGCCGCAGCTTTGTGGAAAGTGTGGTATCTGAGAGAGCGCTGCGGGAAATCTATTTAAAGGGATTTGAAATTGCCGTCAAAGAGGGACAGGCCCGTTCTATCATGTCCACCTACGGTCCGGTCAATGGGCTATGGACGGCGGGAAGCTATGATCTTCTGACCACAATTCTCCGGGAGGAATGGGGCTACACCGGCATTGTCATGACTGACTGGTGGGCCAAGGCCAACAATGAGGGAGAGTCAGCGTCTATTCAAAATATGGCGGCCATGGTGCGGGCGCAAAACGACCTGTACATGGTGACGGGAGATGCCCTGAGCAATTCCAACGGAGACAACTCTATGGAGGAACTGGGACGGGGAACAGTGACAAGAAGTGAATTTGTGCGGAATGCGGCCAACATCTGCCGCTTTCTGCTGGAAGCGCCTGCATACCTGAGGATGAACGGCAGGGAGACGGAGCTTGACAGAGAGCTGCAAAAGTGCGCTGAGCAGGAGAATGCGGTGATGGGCACGCTCCTGAAGGTGGAGATGACGGATGAAGTCGGTATCGCCCCCGCCCTGATTGATACAACAAAAGGCAAGTCCACCACAATACAGGTGGCGGTTAAGGAGAGAGGGACTTTCCGGCTGGAGTTCTCCTGCAGAGCCTCCGAAAGTACGCCGGATCTGGCACAGCTGTCCGTGTCCGTGTTCCAGGACAAGCAGCTGGCCGGAACAGTGACGATCGCCGGTTCCGAGAAGGAGTGGCAGAGAAAGACAGTGGAATTCCCTGTGCCCCTGTTCCACTATACGTTTTTTATTAAGCTGTTCTTTGGAATGAGCGGAATGGAACTCAAGGATATGAGGGTGGTCATGGTTCAGCCCATGGAGGAAGAGCTTCGCAGACGGATGAAGGAACACCGGGAAGAAGCGTCGGAATAGGATTGTCAGAAGCAGAAAACTCCCGATGCGGTATTGGATATCCGTGTCAGGAGTTTTTGTTGAACAGCATAATTTTACTACATAAAGGAAGAGGAATTCCTTATTTTTAACTTTTTTAAAAAGTTGTTTATACGAAATATATATATCATCTCATCGGCAAAATGACTATGTTATCGCATTGTGTAGCGCTACTTGGAAAAGTGCCGGATTCAGCAAGTAGAAAAAATGCAAAGCTGAAACTTGTTGGGAGCTTAACCAGGCAAATATGTGTCCATTTTGGAAACAATACTTATACTTAATAAATTATATAAAAACACTTGCATAAATCAGCCTTATATGATACGCTTCTTCTTGTAAGAGAGAACAGAAATCACATCGCGCTTCGAAGGAATCTGCATATCAAAGTGCTTTTCAGGCTATTCGCCGCTGATTCAACTTTTACAAATAACAGGGCGGGAAACTGAAGAGCCGGGAACGGTGGACACCATATTTTCTCACCTGTATTATAAAACAACGGGAACCAACAAATCTTAAAGGCTGCTTTGTTGATTTTCGCGATATGGGGGGATAATATGGAAACGCTTCCGGAAAAGAGCGAATCAAAAGATGTAACACAGAAAAATCTGGAAAGCTTTCCGGATGTGGCGGCAGATATTTTAAATGTCTTCATCTATGGAGGAAAGCAGGCAGTGCAGGCGGAATCTTTGTATCCGGCGCCAACGGAGACGGAGTATGCAGCTCCCGGTTCCTTGCTGCGGAACCAGCTGGAAGATGTATCCAAGTATGAGATGCAGGACGGGAAGATCAAGGTACAATATCTGTTGGCGAACCAGTCAGATGTGGACAGCAGGATGATTCTGCGCAAGGCGGGATATGTGGGTGCTGTCTATCGCGAACAGTATGACAGGAAAGTACAGGATGATTTTCCGATAGTAAGCCTGGTACTGTATTGGGGAGAAGGATACTGGAGTAAAACTCTCAGCATTCGGGATTTTTTCCGCAAAAGGGACTTATCCAAGCAGCTTTGGACGTTGGTGGATGACTGTAGACTCCATGTGTTCGAAATGCGGAATTTGCCACCGGAAGTAAGAGAGCTTTTTAGAAGCGACATGCGGCTGGTGGTGGACTACCTGGCGGAGGGAAACAGCTTTCAGTCGAACCGACCAGTGGTACATAAGGAAGAAATCTTCTTGCAAAAGAGCAATTTTTTGTGTAGATAACTCTGCTTTCAACTCCTTTGGCTGAATATTTTTATCACTTGCTGCCACGCAGGCAGCATGGTATAATAATGCAATGATATCTGGAAGTGTGTGAGTATACAAAGACACTTAACTGAGTTGAAATTGGAGGAACGAAATTGATAAATATGTTCTTTGCCATTTTTCTTGCGTTTTTATATAGTATTGTATATACTGTGGCAGGACCTATGATAGCGGCACAGGATATAAAATTCGATCGGTCGCAGATTTTTCCCTTTGTATTGTGTTTCGTGTTATGTTCTGTAATTAATTTTATCATTTTTTCCGCTATACCGCGGCTGCATTTATGCACAGGGAACGGACGCATATCCCAAAATCTTAACAGATATTTTGACAAAGTGGGAAACCGCAAACTTTTTTTGATTGTTTGGGCTTTCATTTTTGTGTCATGGATACCTGCCTGGCTCATTTTTTACCCGGGCATCTTGTCTTACGATATGATATCGCAGGTCGGCAGCGCTCTCGGCAAGATTACGAATAATCATCATCCTGTCTTACACACATGGCTCATACGATCCTTTATGAGATTAGGAGATGCCCTTTTTTCCGGTTATGAGTTTGGGATCGGGTTGCTGTCGCTTTTGCAGATGCTGATTTTGAGTTATGCCCTTGCTCGTTTAGTCTTTTTGCTGAAGAAAAAGAAGGTTCCTATTTTGATAGTCATGCTTACCGCGGTGCTCTCGGCATTTTGGTTTATGAATGCATGCTTGTCCGTAACGATGATTAAGGACAGCCTGCATGCTGCGTTTCTTGTATTGTTTGCCTGTCATTTTACGGAAATTGCAACTAATCCGTCAGAATATTCCCGGCGAAAGCAAAATTTATTTATTTTGCCGGTTATCAGTTTCTTAATGTGCGCTTTCAGGAATAATGGCATTCACATCTATATATTTTGCTTTGCAGCTTTGTTTATATTGAGGATTCCCCAAATAAAGAAGGCAAAAGCGTATATTGCCCTCACAGTGGCAATTTTGTTACCGATATTTATGTTCAGAATTTATACCGGACCTGTTTTTGCTGCGTTTGGCATAGCCCAGGGCGAGGTACGGGAAGCGTTGAGCGTACCCATTCAGCAGCTACAGCGCGTCGCCGTCAATAAAGCGGATGAACTGACAAGTGAACAAACGGAACGGATGCGGTATTATATTGACAGTCTGGAATGGATGGAATCGCCGCCCGAACGCTATTTACCTTTCTTCGCGGATCCTGCCAAAAGTTGTTTTTATTCGAATAATTATAAGGATGACCCGATTGCTTTTTGGATATTCTATCTGCAGATCGGAAAACAGTTTTCAAAAGAATATGCAGTGGCTTTTTTATCCAACACTCTGGGGTATTGGTATCCCGGTTATTATGGGTACTCATACGTTGAGTATGAAAATTATCCTCCGGAGGTGTTTGCGGAACCTTTGGAACGTAGCAGCATATGGGATTCACAAATTTTAAAGAAGTACTATAAGAGTGTCTGCGGTTCTGAATTTTGGCGGAAGACACCTGTTTTGAGATTGTTTTTTGTGCCCGGATTTACGCTTTGGTTTTTGCTCTATGCATTGGCGCTGGCGTGGAAAAAGCGGGGATTTTTCACAAAGGTCTTACCTCTTTTTTTACCGTTGATCGCACAATACGGCATCATGATACTTTCGCCGATGTCATCATTTCGTTATTCGTGGCCTTTTTATTTATTGCTGCCGCTTGCACTTATAGGAATTTGCGGAAATTCGGAGTCGTTAATATTGATCGGAAAGAGCGCCGAAGCGCGCTGAGGAGGTGAATATAAATGTTTTCTGATGCATTTGCTGCACTTCGGCGTATCGGGAGAAAATTAGTCCTTCCAACGGAAAAAATTAAGGAACATGTAATACATTCGATCCCGGAACTATCTGAGAATATTGTGGATTTAGGCGCCGGAACATTATATTGGTCAGAATGGCTTGTATCACAATATGGAGTTCGCTGTCTTGCGGTGGATACATATTATGAGTTTGGGCAGGCATCCGGACATCCGGACATTATATTGTACAATGATTACAGTTCGTGTATAGAAGATAATCCAAAACCGGATATGCTGTGGATGTGTGATGTAATGCACCATTTGGATAATTCTATGCGCAGAAAAGTTCTGGAGAGCATAGAGCACACGGAATACAAATATATAGTAATCAAGGATATAGATTGCAGAAAAAAGGTTGGGAATATGATGAATAAGCTGCATGATTTTATTATCAACCATGAGGTTGTTCATAATGTGAATCCCCGGCAGATCGAAATGTTACTGGAAAGAAAAGGTTATGATATCAGACATTATGACATTCCAAAGTTGTGGTATCCACATTTTTTGATTATTGCAGCGCGAAATTCGGATTAAAATCCAAGCGGTCTATATCAAACAGTATCGTAGGCGAGGCCTGTGATATACAGGAGGTATAAATATGAAACGTATAGTATTTAAAGAAAAATCTGACCGCTTGTATTTTGGGATGCTGGCTCTCATATTTGCCGCAGCTGTGATCCTGCGTATCGTGGGCGCAGGATGGGGAATGCCGCATCGTAATCTGCATCCGGACGAGGGGATTATTTTCGGACCGGCTTATCAATGCGCCCTGAATCGTGACTTTGAGGTGCATGACTACTATAGACCGAACCATGTTACGATTAAAATGAATACCCTTTTATATATAGGGATACAGGAACTGTATTTTGCACCACAGGGACAAGACGATTTTGCCCTGAATTATAATGAGAACTTTGGCCTGTTTACAACGGCATCACGTGTACTGACTGCCCTTTTTGGTGTAGGTACGGTTATTTTGGCCTACTTTATCGGCCTTTTTTGGGGCAGGAAGCAGGCTTTGTTTGCAGCCCTGCTCTTTGCGGTATTCCCGTCGTTTATCGAACATTCTCATTATATCACACCGGATGTACCTCTCCTGTTTTTCCTGATGTGCGTGTTATGGGCGGCGTTATGCTACCAAAGAAAGCCGTCTGTATCGTGGTTGTTTTGGATGTCTTTCTTTACGGCGCTGGCCACCTGTGAAAAGTATCCGGGGGCTTACGGTTGTGGTGTTATTGCTGTTGCCGTATGCGCAACGCACATAAAAAAACCTGTCATGATTGTAAAATACGGATGTTTGGCAATTTTCTTTTTCATACTTGGAATCATGGCAGTTTCCCCCGTATTACTGATTGATTTCAGAACTGTTTTAGAGGCAATAGCAGGACAGCATCAGCCATATCATTTAGGTGCAGACGGTTTTAACTTTGGAGAAAAGCTGCTGTTTTATTTTAAAACTACGGGAGTACACTTTGGTTTGCTGCTGACAGTGAGCAGTATTTACGGGATTGTGAAATCATTTCGGAAGAACGTGAAGCCGACGATTATTCTGTTGGGTTTTCTGGCATATATAGTGCCTATTTCTACAATAACTCTCCATTTTGAACGCTATACATTGCCAATTTATGCCGCGGGACTTTTGTTTGGAGCTGTAGGAGTATTTTATATTGCAGAGGATATACAGGGATTTTTGAAAATCCATCCTCTCGCTTCCTGGATCGCATATCCCATATTCTTTTTGCTGCCGGTATGCAGCCTGCTGGCCGGGTCTATAGCGGTCTGCGGAAGTTTTCTGGCGCCGGACAGCCGCATTATTCTTCAGGATGCATTTGCAGAAATGGGTATAACAGGTAATAATACCATATATGACTGCAATACGCCGCTTGATCCGGGCGGATACTATGGAGCGTTCTCAAACTTTGAAGAAGCAGACCCTGATAAGTTCAAATACGGTAATGGTCCGAAGTTCATAGTGACATCGTCTGCACAACGCGACCTTTATCTGGAGGCTGACCCCGAAGTATATGGGTGGATTGCAAAATTTTACGAACGATTGGATGAGCGTTATGATTTGATTTGTCTATATACGGTGGAAACGCCAAGCTGTCATTTCCTGGAACTGCAAAACATTTGGTATGCGGCAAGAAGCGTATACAGATATATGGGATTTCTCTTA
>CAMWJV010000046.1 GCA_947174665.1 uncultured Lachnospiraceae bacterium
GTGAAGCACTTGCGGATTTCATGTATGACAACATGATGCTGGAGATGAATGTGATTCACTCCGCATGGCAGAACGGCTGTAAGAAGCTGATGTTTTTGGGCAGCAGCTGTATTTATCCCAAAATGGCGCCCCAGCCCATGAAAGAGAGCTGCCTGCTGACTTCTGAATTGGAAAAGACTAACGAGGCATATGCTCTGGCAAAAATTTCAGGACTGAAATATTGCGAATACCTGAACAGGCAGTACGGGACGGATTACATCAGCGTCATGCCTACCAATCTGTATGGGCCCAATGATAATTATCACCCTACCCACAGCCATGTGCTGCCGGCGATGATCCGCCGTTTCCATGAGGCAAAGGTATCCGGAGCGGCGGAGGTGGTCTGCTGGGGAAGCGGTTCTGTGCTGCGGGAGTTTCTGTATGTGGATGATATGGCGGATGCATGTGTGTACCTGATGAATACATACAGCGGTGATGAGACCGTCAATCTGGGAACAGGCAAGGATTTGACGATCAGAGAGCTTGCAGAGATGGTGGCAAAGGTGGTGGGATATACCGGAGAAATCCGCTGGGATGCATCCAAGCCTGACGGCACCCCCAGGAAGCTTCTGGATGTGAGTAAGCTGGAGGCATTAGGGTATCACTATACCACAGAACTGGAAGAGGGAATCAGGCTGACCTACCAGGATTTCCTGAATAATCCTGTGCGGGCGGAACGCTAATAAGGCGAAAAGATTTTCTAAGGTGTAAAAAACACCTAAGAAAATCTAAGTTTCGCCTCGAAGAATGCCAAGAGCCGGCATTCTTCATGGTGGTTAGTTGCGTACCGAAGTACACGAGGGGGGTACGAGCATGCAGTTCATTATATTGTCAGGAGGAAGCGGCAAGAGACTGTGGCCGCTGTCCAACGAGGTACGCTCCAAGCAGTTCCTGAAGATGCTGCCCGGGGAAGAGGGACAGCCGGAGTCTATGATCATGCGCGTGTATCGGCAGATTAAGGCCGTTGACAGCCGGGCGGAGGTCACGATCGCTACCGGAAAGAAGCAGGTCAGCGCTATCAGGAACCAACTGGGAGATAAAGTGAATATATGTGTGGAACCGGACAGGCGGGATACTTTTCCTGCAATCTGCCTGGCAGCCAGCTACTTAAAGGATGAACAGGGAATTCCGGAGGAGGAGGCAGTGGTAATCTGTCCGGTAGATCCTTATGTGGAGCTTCCCTATTTTCAGGCTATGCAGGAACTGGCACGGCTGGCGGAGGAAGGCCGGGCAGATCTGGTGCTGATGGGTATGGAACCTACCTATCCCAGTGAGAAGTACGGGTATATTATTCCGAACAGCAGGGAACATGTCAGCGGTGTGAAGACCTTCCGCGAGAAGCCGGATCTGGAGACTGCCCGGGAATATCTGCGTCAGGGGGCTCTGTGGAACGGCGGCGTCTTTGCCTGTAAATTAGGGTATCTGCTGAAAAAAGCACATGAGCGGCTTGATTTTTCAAATTACAGGGATTTATATGAAAAGTATCCGGCGCAGAAGAAAATCAGCTTCGACTATGCGGTGGCAGAGCAGGAGAAGAGCATCTGTGTGCTTCATTACGGGGGGACATGGAAGGATATCGGAACATGGAACACTTTTGCTGAGACTATGGACAGAATGACGCTGGGACGTGTTACGTTGAATGAGCGATGCGAAAATACTCATGTGGTCAATGAACTGAATCTTCCTATTCTGTGCATGGGCTGTAAAAACATGATAATTGCAGCCAGCGGCGATGGCATTCTGGTTTCGGACAAGGAGCAGAGCAGCTATATCAAGCCTTTTGTAGAAGAAATGACCGGACAGGTCAGATATGCGGAGAAGTCATGGGGCAGTTTTACCGTTCTGGATGTACAGGAGGAGAGCATGACCATCAGAGTGGTGCTGAAGCCGGGAAACGGTCTCCATTACCATAGCCATGAACATCGGGACGAGGTGTGGACAGTGGCAAAGGGCACAGGGACGGTGATTCTTGACGGAGAAAAAAAGAAAGTGTCAGCCGGGGATGTGGTATCCATGCCGGCGGGCTGTAAACATACGGTATATGCGGAAACAGAGCTGCAGTTGATTGAGGTTCAGCTGGGCAGGGAGATTTCCGTGGAGGACAAGCAGAAATATGAGTGCAGCCTGTAAATGGCGGAGCTGATTCGCATAAGCGATGATATAAAGTAAGGAGACCGGAAATGAAGGAATATCAGAAGTGCGCCAAAGAGATGCTTGAGTTTATTGAGAAAAGTCCCAGCTGTTTTCATGCGGTGGCAAATGTAAAGGCGATTCTGGATGAACATGGCTTTACGGAGCTGAAAGAGAGAGAGGACTGGGTGCCGGAAGCCGGCGAAGGCTATTATGTCACCAGGAACGACTCCTCTGTCATAGCGTTTCGGCTGCCTGCCGGAGACAACATTCCCGGGAGTCCTGTTTCGGGCACTGCCGGAAGCGCTGGAGTCCTGAGTGCTGTCGGATTTCATATTGTTGCCGCTCACAGCGATTCTCCTTCCTTTAAGGTAAAGGAGTCTCCGGAAAGTATGGTGGAGGATCACTATGTGCGTCTGAACACGGAGAAGTACGGCGGTATGATCCTTTCAACCTGGCTGGACAGGGCTCTTTCCGTGGCAGGGCGGATAGCGGTGAAGGAGAAGAATGACATACTGACTAAGTTAGTCAATATTGACAAGGATCTGCTGGTGATCCCTAATGTGGCCATTCACATGAACCGGGAAATGAATAACGGGGTGGCATATAATCCTCAGGTGGATATGCTGCCTTTGTTTGCGGACTGCGGCGAGGGGAAAAAGAAAAACGGGCTGATGAAGAGAGTGGCAAAGGCAGCAGGCGTGAAGCAGGAGGACATTTTAGGCCATGATCTGTTTCTGTATACAAGAGAGAAGGGGCGCATTCTGGGGGAGAACGGGGAGTTTGTGCTTTCTCCCAGACTGGACGATCTGCAGTGTGTCTTCGCTGCAGTGAAGGCTTTTGCCGAGAGTGAACCGGAACACTATATCAATGTGTGCGCTGTGTTTGACAATGAGGAGGTGGGCAGCGGGACGAAGCAGGGAGCGGATTCCACCTTTTTGGAGGATACTCTGTGGAGAATTGCGGAGGGTCTGGGAGCCGGCAGAAGTGAATATCTGAAGTGGATCGCGGGAAGTTTTTTGATCTCGGCGGACAATGCTCATGCAGTACATCCCAATCATCCGGAGAAGGCGGACCTCACTAACAGGCCTTATTTAAACGGGGGTATTGTCATCAAGTACCATGGCAGTCAGAAATATGCAACGGATGCACTGTCTGCGGCGCGGATGAAGGAACTTTGCCGTCAGGCGGGCGTGCCCTTTCAGTCTTACGCGAACCGTTCCGATATTCCCGGAGGTTCCACCCTGGGAAATATTTCCACAGCCCACGTATCTGTGTCCAGTGTTGATATCGGACTGCCTCAGCTGGCCATGCATTCGGCAGTGGAGACCGGAGGAGTGAAAGACACAAAGTACGCAGTGGATGTGTTGAAAGTGTTTTACGGGAATTGAGCCGTGGCTTCTTTATGTTTTTTGTTTAGATTGCATGTGCTAGACGCGAATTTCCGCGCATAGGCTTCTGTGAGAGAAGAAGGCGTGCCGCCGATGGCGGCATGGAGGCGGGACATGAATCAGAAACTGGAAGACCTTTTGCAGCTGGCGCTGCAGACATCGGAGGAGACGAGAGAGCGCACGGAGGAGTTGAATGTAGGATTTAACGGCATTGAGAGGACCTGGGAGCTGATTGTAAAGTATCACGGAAGTCTGGAT
Organism: uncultured Lachnospiraceae bacterium; assembly: GCA_947174665.1. Lineage (GTDB taxonomy): Bacteria > Bacillota > Clostridia > Lachnospirales > Lachnospiraceae > Acetatifactor. The sequence goes on from CAMWJV010000046.1 coordinate 3,819, forward strand.
GTGCTGTCGGTCTTAAATGTGCAGATTGAGTATCTGATTGCAGGATATGCCGTGCTTACCGTTCCGGAGGGCCTGGTTGAGCGCGTCGCGGAGCTGGAGGAAATTGAATATGTGGAAAAGCCCAAACGCTTTTTCTACGAGGTGACGAACCCTGTCGCGGATTCCTGCATACAGCAGTTATCCGGGCAGGGTTTTTCTCTGACGGGAAAGGGGGTGCTGGTAGCGGTTCTGGACAGCGGCATCGATTACCGGCTGCCGGTTTTCAGGCATTCGGACGGCAGCACAAGAATCCGTTATCTGTGGGACCAGACCCTGCGGCCTGATACTTTTTCCGATGTTGATATCGGGGGCGAAGAAAGGCGTCCGGGGACGGAGGGCGAATCCACAGGGACAGGGGATAATGGCATGTCGACGGAATTCGTTGAATCTGCGCGCCGCCCCCCTGCGGGGTTCCGGCAGGGGGTGGAATTTGATGCGGCACAGATTAATGCTGCGTTACAGGCGGAGACACCGCAGCAGCAGTTTATGCTTCTTCCCACGGTGGACACAAGCGGACACGGCACGGCGGTGGCCGGAATTGCCGCAGGGTACAGCGGAGGAGGCGGGAACACCGGTCCTTTCGGCGGTACGCAGTACTACAGCGGGGCGGCGCCTGAGGCGGAGCTGCTGATCGTGAAACTTGGGCTGCCGGACGCAGCATCCTTTCCCAGGACTACGGAGATCATGCGGGGGGTGACCTGGGCGGTGAGAAAGGCCCAGGAACTGCAGATGCCTCTGGCCATTAATCTAAGCTTCGGAAACAGCTACGGAGCCCATGACGGCAGTTCTCTTCTGGAGCGGTTCATGGATAACGCGGCGGAAATCGGCAGGACGGTCATCTGTGTTGGCAGCGGAAATGACGGAGCAAGCGCAGGTCATCTGGCCGGAAGGCTGGGAAGAACCGGGGGGGCAGGAACGGGGAGCGGACAGACAGTGCCGGGAGCCGGCAGGATAGTGTCCGGAACCGGCACATCGGCGCGCACGGCCGACGTGGAGATAGCAGTGGGAGAGTATGAGAGTTCCCTGAGCATTCAGCTGTGGAAAAATTACAGTGATGTATATCGCATTCGGCTGCGCGCACCCGGAGGGCAGGAGTCGGAACTGCCGCTGTCCGTGGAGAATGGAAAGTATACATTGCGACTGGAGCAGACGGAGGTGCTGGTCTACATGGGGGAACCCACGCCCTATGCGGCAGCGCAGGAAATCTATCTGGAACTGATCCCCGACCGGCGGCGGTACATCAACAGCGGGGTATGGACGGTGCGTCTGGAAGGCATTGAGATCGTAACCGGACAGTACTATTTTTATCTGCCCAGCGCAGCCGCACGCAGCGCGACAACCGGTTTTTACCGTCCAACGCCGGAGGTGACTCTGACCATCCCCTCCACGGCGGCAAAGGTCATCACCGTGGGGGCATATGACAGCACCTATGATGCCTACGCGGATTTTTCAGGCAGAGGGTATGCGGACGCAGATCGGACCATAGGAGTTGTGACCTCCGGGCTGGTGAAGCCGGACCTGGTGGCACCGGGAGTAGGAGTGACGGCACCGGACATTTACGGCAGCTATCTGCCCGTCACAGGAACTTCCTTTGCCACTCCCATAGTTACCGGTGCGGCGGCCCTGCTCATGGAGTGGGGAATCGTGCAGGGGAATGCCCCGTTTTTGTATGGGGAGAAGGTGAAGGCATATCTGAGAAAGGGTGCCAGACCCTTAAGAGGGGAGACGGAATTGCCCAATGACCGGGTCGGTTGGGGGGCGCTGTGCGTCAGTTCGAGTCTGCCGGGGTGAGGTAACACAGTATCCTGTTCGTCTTCAGCGCGCCAATGGTGTAGAAAAATCTTAATAAATTGAATGTTGAGTTTGTTTTGAGGATATGATAGAATTACGAAGTTACATCAAATGCAAAAGAGAAAAGGAATGAAAGTTAATATGAAAATTTTTAAGGCTTCCATCATAAGTTTAGTAAGTTTAGTATGTTTGGTTATGTTATTTTCTGCAGTCAATGTAAGTGCGGCGGAATTAAATGCCGCAGATGATACAAGACCTGATTATATTATTTATGTAAACAAAGCTCTGAGTTGTATTACGATCAGGCAGCAAAATGAAGACGGTACTCTGACAGCTGTCAAGGCAATGGTCTGCTCCTGTGGAAGAGAGGGACATGACACTCCGGAAGGTAGTTTTAAAACTTCCAATTATTATGAATGGTGTCTAATGGTAGATAACACTTATGGAAGATATGCAGTCCGCTTTAATAAATCAATCCTGTTCCATTCCGTGCCCTATTTGTCAGCATCCCCTGATACTTTGGAATGGGAAGAGTACAATAAACTTGGAGAAAGCGCATCGTTAGGATGCGTCCGATTATCTGTCGAGGATGCCAAATGGATATATGATAACTGTAAATGCGGTACAACTGTAGTCGTATACTCTGACAGCGAGGAACAATTGGAACTTGGAAAACCGACAGCAATCAAAATACCGGAAGATTCTCCCTGCAGAAATTGGGATCCTACAGATATTGACAGCAACAATCCCTGGTTGGCAGATACATATGCCTCCATTGGAGGAAGGATAGGCGAATTTGATTATATAGATTATGCCGACAGGTATTCCGATTTAAAAGCTGCATTTGGGTATGACAGAGATGCACTTTATGATCACTATCTCACTTATGGAATAAATGAGGGGAGAATTGCTTATTTCGGGGGAACAGAAGTAACGATAGACAAATTTGATTATATAGATTATGTCAACAGATATTCCGATTTAGAAACCGCATTTGGATATGACAGAGCTGAACTGTATAAGCATTATCTCATTTATGGAATAAATGAGGGGAGAACTGCTAACTTCTATTAGGACCAGGCATGGAGTAAATCCGGAAGTGCCAATTTATACAAAAAACAGGGGAAAAGATTGACAACCCCCCTGATATCCCGTATAGTTATCTCATTGCATTTACATCTGAAAAAGGTCATGCTGAAACCGCAAAGGAGATACCACAATTGAAAAATACTATTATTTCCTTAAAAGATATCACTGTTTCTTATGATGGGGAGCAGGTTCTGGGAGGCTTTAATCTGGAGATACATGATGGGGAGTTTGTTACCCTGTTAGGTCCCTCCGGATGCGGCAAGACCACAGCGCTTCGCACCATTGCCGGTTTCATCAGACCGGATGCAGGGGATGTCTTTTTTTATGACAAAAACATAACCAACCTGCCACCGCATAAGAGGGAAGTCAACACAATTTTCCAGAAATACGCTTTGTTCCCTCACTTGAATGTTTATGACAATATCGCTTTTGGTATGCGCCTGAAGAAATGCAGTGAGAAGCAGATCAAGGAGACCGTGCACAGAATGCTGGCTATGGTGGATATGTCCGGCTATGCTCATCGCGGCATCAGTCAGCTCTCGGGCGGGCAGCAGCAAAGGGTAGCCATTGCCCGGGCATTGGCCAATGAACCTAAAGTTTTGCTGTTGGATGAGCCGTTAGGCGCTCTGGATATGAAATTGCGCAAGGATATGCAGGCGGAACTGAAAAAGATACAGCAGCAGACAGGGATTACCTTTATATTCGTCACTCATGATCAGGAGGAAGCCCTGTCCATGTCCGATACCGTGGTGGTGATGGACAAGGGTATGATACAGCAGATCGGCACTCCCATGGATATTTATAATGAACCCAGGAATGCTTTTGTGGCGGATTTCATCGGGGAATCCAACATACTGGACGGCGTCATGCAGGAGGACTATTCCGTGAAGTTTGCCGGGCATAATTTCCGTTGTCTGGATGCCGGTTTTGGCAAAAACACACCTGTGGATGTAGTGATACGCCCGGAGGATATTAAGGTAGTGGAGCCTGATTCCACCCTGATCACCGGGGATGTCACGGCTGTGACCTTTAAGGGCGTGCACTATGAGATCATTGTGGATGTGGAGGGCTTTAAGTGGATGATACAGTCTACGGAATGCTGTGAGACCGGCGACCATATAGGACTGTCCCTTACCCCCAACGATATTCATGTCATGGCCAAGTCAGAATATTCCGGTATGTTCGGTGACTACAGTACCTTCAGTGATGAAATGGGAGAAGACAGGAATGCTTCCAATGAGGCGTTGGCGGAAGAGGAGGGCGATGAGGATGAAGTCTGATTCAAAATTGCTTTCTGCACCTTACACTGTCTGGATGACCATTTTCATTGTACTGCCTATGCTGCTGGTAGGATATTTTGCCTTTACGGATAAATCAGGCAGCTTTACTTTAGAAAATATATTAAGCGTGGGGCAATATTCCAATGTATTTTTACGTTCCATCTGGCTGGGGGCGGTGGCTACTGCGGTTTCTCTGGGACTGGGTTATCCCCTGGCATACATCATTGCCAAAATGAATGCCAGGCGCCAGAATGTCATGGTGATGCTGGTGATGCTGCCCATGTGGATGAATTTCCTGCTGCGTACCTATGCGTGGATGACGCTGTTAGAGGATAACGGCCTGATCAATTCGGCATTGGCCGCTGTGGGACTGCCCCGGATACATATGATCAACACAGCGGGGGCAGTGGTGCTTGGCATGGTCTACAACTATATACCGTATATGATTCTGCCTTTATACTCAGTGCTGACAAAAATTGACAAGAGTGTGATAGAAGCGGCTCAGGATCTGGGTGCCAACAGCAGGGAAGTCTTTTTGAAAGTAGTGATTCCTTTGAGCATGCCCGGTGTGATCTCCGGCATTACCATGGTATTTGTTCCGGCAGTGAGTACGTTTATCATATCAAAAATGTTGGGCGGCGGCGGGAATCTGCTGATTGGCGACCTGATTGATATGCAGTTTCTGGGCAGCGCCTACAATCCAAATCTGGGTTCCGCTGTGTCACTGGTGCTGATGGTGATCATTCTGATCTGTATGGGTATCATGAACCAGTTTGATGACGGCGAGGCTGTGGAAGGAGGAGGTATGCTGCTATGAAAAAGGCAGGTGCGCGTGTTTATACCTTTCTCATTTTCCTGTTTTTATATGCCCCTATTTTGGTGCTGATCGTTTACTCTTTCAACGATACGGAGACTGCCAGCCGCACGGTATGGGGCGGATTTTCCCTGCGCTGGTACAGGAAGCTTTTCGAGGACAGGCTGATTCTGGAAGCTTTATGCAATACGCTGCTCATCGCAGTGGTATCAGCGGCGGTATCCACGGTGCTGGGCACCATGGCAGCGATCGGCATCAATTCCATGAAGCGCCTGCCCAGACGTATCATGATGAATATTACAAACTTTCCCATGGTCAATCCCGAGATTGTAACAGGCGTGTCCCTGATGCTGCTGTTTGTGTCCGCAGTCAGGATTTTCGGGGGGAGGAGTCTGGGAATGGGATCGCTGTTTGCGGCTCATATTACTTTCTGTCTGCCCTATGTGATCTTATCCGTACTGCCCAAGCTGCGCCAGATGGATCCTAACCTTTATGAAGCGGCTCAGGATCTGGGCTGCCCTCCGGTGAAGGCTTTCTTTAAGGTGGTGCTGCCGGAGATCACACCCGGAATTGTAACGGGGATGATCATGGCGTTTACGCTTTCCATTGACGATTTCGTGATAAGTTATTTTACCAGCGGAACCACCCAGACACTGCCTATTTACATTTACTCCATGACCCGGAAACGTATCAGCCCGGAGATCAATGCGTTGTCCACAGTGATGTTCGCGGTGGTGATGGTGCTGCTGATCATTATCAACGCCCGCAATGCCAGGGACAAGTGTGAACGGAATGAAGATTTTCTAAGGTTGGAAAACACCCAACCTAAGAAAAACTAAGTCATTCCGAGAAGAACGCAAGAGCAGCGTTCTTCCCAGTCTTGCACCAATTGTTTGCGTTGGCATAACCGGAAGTATGAAAAGAGGTGTACGTATGATGAGAAGGCATTTCATACATTTCAATCTGTGTGTGGTTCTCTGTCTGGCGCTTTGTCTGGTTCCGGTTCAAACGGTTCTGGCCGAAGAAGACGCGGCTCCGGACAAGGGGGTTACCATAAATGTTTACAACTGGGGCGAGTATATCGCCAACGGCACTGATGGTTCGCCGGATGTGAATGCGGAATTTACCCGGCGCACAGGGATTAAAGTCAATTATACTACCTTTGACAGCAATGAATCGCTGTATTCCAAGCTGGCCGGGGGCGGTGCAGATTATGATGTGATCATTCCCTCGGATTATATGGTGTCCAAACTCATTGATGAAAATATGCTGGCGGAACTGGATTTTTCAAATATACCAAATTACCGGTACATTGATGAACGTTTCAGGGATCCTGACTATGACCCGGGCAGCCGATATTCGGTACCGTATACCTGGGGTGTGGTGGGGCTATTTTACAACACGGACTATATTGAGGAGGAGATCACAAGCTGGTCCGCCCTGTGGGATGACCGTTATGCCGGAAAGATATTGATGTTCGATAATCCCAGGGATTCCTTTGCGATTGCCCAGTTCATGCTGGGGCAGTCATTAAATACCACCGATGAAAATGACTGGGCGGAAGCGGCAGCTCTGTTGAAGCAGCAGAAGCCTCTGGTGCAGGCATATGTCATGGACCGGATATTTGACAAAATGGAGAGCAGTGAGGCATGGATCGCGCCTTACTATTCCGGAGACGCGGCAATTTTGGTTGAGAACAGTGACAGCATTCAATTCGTGGTGCCGGAAGAGGGAACCAATTATTTTGTGGATGCCATGTGTATTCCCGTTACTTCCAGGCACAAGGAAGAGGCGGAGGCATATATCAATTTCCTGTGTGACCCTGAGATCGCCGGTGCGAACATGAATTATGTGGGTTATTCCACGCCGGAAAGTGCCGCAAAGGAGTATATGGATCAGGAGATGGTGGAGAGCCCTGTCTATTATCCCGATGATGAAATATTGGAGCGTACTGAAGTATTTGTCAATCTGCCGGAGAGTACCAGCAAGCTGCTGGATAGTTTATGGGCGGAAGTGAAGATGGGCGGTCCCGGAGAATCCATTGTGCTCGTGGCGATCATTTTAGGGTTTTTGGGGGTGTATATTGCCATTCTGGTTTATAAGAGGCGGAAACGAAAGAGGGAGTTTGCATAGAGAGGTTTGTGACAGTTGATCTGGCGCGAAAAGAAGATGAAAGTTTGATCATTATGGAATTCGGAGATGGCCAGGTATCCGGGTTACAGCATCTGAAAGAAGAAACTTTTTACAGATCCTTTGTTTTATCCGAATATTGAAACGATTACACCATTTTCTTTAGTTACTATTTCAGCTTTAAGTTCAGCTTCTTCAAATTCCGCAAGTGCCGGGCTGTCGGTTACAATTTTCGGGATAAATCCATTATCAAAACTGCCGTTGTTTTCTATAAAGCAGCGGCATTCATTTCCGTCAATATCCTTTCCCTCAAGCATATATCTTGCGGAAAGGAGCATAGGCCTATCCTTGGAGGAATATTGAGTATCAACACCTGTGCTGATAATTTTTCCGTTAAAATAGCTTCCTCTTGCTTCCCCTGTAAATGAAAGCATATATACATCATGCAGCCTTCCTTTTACGCCGATGGTGTCGGTTATATCGACATAGACATCAAAAAGTTTTATCATTTTTTTCTCCATAAACAGTCTCCTGAATGATCAACCGGATGATTATTCAAATAATTCTTTCGGAAGCTCGTCAAGAGTAATAACTTTTTCACTGTTATAAACCGCAGAAAGATTTTCCTTATTCTGGTTTACCACAAAATCAGTATGCCATATCATAAACCATGACCAAAGATCTTCGTCCGCTTCAAACTGTTCCACAGAGGGGACGTTTCCGCACTCATGGAATGCCATGGGTTTGCCTGTGTTCATTGCCTTCAGTTTTAACCATGGCAGTTTGTTTGTAGAATTATCGTATGTATCGGAGCCGATAATATCGCAGTAATCATCGCCCGGATACCAACCGTCCTTTACTTCCCCCGAGTAGCCAAGCACCCAGATAAGATTTGTAAGATTGAATTCATTTGTGTAGCGGTCATACATCATCTGCCAGAGCTTAATAAAGTCTTCACCGCCGTTTTTGCCCCACCAGAACCAGCCGCCGTCAAATTCGTGAAACGGTCTCCAAAGCACAGGTATACCTGCGTCACGCAGTTCTGCAAGTGCGTTTGCCGCCTTGTCCCAGTTTTCGATCATTGCATTGTATTCAGCAGTACCGGGAGTAAGAAGCTTTTCAAAATCAGGCTCATCGCCAAGAGATTCGGTGTAGCCTTTTCCGTTAATGCCCGTGTGCCAGCATATAGTTACCAATCCGCCTTTTTCATGCCATTTCTTTGAGCGTTCAACAACTCCATTAAAATCGTCGTTCATAAAGTCAAGACCGCGCATTGCGGGAAGCTTTCCGGTTGCTTCTTCGATTATCTCCATTTCATAATCCGGACTTGTCATCCATGTTGATTCCTGCTGACAGGACAACATATATGTACCGAAGCTGTCACAGATGTAATCGTAAACCTTTTGAGCATTTACGTCAGCGTTTGGATTTGAAAGGGAATGTTTGGGTGTATACGCAGCCGTTTCGACCGTTTCTTCTGTGGGTGCGGTCTCTGCTGTTGACGCGGTGCCTGTTTTATTTTCTGCACAGCCCGACATTGAAGATATGAGCATCATTGCAGCGCATATAACAGATACAGTTTTTTTCATAATTATTCTCCATTCTGATTATCAATATCGCTGAAATCTTAATTATCAATCAAAAAAATTTGGATGATATTCAGCCTTGTTTTCACCCGAACCGCTTACGCTCCGGCAATCTCCGCCGCCGTGTATAAGATAAAGAACGTTGCATTTTGTTATATTAATTTTATCACAGCAAACAGTAGTATACAATATAAGGTTCTGAATAAAACGCGCTTTTAAAATAATTTCCGAAAAGATATTTCAATGGCGCAGCTAAGCGAAATAATGGGTGTAACGCCGCAGCATTTCTGCCGTGTTTTCAAAAAAGCAATGAATGTCCGTTCAAATGAATTTCTTACACAGATAAGGCTTGATGAAGCCAAACGGCTCCTGACCGAAAGAGATGCTTCGGTATCGGAGGCGGCAAAATCGGGATTCAGAGATTCGGTATACTTCAGTACGGTATTCAGAAAGCATGAAGGGATATCGCCTGCGGGATACAAAAAGAAAATGAAATAAGGTCGGTGCTGTCATTCGTATATAAAAGAGAATATAATGTTGCGCTTGTTTGCTTCAGACACGCATGGTACAATGTTGACAAAGAATGGAAAAGGATGCATAGCGTTGGCTGGAACGTTGAACTGTCCGTGAAAATCAGATTCAGGAGGATGAAATATTTATGGAGAATTTGGAAAAATACCTGACAGAAGTAAAAAAAGGGATTCCCGATATTGAACAGAAATTAAATGGCGGAGCGGATGAGGAACAGCTGAGACTGCTTGCACAAAAGGCGGGCTGCGAGCTTCCCGCAGAGCTGCTTCAGCTTTATCGCCGTTTTGATGGTGAAGATATGGCAAGGAATATCGGCTTTCTGGCAGGGCTGCAGTTTCTTCCGCTGGAAAAGGTTCTGGCTGATCTGGACTTCTTCCGCGGGGCGGAGGATGAGCTGACGGCGATGGGAACAAAGGCCATCAGCGAAGCTCCCATGTGCGGACTTAACCGGATTCCCATTGCCTTTGACTGCAGCAGGGCATGGCTTGCCATGGATCTGTCCCCGGCAGAGGGCGGAACAGCAGGGCAGATCATTGCTGTGGATTATGATACGGATTGTTGCTGGCTCCTGGCGGAAAGCCTGGACGCTCTGTTTGGCAAGATGACAATATGGCTTCAAGAAGGTATCCTTACCATCAATAAGGCGAGCCGTGGTGAACCCATTATCATAGAAAGGACAGGCCATCTGTTCAATTCGCTGGAAGAGCTGACAGCGCCTGAAGCAGATGGGGAGAATCCGGAAATTACGCTTCCGGAGGGTTTCTGGCGGCAGCATTATAAGCAGGACAGCGTGCCCCTTGACTGCCTTGTTAAAGAGAAAAAAATGTGGATCAAGGAGCAGGATGTAGATTGTGCTCCATTTGCCCATATGGAAAATCTGAAAGAGCTGATATTCCATCACTGTCATCTTAAGAATGCGGGTGCCATCGCCAGGGCGCCGCAGCTTAAAGATTTGATCTTTGTTGAATGCAGCTTTGACGGCGAGAATCTGTCTGCCCTTGCCCAGGCGCCGAACCTGAAAGAATTGAGCCTGAATATCATGAGCGCAGAGGGGCTGACGGAGCTGAAAGGGATAAAGACATTAAAGAGCCTTCGCTTAAGAACCGTGACGGATTTTGACCTGCAGGAGCTGGCCTCGTTCACAGGGCTTCAGGAGCTTGGCATCGAAGCCATGGAATTACATGACGGGACGTTTCTAGGGAAGCTGAAGAACTTAAAAAAGCTGGATCTGAACCGCCATACCATGGACAATATGGATTTTCTCGGAAGCCTGGCAAAGCTTACTGAGTTTCGTCTCGCATGCCCTGCAGTAAATGAAGGTGGGCTCTCGGAGGTGAGGACGCTGGTAAAGCTGAAAGAATTTATCTATCCGGTAAAGGATCTATCCATATATAAAGGGCATCCCGCGCTGGAAAAGATAGGTATAGCGGCTGGGGTTACTCAAGGCTTTGAAGCGTTTGAGGGCAGCAAAGTGAATGGCTTTACCATTTTTGGCAATGTGACGGATGAAGAGCGCAAGGAGACAAAGAGGCAGATGGAAAGGTATGTGAAGATTTATTCTTATGGTTCTCAGGGGTCTCAGCCGATGTGAGGAAATTCGGCAGGCATGCCGGATACCGTTTTCACCGTCGCATGGACTTAAAACAAGGATTTATCAGCGTATGAATTGAGAGGAAGTATTGTGGAAAAACCATGATACTTTCTTTTTGATAATTTTTTATTTTTTTTTGTTTTTCATGCAATAAGCGGCAGATTATGTTGTGTATATAAGTAAAAGGCCTTTACGCAGCAGGAAAGGAGGACGCAATGAAAGACCATGAAATAATTGACCTGTATTGGAAACGGAAAGAGACAGCCATATCTGCAACTGCCGAAAAGTATGGAAAATACTGTCATTCCATTTCTTACAACATTCTGCATAATCATGAAGACGCAGAGGAATGTGTCAACGATACCTGGTTAGGAGCATGGAAATCTATACCACCACAGCGTCCGGAGCGTTTGTCTGCCTACCTGGGTAAGATCACACGCAATCTTTCGCTTAATTACTTCAAACAGTACACCGCCGAAAAACGCGGGGGTGGACAGACTGAAGCAGTACTGTCGGAGCTGGAAGATTGTATTCCGGCTGAAACGGGCGTGGAACAGGCTATTGATGAAATGATTCTGGTTAAAACCATCAACCGGTTTTTACGGGAGCAGCCGGAACAAAAGCGCAATATCTTCATTCGCCGTTATTGGTATCTTTATCCGATACGGGATATCGCTGAAAATTATGGTATGAGCGAAAGTAAAATTGCGTCATTGCTTTTTCGTATGCGGAACAAGTTAAAAACACACCTTGAAAAGGAGGGTATCACGCTATGAAAAACGAAAAGCTTCTTAATGTGATCGGAAAAATCGATGACGAGTTCATCGTTGCTGCAGTCAATGATACAAAAACAAAGAAAAAGAACGCCTGGATTAAATGGGGATCTATTGCAGCTTGTCTGTTTGTGGTCAGTGCGGGGGCGGCAATTTGGAGCCACAACCCCGGATTGTTCGGCAATGTTCCGGAGAGTGGGGGCGGCGGTGTCGAGGGCGGAATTGCACCGGGCGGCGTATTGTTGGAGGGAGTGGATCCTGTTGTGGCCAGCGTAGCGGTCTTCCCGGCAGGAGAGAACCTGTCGGATGTGGCGGATGCCACACTTGTTTCCATTGACGAGAAGGACGCAAAGAATATAGAGCGTTTGGGCGCTTATCTCCCGGATACACTGCCGGAGGGCTGTCGGTATGGGACTGCAGGCTATTATGAGACTACCATGAGAGATGGAACACGGTACCACATGATACGAGTGACCTATGAGAGCGGGCAGGGAGCGGTTTCTGCTCCGGTCACGGAAAATGCACAGGCAGCATCTGAAATGACCGGAGGTACAGCCTTTCTTTGGATGGTATGGGGACATCGTCCGGATACCGACCGGCCGGTTTATCAGCCTGATGAAGTGACAGTCCGGCTTCTGGAGCAGGCAGGAGGGGTGTTCTATATTGAATATGACGGCGTTTATGTCGGGATAGAACGCCTGGAGATCGATACGAAAGAACTGATGAACATCATTCGCTCAATCAAGTAAGGTCATAGTTTTCAATACCGCTCTCTTTTAAAAGCGCCATCACCTGATCGCGAATCCGGGCGTCAAAAAAACCATAGGCTATATCCGGCAGATCCGTACCTGCGGCATTATTTTGCTGCCGGTCTTTTCGGTAGAAGCCGATGGTATGTAAGGTAAAGTTGTAGATAGTCCTGGATTTGGCCTGATGTGTTGTGGCTGTCTTTTGTTCCTCACCGCTGCTGATCCGGGCAATATCCGACAGTCGTACCAGAATGGAATAGGGAGTGCTTCCTTCCAAAAACGCATAATGCGGTGTCAGCACAAAACGCCCCGGCGTTCCCTTGGAACCGGGACCGGTGATGGTATAGGAAATCTTATGTGCTTCGTCTGCTGACATCATCTCCTGTGCCAACTGCTCCTTCTCGGTCTCGCTGAATGAAAGTTCCCTGACGTTTTTCTCAATCTTTTTGGTATATCGACCGGCATTCAGCCCCGGCAGCAGGATCAGCAGATAGATTCCGCAAACAATCACGCCCAGCACAAAACCTCCGAAAGCGCCATATAAAAAATCCTCCGGGACTCCTCCGCTCAGAGCCGACATTCCGCCGAACAGGATAGTCATTACTACCAGGACGAAGGGCGTTGTGATAAAGAGGGACTGCCTGCGTATCTTTTTGCAATAGGTATCGATCCATTCCTTTTCTGATTGAAGCCATTTTTGATAAGTATCCATATGTATTTTCTCTCCTTTTTGCTATTTTCCGGCAATATTGGAAGATGGCAAATTGCATCACATATTTATATAGCACAAATAGCTTGATATGTCTACTATCAATTAAAGCTTGACGAATACGACAGCAGGGTTTACAAAGAATATTAAGCAGTAAAATCAGTGACAGTACAGGAGGGCGGCATGTGCGGCAGATATTATGTGGACGATGACACGGCAAGGGAGATAGAGAAGCTGGTCAGGCAGGTGGATGAAAAAATGCGGGGGACAGAAGCGGCCTGCAAGGTGGAGATCATGGCAAAAGACATCCATCCCACAGAGACAGCTCCTATCCTGGCCTCCTCCGGATCCGGTCTGGAGTGCCGGTGGCAGAAATGGGGATTCCCGGGCTTCCGGAGGGGCCAGGTCATCTTTAATGCCAGGTGCGAGTCCGCCATGGAAAAGCCCATGTTTCGGGATGCTGTCCTGCATCGCAGGGCGGTCATCCCGGCGGCATGGTTCTATGAGTGGGACCGCAATAAGCAGAAGCATACTTTCTACAGGGAGGGCAGAACGCCCCTGTTCATGGCCGGATGCTACAGGAAGTATGAGGACGGAGACAGATTCGTGATCCTTACGACACAGGCAAATGCTTCCATGGAGCCGGTCCATGACCGTATGCCCCTGATACTGGAGCGGGAGGAAGTCATGGACTGGCTTCTGGAGGATAGTGCGGCAGAGGAACTGCTGCGAAAGCTGCCGCCCCTGTTGGAGCGCAGGGCGGAGTATGAGCAGATAAGCTTCCTTTAAGGGACAGGCAGCAGGATGTGTCCCGGTATCTGGGCAGAAATACGACAGGAATAAATGGGAGGGCATAAGATCATGAACATAGAATGGGATGCGGATAAATACACAAAGGACTTTTCTTTTGTCCATCAGTACGGGAATGGTGTTGCGGAACTGATCGACTGTGAAAAAGGCAGTAGTCTGATAGACTTGGGGTGCGGAAACGGGGTGCTGACTAAAGCCCTGCAGGAAAAAGGGTTCCGGGTGACCGGTATGGACAGTTCGAGGGAACTGCTGGAGACAGCAAGGAGAAATTATCCGGATATATCGTTCATCCAGGCGGATGCAGCTGATTTTTCAGTGGAGGAAACCGTGGATGCCGTATTTTCCAATGCGGTGTTCCACTGGATTGACAGGGAGAAGCAGACGGATATGCTTGCCTGTGTCTACAAAGCGTTAAAGCGAAAAGGACAGTTTGTATTTGAGTTTGGCGGACATGGGAATAATGCCCTGATCCACAGCGCATTGGGAGAAGTGTTTTCAGAACATGGATATGAATACAAAATACCGTTCTATTTTCCGACAATTGGGGAATATGCCGTCCTGGTGGAACAGGCGGGCTTTCAAGTCAGATATGCGGTTCTGTTTGACAGGTTCACGGAACTGAAGGGAAGTGATGGACTGAAAGAGTGGATACACATGTTTGTGAAGACTCCTTTTGCCACAGTGGATGAGATGGAAGAGGAAGAGATCATCTGCCAGGCGGTTGAAAGGCTGAGGAGTGTCCTGTACCGGGAGTGCAGATGGTATGCCGACTATGTGAGGATCAGGATGAAAGCGGTCAAAGGATAAGCCGGTTTTGGTAAGGGCAGATAAATTTACATATGCCAACAAATACCTGTTGAAATACGAACGTATGTTTGCTATAATGAGTCTTACCCAAGGAGGTGAACACATGTTTGAAAAATATCATTTTCCATATCGACGTGAATTCAGCCTTCCTGTCCTGGGAGGCTGTTTATCGTCTGTTCCACAGAGGGGGTACGCTTGACTTAAGAGAGATACCGTCAGCCGTGGGAGGGGATGTAAGCCTGCGCCACGGAATCATCCTTGCCAAGTCCATCCCGGCGAAAGATTACGGCATAAAGACCGGGGAGTCCATCCCGGAGGCAAGGCGGAAATGCCCGAACCTGGTGCTGGTGCCGCCAAATTATAACCTGTATGAACAATGCTCCGGAGCATTTATGGATATCCTGCGGGAATATTCGGATGTGGTGGAACAGTACAGTATTGATGAGTCTTTTGTAGACATGACCACTACCTGTCATCTGTTCGGGACGCCGGAGGAGACGGCGGCACAGATGAAAGACCGTATCCGGGAAGAACTTGGGTTCACGGTGAATATCGGAGTGTCCTCCAACAAACTGCTGGCAAAGATGGCCTCGGATTTCCGGAAGCCTGACCGGGTGCATACACTGTATCCGGAAGAAATTCCGCAAAAGATGTGGCCCCTCCCTGTGTCAGAACTATTCTTTGTAGGACGGGCAACAGCTAAGAAGCTGTTTTCTATGGGAATACGCACTATAGGAGAACTTGCGGCGGCGGATCCTGCATGGCTTGGAAGTATCCTGAAAAAGCATGGGGAAGTGATATGGGGGTTTGCCAACGGGGTGGACCTGTCCCCGGTACTGGATACGCCTGCACCCAACAAGGGATATGGAAACAGCACGACGATGGCTCGGGATGTGACAGACAGGGAAGAGGCGGACAAGGTACTGCTGGCGCTCTCCGAGACCGTGGCTGCCAGGCTCCGGGCAGACCATGTACAGGCGGAGGTGGTGTCAGTGGGGATTAAGTATAATGACCTGTCCTATGTTTCTCACCAGAAGGTGCTGGGAGCATCCACAGACCTGACCGTGGAGATCTGCGGGGCTGCCAGAGAACTGTTTGCGGAGCTGTGGGACCACAGGCCGGTACGGCTCCTGGGGGTGCACACCAGCCGGGTGCGGAGGGATGATTTTTCAAGGCAGGTGAGCCTTTTTGACGAAGTGGACTATGGGAAGCTGGCAGTGGTGGACAGGACCGTGGATGCCATCAGGGAGCGATACGGTATGGATGCGGTCATGCGGGCGGCTTTCCTGAACCAGCCCATAGACCATATGAGCGGGGGAATTTCAAGAGAAAAGTGGGAGGTTGATTATGACAAGGTTGCTGTCCTGTAAGGAGGGAAGAACTTATGGCGTTTGGGATAGGCACAAATTCTCTGCCGGCGGATGTGGGGATGGTCAGAGGGAAGCAGAAGGAGGTTGCCTGTGAGTGCTGGTTTACCAGCACAGGAAAGATAACGCCCCTGATGCTCAAAGTGAAGGATGAGGATGGAGAGATCCGGGTGATAAAGGAGATCACAGTGCATTCCCAGGAGATGAAGAGATATGCCGGGAGCCCGTCCCTTGAGTTTGACTGTACTTTATGGCTGGGAGAGCAGAAGATAAGGGCAAAACTCATCTATTACATGACGCAGAGCCGGTGGGTCTTGAATTTCAGATGACAGCATCATCCCGCGGATGCTGTCCGGGCACTCCAAAAAGCTCTACCTCCGGTAGACGCATTCCCCTTGTATGCATGTCCCAAATAGCATATAGTAGTGTCAGCAGGCAAGGAGGATTATATGAGAGACTATAGTTTTGGTAATTTTCTGCATGAGCGGCGGGTGCAACGTGGCCTGTCGCAATTCCAGCTTGGTATGCTTGTCGGAGTGTCCAACAAAGCCGTTTCAGCTTGGCATACAGGAATGGCTCATAGAGTCTTTTGGGAAGATCGGGTATCTGTTTCCGAAAGCCCATGGTATACTGCATGTAAAACGTGCTATGATCTTGATGTGGTATAAAATCTATCATCAGGAAGCTTTTGAAAAAATTATCTGCAAGGGAAACTGACCCTGCCCTTGCAGATTCATTTTGCAGAGGCTGCAAAGTGGGTTACTATCGTATAAGGGAATGTACAGCAGAAAGAGAGTCAAAAGAGCCGGAAACAACGCCTTGACAGGGAAAGAAGCTTCATGATAGCATGAAAAAAAGCAAAGCGGAGGAAAAAATGGGAAGAAGAGCGATTATAACAGGATGTCTGTTGACAATGACAATATTTAGTCTTACGGCCTGTAACGGCGCGGAGGGGCAGGAACCGACGCCGACGCCGGAGATTGTGCAGACAGAGCCGACGTCAGAGGAACTGAGCACGGCTGTAAATGAATCGGAAGAGGCGGAGACTGCCGAGCCGGAGACGACGGAGACTGTCGATCCGGAGATAATAGTGGCTGCGGGTCCGGCAGCGGATCTTGTGGAGGATATTGTTCTTGGCTGGAATCTGGGTAATACTCTGGACAGCTGTTCAGGCGCGGAACTTGGTAAAAATGAGGGATTGTCATCTGAGACAGCTTGGGGAAATCCGCGGGCAACCCAGGAAATGATTGATCTGGTGAAAGACAACGGTATTAATGCGGTCAGAGTTCCGGTCACCTGGTATAATCATATGGACAGCGACTATGTGATCGATGAGGAATGGATGGATCGCGTACAGGAAGTGGTGGACTATGTGATGAATGATGATATGTATTGTATTATCAATGTACACCATGATACTGGAGCCAATGGCTGGCTCAGGGCAAGCGATACGAATCTTGAGGAAAACAAGGCCATGTTTGCCGCTATATGGGAACAGGTCAGCGCAAGGTTTGCGGGTTATAACGAGCATTTGCTGTTTGAAGGCTTCAATGAGATTCTGAATGATACAAACGAGTGGGTAAATCCGGACAGCCGTGCAGTTGAGGTTGTGAATGAACTGAATCAGCTGTTTGTGGATACGGTGCGGGCTTCCGGCGGAAATAACGGTGAGAGAATACTGATCGTTAATACCTATTGTGCAGGCGGAAACAGTCAGGTGACAAAGGACTTTGTGCTTCCCACTGATTCTGTGGAAAACAGTCTGGTGGTGGAAGCGCATATTTATCAGCCTTATAAGTTCACAGCGGAGGAATATCCGGAGACGGTTAAGTGGAACAAAGAAAGTGTGGACAGTTATCTCAAAAATATGTATGTCAGCTTTGTGCAGAAAGGAATCCCTGTTATTGTCGGAGAGTTTGGGTGCGCTGACAAGGATAATGACGGGGCACGTCAGGCCTGGGCGAAATATTATGTGGAAACCTGCACAGATTACGGTATCAAATGTTTCTGGTGGGATAACGGAAGCGCATATAGACTTTTTAACCGGAGAAACCTGAAAATATCGGAGGTCAATCTTCTGGGAACGATGGTTGCGGCCGCAAAGGGAGAGGAATATGTCCCCCAGGCTGCAGAGGAGGAAGATCCTGACGACAATATGTGTGCCGATGTGGATAAATGGACAGGCTGGGTGAATTCCGGCGCGAAAGCTACGATAACATATCTTCAGGATGGAGTGTCCATAGAAGTTACGGAGTCAGGAGATGAAGAGTGGTATATTCAGGGAACCTATGCCGGTCTTACGCTGGAAAAGGGGGTGTCCTATGAAATCTCATTTGACTATTCAGCCACAACGGATATTACCCTGCCCTTTCATTTCCAGCAGAACTATGAGCCCTATGGTGTATATGCGTCGGGCAGTGCGGATTATACCACGGAAAAGCAGCATTATTCGAATGTGTTTACTATGAACGAGGATACGGATAATAATGTGGCGCTTGTTTTTAACTGTGGAAAGCGTGAGGAAAAAGTGCCATTTACAATGACCGTTACAAATCTGAGAATTGTGAGAATTGAGGAATAGCGGTTTTTGATGACTCCGGAGCGGTATCAGAAAACCTGCTCCGGAGATATTAATGTGATTAATACTTCAATAGACTTTACACCTTGCTTTGTGAAATGTCTTTATGTAATTGTTATGCAATTTTATTTTTAAGTTCTGCAAGTTCTGCCTTAAGCTTTTCAACCTCGCCTACAAGATAATTAACCTTTACTTCATAAGCAAGATTTTTATCAGCAACCGGTATTGCCTGGTTAAGCTTCTTTGTAAGTTCAATAAAATTTTCGGGGATTAACTGAATATTCTTGTCAGTAATATTTTCAATATGCAATTCAATACTTGTTGTGCGCCGTTTCAGCTCTTGTACATCACTTTCTATTGTATCAAGTTTTGAAAGAATCAGATAAAGTTTTTCGCTATCTGCCATATTATCACCGTCTTTTGTGATTGCTGAGTTGTTATTATCAGTATATCACAGCTTAGATATAAAGTCTATTTAATTGTCAAATCTTTACGAGGCTATTGAAATAAAGAAAAAAATCATGTATAATGTATCAGACTGATATATCTCCTGATGCGATGGAGGGTATCTGTATGACAAGGCAACAAATAAGAAAGCTGGTTATTATTACTTCATTACTTCTGTTCCCTATAACGCTCTATTATTTTAGCCCCGCTTTAATCATTGATGCAGGACTAAATGGAATAATCAATGGAAGCTTTTTAGTTTTTGTTCTTATGTTTTTGCTTTCCATTCCTTTTGGGAGATTATTTTGTTCCTACCTCTGCCCCGCAGGGGGATTACAGGAATGTGCTTTTGCTGTCAATGAAAAAAATCCAAAACAGAGATGGAGAAATTATATTAAATTCATAATATGGGGAAGTTGGCTAATTGCGGTGGCTTTTTGTTATTTTCACAGTGGAAAAATTATTGCAGTAGATTTTTTCTTTGAAACAGAAAACGGTATTTCTGTTTCTTCTATTCAAAGCTATATTATTTATTACGGTATTATTTGCTTG